>NZ_JAZQRK010000011.1:0-42112 GCF_045629545.1 Chryseobacterium sp. | reverse complement strand
CTTTTTGGGTTTTTAGTATCCAAAAATCTCTTCTAGCGATACTTCATGGTAAGTTCCCATTTTAGAAATAGCGTCTATATTTAGGTTTTCTCTTTTACCAATAATAGCGGTATTGAAATGAATCGGTTTTATTTGATGGGCATAAAATTCTTTAATATCTTCAAAGGTCAAACCTTGTATTTGCTTGTATACTTCCTGACGATAATCGAAGTCAACACCCAATTTTTTAAGTTTAAGCGTATTAAAGAAAATATTGGTTCTCGTAATTCTAGTAGATGCAATTTGCTTTAATGCAGAACTCTTAGCATTCTCGAATTGTGCAGGAACTTCCGGCAATTGACCCATCAACTCCGTCAAAGTATCTACCGCAATTTCTAGCTTATCTGGTTGTGTTCCGATGTAAGTAGTAATATAATCGGGATTTCCCAACTCCACATTTGGGGAATACGAAACATAAGCAGAATATGCCAAACTCTTACTTTCTCTCATCTCTTGGAAGACAATAGATGATAATCCTCTACCAAAATATTCATTAAAGACATTGATCTTACCAGAATTTAAAGGATTTACATTTTTACCCTTTCCTACTTTGCTCATTTCCATCTGTACCATATCATAGTTGGTAAAATAGATTTCACCTGTAGTTTCTGGTCTAATGTAAACTTTAGGTTCAGCAATAGTTCTCGTTTCTTGTTCTACAAAATTTTCTAGCTTGGATAGGAAAGTTTTAAAAACTTTTCCATAATAAAACACTTGATAAGGAAAGCTGAATAAGTTTTTCATCCTATCCGTAAACTCTTCTACCTTGGCATTTTGTAGTTCATCTTTAGACATGAAATCCAAAAATCTAGATTCTTTACCCAACTTAGCATAGTTGGTAAGAGCCGTCATAATACGATTTTTATCTTGTTTTGCTGCTTCTCTATTTTCCAAAACGGTATCTACAAACTGAAGATAAATATCCTGATCTGGAAGTGCATTTTGCATCCAATGTTGCAGCAATTCTATCCCTTTGTCTATATTTTCTTCTAGTCCACTTAATGAGATTAAAAGTTGATCTGAGGTAGTTTTGAAATCATTAGTAATTCCTCTTTTGAAAAATTCTTCTTTCAGCTCTTCAGGGGAAAATTGATCAGTACCTAGGTACTGCAATATCTGGGTAGAAAGTCCAAGTTCTCTATCATTATCACTCCCAAAGGGGAAAATAAAAAATACTTGTGCTACATCATTGTATTTATTTTTTACGAAACTTACCTTCTTATCTTTTACATAATCTGTGGTAATTTCTTTTTTATAATCGATATATACAGGAGTAATTTCTGGAGTTTGTTGTGCTTCTATTTCTTGCAAAAACTCAGATTGTGCTTCTCTATTTATTTTAATTGGAGTAATTCCAGGATTATCTACTCTCAGTAATTTTTCATTGACCCCTTTTTCTTTATAGATAATCACGTAGTTATCTTTGAAGAATTCATTGGCAAAGTTGACAACATCTTCTTTGGTGAAAAGTGAATACTGATCCATCTCATTCAGTTCATCTTCCCATGAAATATCTTTAATAAAAGTGTCATAAAGATTGTTTGCAAGACCATCTGCAGTTTCTAGACCTTTCATCCTTTGAAGCTTAAAATCGCTGATAATTGCAGGCAATAACCAATCTGGGAATTCTCCTTTTTTGATGTGCTCTATCTGCTCCATCATCATATCTCTTGCTTCCGCCAAAGTTTGATTTTCTTTAGGAACTGCAACCAAAGAGAAATAACCATAATTTTTCAAACCTAAAGAATAAGCTTGTGCCCAAAGCATTTTTTGAGTTTGATTGATATTAAGATCTAGCAAACCAGCTTCCCCTCTATTGCTAAGAATATTGGCAACAATATCAGCCAACATAGCCTCTCTAGAAGCATAGCAGTCTGTACGCCAAGCCATCTGTACACGAGGTGTAGTAGGACTTTTTACTGTGCGTTCTACAATTCCTGTAAGGGGTAGCTCTATTATCGGTTCTTTTTTGGGTAATTCTCTATACGGAAGATCGCCAAAATATTGATCTACAGCAAGTATAGTTTCCTCAAAATCTAAATCTCCCACCAAAACAATTGCATAATTGTTTGGCACATAATACTCATCAAAATATTTGTGTATTGCCTTCATAGAAGGGTTTTTGAGATGATTTGGATCTCCAAGCGTGGTTTGCTGACCATTTGGATGTGTAGGAAAAAGTGCATCCATCAATTCGTAGTTTACCAGACGAGAATCGTTGTCTTGCGCACGGTTGAACTCTTCATATACAGATTCTAGTTCGGTATGGAAAAGCCTTAAAACCAATTCAGAAAAACGCTCTTTCTCAATCTTTAGCCATTTCTCGAGTTCATTATTCGGAATATTATTTTTATAAACCGTTTCATCAAACCAAGTATGTGCGTTAGTTCCTGTTGCACCTAAAGAAGAAATAATTTTATCATATTCATTAGCGATAGCATATTGGCTTGCTTCCTGAGAAACCTCATCTATTTGCTTGTAAATTTCTTTCTTTTTATCTGAATTTTGCTCCGCTTTATGTTGTTCATAAAGATCTGAAATTTTATCTAAAAGTACTTTCTCGGCACTCCAGTTCAGCGTACCAATTTTAGAAGTTCCTTTGAACATCATGTGTTCTAGATAATGTGCTAAACCTGTATTATCCGAAGGATCGTTATTACTTCCCGTTTTTACAGGAATATAGGTTTGAATTCTAGGTGAATCTAAATTTTGAGCCAAATAGACTTTCAAACCATTTTTCAGGGTGTAGATTCTTACCTTATTTTCATCATGGGTTACAGTGGTATATTGGTAATTGTTGGGATCGGTATGTGTTTGTTCTTTATATCTTTTATCAATCATAATAACGTACATTTTCATCTTGCATAAAGATGGAATACAAATGTAAGGATTAGAAAAGGAAGAAATCGATATTTTACGATCATTACATCTATCAGCACGATTTATAATAACCACTTCGACTACACTCTGGGACTTTCTACCGTATTAACAAATAAAAATCACCAATCCGATGGCTGAGCGGAGCCGAAGCCACATTGTTTAATTTAAATATAAATAAACTACTTCTTTGCGCGGTCACCGTATAAAAACAGATAACGCACGGCAATCATCAATCCAATAAACGTCATACCAACACCTACCAACGAAGGATAGTTGTAAGATAAACCATACAACAATGGGATTCCACCAAGGAAAGCTCCCATAGCATTAGCAATATTAAATGCGGCTTGCATAAAGGATGCTGCCATCATTTCACTTTTCGGGGCAGCCTTCATCATCATAATATTAATAGGAGCAGATACAGCCATAGACAAGGCACCACATACGAAGGTAAGAATAAGAGCAATGATAGTATTTTCAGCAAATAGAAAAACACAACCTAAAGCCAACATCATAGAAGTAATAAGGAAAATACACGTTTTTTCTGGGTTGAAACGATCTGATAAATATCCACCGCCAAGATTTCCTACAAACATTCCGGCGCCAGCCAATATCATTACATATGCCATATATTCGGTGTCTACCTTTGCTACCAATGTCATTAGTGGAGTGATATAACTAAACCAAGTAAATAGTCCTCCAAAACCAATTCCCGTAATAAGAAGCACCATCCATGTTCTTTTTGATTTAAGAATTTTAAGCTCATCCAAAAATGCACCGCCCTCTTTTTGTTCCAAATTTGGCAACCACAATTTTATAGCGCCAAGCGTAAAAAAACCAATAATAGTAACGATTACAAAGTACCATCGCCAATGGAAAACATGCCCAACATACGTCACCAAAGGAACCATTGCCAAGTTGGCAAAAGTAAGCCCTGTAAACATCAGCGAAATATAAAAAGCTTCTTTTCCTTTGCTTGCAAGCCTTGTAGCCACTACAGTTCCCACTCCGAAAAAGGCTCCATGAGGCAGACCTGCCAAAAATCTCACCACCATCATAGAACTATAGTTGGGAGCAATAGCTGATAATCCATTGAAGAGCGTGAATATAATGATTAATACAAATAATACTTTCTTAGGAGGGAATTTTACCGAGTAGCCGATAAGAATTGGTGCTCCTATTACTACTCCCATTGCATAAGCAGAAATAAGATGACCCGCTTCTGGTATGGTAATTTCCAATGTTTTTGCAATATCAGGAAGAAGTCCCATAATGGCAAACTCTGTGGTTCCTATCCCTAATCCTCCTATTGCTAGAGGCAACATTCTTTTGTCAATCTTCATTGTTTGGTTCTAATTTAAAAGAAAAATCTTAGATTTAAAATAATTTAAATCTAAGATCTTTATAAGGTTTATCGTCTGAATTTTAGTGTATATGCTTTTCTGCATGGTAAGAACTTCTTACAAGCGGAGAACTTTCAACATGACGGAAGCCAAGGCTTCTGGCAAAATCTCCAAGCTCTTCGAACTCTTCAGGACTTACAAATCTTTTTACAGGAAGATGTTTTTTGGTTGGTTGCAAATATTGCCCCATTGTAATGACATCTACATTTGCATTTCTGATATCTTCAATGGTTTGAAAAAGCTCGTCTTTTGTTTCTCCCAACCCAAGCATCAATCCTGTTTTGGTTCTATTTTGTCCTGCTTCTTTTAGATATCTTAAGACTTCCAAGCTTCTTTCGTATTTAGCCTGAATTCTCACTTCTCTTGTCAAACGTTTTACGGTTTCCATATTGTGTGAGATAACTTCTGGCGCTACATCCACCATTCTGTCTAAGTGTTTGGTAATACCTTGAAAATCTGGAATTAGAGTTTCCATCGTAGTTCCGGGAGATATTCTTCTCACCGCATTTACTGTTTCTCCCCAAAGGATAGATCCCATATCTTTCAAATCGTCACGGTCTACAGAAGTAAGTACCGCGTGTTTTATTTTCATTAATTTGATTGATCTAGCTACTTTCTCGGGTTCGTCCCAGTTTACATCCATTGGTTTTCCGGTTTTCACTCCGCAAAATCCGCAGCTACGTGTACATATATTTCCCAAAATCATGAAAGTTGCGGTTCCTTCGCCCCAACATTCTCCCATATTTGGGCAGCTTCCACTTTGGCAAATTGTATTTAATTTATATTTATCCACCAAAGTTCTCAGTTCGCGGTAGTTTTTCCCTGTAGGAAGTTTCACACGAATCCATTTTGGCTTTTGAACGGTAGTATCTTGAACTAAATTCTCCATTTATTTCTAAAATTGACTCCAAAGTTAAGGATTTTTTCATGGAAACCATCTAAGAACAGCATCGATAGAGCTAATAATTACCGATAGTTTCTAACAATTATGAGCAGAGATTATCTATTGTTCCTCAAAATCATTATTCTTAAGCAGCTCTGCCAAAACCTTTTTTGCGCGCATCACTCTTACTTTGGTATTGGCAACAGAAATCCCCAATTCTTCAGCAATTTCTTTAATGCTTTTCTCCTCAAAGAACCTCAACTTTATTATATCCTGATAGTTGGCATCCAAAGACTCTATAATTTTGATGATATTTTTTTGCTCCTCATCCGAAATCATGAGTTCCTCTGGAGATTTGGCAAATTGATTTTTCACTTCCTCTAGATTCTCTGTAGGATCTTGGTTTTCTCTGCTTTTTTTTCGCCAAAAATCAATCATCGTATTCTGTGCGATTGTTAGAATCCAGGTTTTAAACTGAAAATGCGGATCAAACATTTCCAATTTGGATAAAACTTTAGAAAAAACATTCACCGTAATTTCATCAGCATCATTTTCGTCTCTTACTTTCTTCATCACAAAAGAAAACACATCTACCCAATACACATTGATGAGTTTGGTTTGGGCCTTTTGGTCTTTATCTTTGGCCTTTTGGATGAGTAAAAATAGCTGTTCGTCGTTCATGAATAACAAATGTAATTATTTAAATCATACAAATCAAAAATCAGCATTATTCCATTTAAATATAATTAAAAAGCCCAGTTTTATTTCTTGAAAAATAACAATCGTATCTTTGTACTTTAACTATTTAAACCAAATTTGGCGCATCATCCATGAGTAGTCTTCCTTTTGAATCCGATTATATAAAAACTGTAAATTCATTTTCTGAGCTTACCACTACTCTATTCGAAGGTAAAAATAATGCTTTGTGTTGGCAAAGAAATTTGGATGGCGATTTTGAAGAAATTGTTTCTCAACTTATTCTAGAAAACGATATTACGGAGGTTTCTGCAGAAGATTTGGAATTTCTAAACCTTTCTGAGAATGGTAATAAAGCAAGGCAAATTATCCTAAATGATATGAAACTTCTTACCGAATTTGGCGCTTTGCCTTCGCTCAACCTTTTGAAATGCTACGAAAGAGATGATGAATTGGGTTTTATCTCTACCGATGTTTATTCTTGGCATGTAGATCGTTCGCCCATAGGCACAGATACGTATTTGTGTACTTATCACGGTGCATCTAGCGATATTTTACCCAACGATGAAGCAGTGCAAAAAATTGTAGTTCCAGAAATCCGTGAAGCCTTAAAAAAACTTCATGTTGGAGCAGAAAACGAATTTGAAACCTTTTTGGTAGATCATTTTTTCGATTTGCATTATCAAGAAAAACCTCATGCAAAATCCATTAATCTAGGAAAACATTCACTTTGGAGATTGGCGGTAGATCATCCAGACCAAGCAGTACTTCCTAGCATTCATCGTGCTCCAAAAGAGAATCAAGGAGAATACAGATTGATGTTAATTTGTTGATATTTAAAATAAAAGAAAATCAGATTCTATTTTATCGATAGCTTTGATAGGAATTTCTTGTTGTTCACCAAGTATTCTAAAGCGTTCTGTAGCTTCTACTACTTCTGAAATAATACCTTTTGGATTTTTGATTGTAAACTGATCGGCAATTTTCAAAAGATCCTCTTTGGTAATTTTATTTCTTTTTCCGTTGATAGAAAGTGCACGCGCCACTCTTGTGTAGTTGATAAAAGCGTCTAAGGGATACGTAAGATCGTAAGCTGGCGCCAAATTCCAATGGTCTTTTTCTTTGTTGTAAATGAATGAGAAATTCTTCAAATGATCATCAATATTAGCAAATACAAGATTGAAAACCATCCTTTTGTACAACTGAATGATCTTTTTGTGAGGAACTTTAAGATCGAGAGCCAGCTTGAATAGATTTTCGTAAGAAGAATGTTCTGGTTTTTTGAAGTCCCAACCTGTCATCCCCGAAGCAGTAAGAATATGTTGTTTCTCGCCCTTTTGTCGATCAAAACGGATGGTTGCAAAATGTTTATCGTCTACCAAATGAGAAGGCATCATTTCTATACCCAATTCGGTAGCAATTTGGTAATAAATAAATTCTACTTTTTCTTTAGAATATCCCTGTGCATCGTCTATAGATAATTTTATAATATAATGGTTGTAGTCTTCCGAAGTTACCAAATCTCCAGGAACAAGATCTTTGGTTTCCTTATGCTCGGAAATAAGGATTTTCGGCCTTGCGCCTCCTGCAGAAGTACCAATTTTAAAAATGTTTAGCAAAGCCATATCCGATAAACCTTTTTCTGCCACCGATTTTTTGAGGTCTAAAACTTTTTTTACCACCTCAGTAATTTCGTTGACATCTACCGAACTATTAGACATAATATCTTTGTGAGGCGAAAATTCTAGCGCGCCCATCCCTCTTCTCCCAACGTAAGTAAGCTGCTCTAATGGAGAAATATTGGTAAAATCTTTATGACTTGCTTCTAGCCATTCTTTGAAAATAACATTCCCAAAATAATCTGGTAAAGAATCTGCAATCATGGGTGGCAAACCACGAAAAGTTTCGCCTTCAAATTCTGAAAAAACTTGTACACTAGAGCTTCTTCTGATGACGTAAGGAAATATTTTTTTGAAAATATCCATCTCCAAAAATGCTGGATTGTATTGAAAAGATGATTTCTTCTGATTTTCATCATATCCAATTTTCCCTATTTCAATCCCTTGAAAATGAACTGATATTATCTGATTTTTAGCCATAATTAGTACATCGTAGATTGATCATCGGTTAGATTTTCTATTTTAGAAGCTACAAACTCGTTTAGAGAAGACAACTCATCAAAGTATTGCAAGACTTTGAGTAAAGTTTCTATCGTAGGGTTTTCGCCCTTTTCCAAATTGGCAATGGTTAGCGGAGACAACGCCAACTCTTCTGCCAACTGCAGCTGAGTAAGCTTTTCAGCCTTGCGAAGTTTTCTGCACCATCTTCCCAACTGATACTTAAGATCCTTAATAGTTGTAAAATCTAACATAAATCTATATTATAATATGCAAAATTAATGAAAATATCTAAAATCTATAGTTTAATAAAGATTTTAACGTATTAAAATTTGATTGTTACATATTCTTGTTGATACCTACTTCTATCCTAGAAATGGAATTTTTTTCTTATTTTAGAGTCAATTAATATTAAAAATTTCTTTAATATTTAATAGATACACCGAACTCACCACTCAAAATATAGAAATAAGAAAAAACACTAATGGGATTATTTGATATTTTAAAGACCAAAAAGAGTCCTGAATGTAAAAATGATTTGGGTACACGACAACCTACAGACAGCAGTGCTCTATTGCTACAACGTCTAGAAGAAAAGATAATCACCGCTGGATATACCGTTACCAAACATCCTCAATATACCTCTTTGATTATTGAAAACGAAATTGAAATAGCAACTTTCATCATAGAAAATCCAGACTATCATCCAAGCCTTATGCATCTGATGATTGTCACCATCCATAACACTTATTTTCCATCTGGGATCGAAGAAAATATTGTGGGAGTTGGGCAAACAATTGACGAAAAAATAGAATCTGTTCTCAACAATTACATCTACACCACTTTCACACCCATCATAGAAAGCTTTACAGAATTTCATCATCCCGAATTAGACTTTCAAAGTGATGATGTTCTTTGGCATCCAAATCTTGGAAATGTAATGATACAAGGAAACTCTGATATTCAAATTGAAATAGATCAATTGTATTTACTGCTAAAAGATGAATTGAAGAAGAAATGCAGTGCGGATAAAAAGTTTCATTGGCTGAAAATTTATATTTCGAAACAAGCAAATAAAGAAAGTATGGGCGAATGCTTATTGGATAATGAACCTTGGGAAGCTGGAATTGATATTTTGTATGATTTTGCTGAAACTTGGCATTACAAAACCGATTTTGTAGGCGTAAAACAATTTATCATGATTAAAAAATGTGATCTTTACGATACAAACCCCCAAGGTTAGGATATTTTCCAATCCTACAATTTGGATTTCAAAATAGAATTAGGTAAGAATAAGTTTTCAAAGTATATTTAAAATAAAAAGATGACATTAAAAGAATTAGAAATAAAAGAAAATACTTCTATTAATAACAAAATCAAAAAAATTCATGCTCAATTTTCTACGTTAATCGCAGAATTAAAAGACAGAAAATTGTCCCAAAACATAGAAAAATTAGCGAAAGAAAGCATCAATACAATTAACGAAACTGCTCTTACTGGCTCTTCTTTGTTTAAACTGATAAAAGAAAAACAAACGCAATTGATAAGGGAGCTTGAAAAAGAAATGAAAATAGTTCCGAAAAATTATTATAGAAATCTCTGGATGCTCTTAGGTATGAGCGGAATTGGGCTTCCTTTGGGTGTTGCGTTCGGGCTAAGCATTGGAAATATAGGACTTTTAGGTTTAGGATTGCCTTTTGGTATGGCTATTGGCGCTGGCATTGGAACTTCTATGGATAAGAAAGCACAGAAGGAAGGGAGACAACTCCAAGTTGAAATAAAAGTTTGATTAGTTTTAATTTAAATAAAAAAGAGAAGCAACTTTCGATGCTTCTCTTTTTTATTCTGAAAGGGTTTCTATTTTAAAACCTTTGCTTTTCACAATTTCTAAGACCTCATTTTCACTGATCCCTTTAGATGAAACTGTTAGAATTTTATCCACGTTATCGGTATCTACATTCCATTCAGCTATGCCTTCTGCGCTGTCGAAAGCGGGTTGTACTTTAGAAACACAATTACCACAATTTAAGTTGGTTTTAAATTTCAATTCTTTATTTTCCATTGTTCTTTATTTAATCTAATTGTTGAATTTAATTCTATTCAAATTTACAAAATAAACACGAAAATGATGGTTTACTTTTTCCATTTTAGTCGCAAACTATTGCTCACCACACTTACGCTACTCAGTGCCATGGCTGCACCTGCCAACATCGGATTGAGTAGAAAACCATTGATAGGATATAAAATTCCTGCTGCTATTGGAATTCCAATAATATTGTAAATAAATGCCCAAAATAAGTTTTGTCTAATGGTAGCTACCGTTTGCTGAGACAACCTTATGGCTTTCGAAATTTTGCTTAAATCTGACGAAATAATGGTCATCTTTGCTACATCCATCGCAATATCAGATCCTTTACCCATCGCAATACTTACATCAGCAGTCGCCAAAGCTGTACTATCATTGATGCCGTCACCCACCATCGCTACTATTTTGCCTTGTTGTTGTAAAGTTTTTACAAAATCAGCTTTATCTTGGGGCAACACATCGGCTTTATAGTTTTTAATTCCTGTTTGTTCTGCAATCGCTTTTGCCGTTTGTTGGTTGTCACCCGTCAGCATATACACCTCGATTCCTTGATCTTGCAATGTTTTTATTGCTTTAATTGATGTAGGTTTTATTTGGTCTGAAATTGCCATCACCGCCAAAGCTTCTTTATTATTTGCAAACCAAACCACAGTCTTACTTTGAGACAACCAAATTTCTGATTTTGATTTTAAATCTTCCGAAATAAAAACATTTTGTTCCAAAAGCCATTTTATATTGCCTACAAAATAGGTTTCGTCTTGGTACTTTGCTTTTGCACCTTTTCCCGTAATGCTTTCGAATTGATCTAATTGAACAGATTTCGTGTCCGACAATAACTTTACCACTGCTTCAGCTAAAGGATGTTCTGATTTTTTTTCTAAACTGAATAATATAGATGGATGCGTTTCATTTTCATTTAACCAAAACAAATCGCTTACTTGTGGGCGACCTTCCGTAATGGTTCCCGTCTTATCGAGGATAATAGCGTTTACTTTTTTTGCTAATTCTAGGCTTTCGGCATCTTTTATTAATATTCCGTTTTCAGCACCTTTTCCAACACCTACCATAATCGCTGTAGGTGTCGCCAATCCTAATGCACACGGACAAGCAATTACCAACACCGTTACCGATGCCATTAGCGCTTGTACCGTTGCGTGTTCGCCGCCAAAAATCGACCATACAATAAAAGTAATAACAGCTATCGCAATCACAGTCGGAACGAAGATACCCGCTATTTTATCTACTAATTTTTGTACGGGCGCTTTGCTTCCTTGCGCATCTTGCACCATTTTGATGATTTGTGAAAGCATCGTTTCCTTCCCTACTTTTAATGCTTGAAATTGGAAACTCCCTTTTTGATTAATGGTTCCTGCAAATACTTTATCGCCTTTTTCTTTATGCAGAGCAATGGGTTCGCCACTCAGCATACTTTCGTCCACATAAGAATCTCCAGCTACTACTACTCCATCTACCGCAATTTTCTCACCAGGCTTCACCAATAGTTGATCGCCAATTTTTACATTTTCTATAGGTAAAACAACTTCAGCTCCGTTTTCCTGAACTACAATTACCGTTTTAGGTTGCAGCCCTATTAGTTTTTTAAGCGCAGTTGAGGTATTTCCTTTGGCTTTTGCTTCTAATAGTTTACCGATTAATATAAAAGTAATAATCACTGATGCTGCCTCAAAATAAACATGAGCATGAATTCCTCTTTTCATCCAAAAATCCATAAAAAACATATTGAAAACACTGAAAACATAAGCAATCCCAGTACTCAACGCCACCAATGTATCCATATTTACCATTTTATTTCTGGCTTGTTTCCATGCACCAAGGAAGAAATCTCGCCCCAACCACACCACTACTGGCGTAGAAAAAACAAACATGATTGGGTTGGCGAAAGGCATATTCATAAAGAACATCCCAATAATCACCACTGGTAACGAAAGGATAACTGCCCAAATGGTTTTAAATTGAAGTTGCTTAAAATAATCCTCCTGAATTGCTTCTAAAGTTTCTTGTTGATGCGATTCATCCTCCAAAAGCAAATCGAAACCCGCCGATTGTAAAGCTTGCTGCAATTTTTCAGTTGAAGTAATTTTGGATTGATAAGTTACGGTCAGATTTCCGGTGCCATAATTCACTGAAGCCTCTTGTACACCTTCTTGTTGCTGAATTATACTTTCGGCGCTTCCCGCACAAGACGCACAAGACATCCCCAATACGGGATAGGTTTCTTTGAAGATATTTTTGTCTTGTTTTGCCATAATTCATTTACATTGTATGTTGCAAAGTTCGTGATTATCGGCGAGTTTTATGGAATTGTGAGGAAAGAATTGTATGGCTTGGATTCGGCTGTGCTCAACCATTGAAAATATACCTTCAGTAAAATTGAAGGGGTGCCACCAAAACTTTATAAAAAAACTAAAGTGCGGACGTTGAGAAGAGTAAAAAGGATATTTATTATACCCCCAACGATTCTCTTAGCATCTGCTGGCAACAACAACTCGTGATTCGCCTAAATAGTTTTCTTTGTTTTTCTAAAGCATAGCAATAATCTATTAATTTATCCAATTTTGAACATTGCGTTCTTAAATTACAAAATGAGAAAGGGGGAATGCCAATAATTCTAATTTATTTTGTGGAAATCTTACTCGACCTTCAACCGGACTTGATGAAAATATTAATGTTGGAAAATATGGTGATAAAAAAATAATAATTGATTGAATTTAGATAAGCTTTTTACACCGCTAATAGTACACACGTGTTGACTAAAATGATGCTGCTAAATCAGCCTAGTCTTATATCAAGTTTTCTTGCTAGCAAAAGATCAACAAATACACGATACCAACATACTCTCATAAATAAAAAGAGAAGATTAACCACTCATTATTTTCAAAATTAGCTCGTTTTCATAATTTGAAAGCAGATATTTTTTTGCTTGCAACTTATTGTTTTAATTTAAAAATCTTTTTATCCATAAAACATAATAAGAAATTATTAACTTTAATCTTGTTATCTTTAAATTTATGAGGATGTAAAATATTGATTTAAATTTTATTACAACCTAATTAGATGTTGCCTATTCAGGATTAAGATAAGTTGGATGAGTTGAATAATGTATACAAATACTAATACTATAAGACGCTCTTTTTCAGACTATTGGAATTAAAAAAAATTGGAACTATGTTATATAATATATACTTTACAGAATCATGACTTCAACTAACAAATCCAAACTTAGCCAAACCTTATTCGGGAGCAGATTTTCCGCATTATTCAGTGTTTTGAGCCTTTATTTGGTATTATCATTTATTTTAAGAATCGCTTTTCTGCTGGTTTCTCACAGCGATGCTGACCTCAACTTTTTATACATCGCGAGAGCATTTTTTACAGGATTTCTGTTTGATCTTTGCTCAGGACTTTTATTTTTATTTTTATACGGACTTTATCTTTGGGTTTTACCGAGAAAATTAATAGGTTCTCTGTTTGATAAATGCTTCACTTATTTTTACATTACGCTTATTCTAATCATAATTTACTTCAGTTTGTTGGCTGAAATTCCTTTTTGGGACGAATTTGGGGTGAGATTTAATTTCATTGCGGTAGATTATCTTATTTACACGTATGAAGTAGTAGAAAACATCAATCAGTCTTATCCTTTACCCTTGATAATTGCTGTTTTGATTGGTCTAATTGTGATTACTTTTTATATTTTAAAAAAGAAAAAAGTATTCAGCAACACGTTTAATTCTAAAATTACTTTTAATAAGCGTACTTTTTATGCAATTCCTACCCTTGGTATTGCGGTATTTTTAGGTTTAGTTTTAAAAAACAAACAAGCAGATTTTAGTAATAATTTGGTTATGAATGAAGTAGGAAAAAACGGAGCATTTGCTTTTATTTCCGCTTTCAAATCTAATGAGCTCGATTATTTGACCTTCTATCCTACAAGACCAGAAAGGGAAGCCTATCAGACTTTAAAAGGCAATTTAATACAAAATAACCAAACGTATGCAACTTCCAATTGGGACAATATTTCTAGAAATACTAGAGGTGATAGTCTACAACAAACCCCAAATATCATACTGATTGTGATAGAAAGCTTCAGTGCAGATTTTCTTGCTGAATTTGGAAACAAAAGCAACATCACTCCAAACTATGACAAACTAGCCAACGAAAGTATTTTCCTTACCAACCTTTATGCTACCGGAACTCGTACGGTAAGAGGGATGGAAGCACTTACCTTGTCTGTACCTCCAACGCCTGGAAACAGTATTGTAAGAAGAGAAAATAACCAGAATTTGTTTTCTGCGGCTACAGTGATTAAGTCTAAACAATACCACCCTTATTTTATCTACGGTGGAGATGGATATTTCGATAATATGAATACTTTTTTTGGTGGACAAGGTTTTGATATTGTAGATAGATATCGTGGAAATCCCTTGTCCGATCATATTAAAACAGAACGTTTCCCGATACAAAATAATGAAGTTAGCTTTGAGAATGCTTGGGGAATTTGCGACGAAGATATTTACAAACAATCTATAAAATACGCGGATAAAAATGATCAGTTGAAAAAGCCATTTTTTCAGTTCGTGATGACGACCTCCAACCACAAACCCTACACTTTCCCCGCTGGTAAAATAGATTTACCACAAGGAGAAAGAGATGCAGCCGTGAAATATACCGACTATGCATTAGGAAAATTCATTAATGATGCTAAGAAAAAACCTTGGTTCAAGAATACTGTTTTTGTGATCGTTGCAGACCATTGTGCGAGCAGTGCTGGAAAATGGGAAATCAATATAGCCAAACATCACATCCCTGCAATCATCTATAACCTCAACCAAAAACCAGAGAAAATAGACCGATTAATGTCTCAGATAGATGTAATGCCTACACTATTTGGTTACCTCAATTGGGATTACAAAACAAGTCTTTATGGTAAAGACATCAACCAAACTGAGGTTGGAAAAGAAAGAGCATTTATTGGAAATTACAGAACTTTGGGTATCCTGAAAGGTAATGTTTTCACTCAGATTGATGATAGAAAAAGAATCAAACAATTTGAAGTATCAGGAGAAGACAAATCTTTGAAAGAATTGACAACAAGTAATAATCCTCTTATTAATGAGACCATTTCTTATTACCAAATAGCAAGTGAAAGATTTAAAAATGGTAAGATGAAAGCACAATAAAATATATTCTTATATCAGATTAAGATGTATCAAATAATAATCTTAACACCTCTATAATATATCCACTAGAAGAAATATCATCCGAATATTTACCAAAAATAAGTATCTTCGCTTCTAAATTTATATTTAAAATGAAAAAAATCTTCTCTGGATTATTTATTTTGGCCACTGTGCTTACTTTAGCACAAGATGAAATAAAGTTTCAAGATATTCCTTTTAAAGATTTAATAGCGAAGGCAAAAAAAGAAAACAAAATAGTGTTTGTAGATGCCTATGCATCTTGGTGTGGACCTTGTAAAATGATGGAAAAAAATATTTTCTCTCAAAAAGCGGTGGGTGATTATTACAACAAAAATTTTGTGAATGCCAGAATTGATATGGAGAAGGGGGAAGGCAGGGAAATTGCCCAAAAATATGGCGTAAGATCTTATCCAACTTATTTATTCTTAAATGGTGATGGCGAACTTATTTCGCAAAATTATGGCTATATGGAAGAGAATATATTTTTGGCAATGGCACAAGATATCAACTCACCAAACAATAAAAAAGGCTCTCTGAAAGATCGTTTTGCTGCAGGAGAAAAAGATCCAGAATTCTTGATAAACATAATGAAGCTTAATGCAAGTTCTGATTACGAACTAGCGAAGAAAGCCTCAGAAAGATATTTTGAAAACATCAAAAAAGATCAACCCTTATCAAAGGATGATGTAGGATTACTCCTTTATTTTGTAAAATCTAGTGAAGATGCCAATTATAAAATTTTTACTACAAGAAAATCTGAGATAATACAATTCTTACCAGAGCAAAATTATAATGACTTTAATAACCAAATTGTGTTATCCAATATTGTTTCAGAATCTATCGATAATAATAAAAAAACGATTGATGATGCTTATTTTCTAGGAAAAGCAACTCCATTAGTGGGTAAAGAAGCGGCTGATGCAAAACTAAATCAGATTAAATTGACCTTTTACGAACAAAATGCCAATTTTGCTGAATATGAGAAAACAGCTCTTGCCTATTATAAAAATGCAGATGCTTTTGAACCCAATGAATTATTAAAAGCGGCTTGGATTTTTGCCGACAATGTGAAGGATAAAACTTCTTTAAAAAAAGCGGCAGAATGGACAGAAAAATCAGTAATGAGAGGTGAAACATCAGAGAATACTTATATTTTAGCTAAAATATATTTTGGGATTGGGAACAAAGATTTGGCTAAAAATTTTGCAGAATTATCACAAAATATAGCTACTCAATCAGGAAAAGATGCTACATTGGCTAAAAATTTATTAATGCAAATCCAATAATGTGAATTATAAAATCCTAATTGCAGCTCTATCGTTAGTCTTTTTTGTAAAAGTAAACGCACAGACTGAAAAAAATCTTGATCATAAGCTTTATGTAAAAGTAAACGCTCTGTTCTTACCAGTTGGTATTATTAATGCGGGATTAGAATATCAAGTCAGTAAAAAATATACTTTACAGGGTGATGTATTTGTTTCTCCTTGGAAATCATTCTCTGGCCACGAATTACAATACTATTCTGCATCAGTAGAAGGTAGATATTACTTTAATGAAGCCTTTAACCATTGGTATGTTGGTGCAAACATTGGCGTATCCTCTTTCGTGCTACAAAAATGGAATTATTGGAAAGATGAACCCTATTTCAACGATAAAAATGAAGAATTTGTAAAGTCCAATCTTTATCAAAAAGGATATTCTATACTGCTTGGTGTTACGCTAGGATATCAGTTTAAACTAGCGGATAGATGGAATATGGATATCTACGGAACATTAGGTACTTCACAGGATTTCTACAAAGGCTACGATCGTAGCACTGGAAAAAGATACGACACGGCATTAGATTATAACAAGAGCGGCGAAATAATGCCTTATAGAGGTGGCGTTATGATTTCTTATCAAATAAAATAAAAAAATGAAACTTTTCGGAAGAAACCACATCATCATTTCAATCATTACTTTTGCAATATTGTTTTTGATGAATTACCTTGGAAATGACCAACCAGACAAACTAGAACGAGCTTTGATGACTGCTTTTGCAGGAATTATCGGATTAACCATAGGACTATTTATTTTGAACAAAGGAAAAAATGATAATAGTCCACCTCAAAATTTTGACTAATTAGGATATATAACATATTTGGATCTAAGGATCTCAAATTGAGCTAAGTCTTTCTTCCAGGAAGACTTAATTTCTTTTTCGGACTTTCCTGCAACTATTTGTTTTCTCAGCTCATCGGTACCTGCCAAACTATCAAAAAACAGATTTTTCAGAAAGAAATTTTGGTTGGAATTTTTATAATTTTTGTACGCCTTTAGTAGCCAATCTAGATGCAACTCTCTGATTTCTGGAGAATAGGTAGAAAGGTCTTCTCCATAGCACAAACTACCATTCAGGAAAGGATCTTTTGCACCCGCACTCGGTTTTGGTGTAAACTGATAAGGTAAGCTTTTGGTAAATGGAGAACCATAAATTTGAAACGGCAAATCTGTACCTCTTCCTACAGAAACTTGTGTTCCTTCAAAAAAACATAAACTTGGATATAATTTTATAGATTGCTCGTTGGGCAAGTTGGGAGAAGGTTTATCAAGCAATTGATACCTTTTATTTTTATGATAATTTTGCATAGGAATCAACGTATATTTTGCCTGGACACCATTTTTTAACCACTTCTCACCGTTTATCATTTTTCCATATTCCCCAATGGTAAGCCCATAAATTACGGGTACTTCATGCATCCCAACAAAGGTAGTCCATTTCTTTTTCAAAACAGGTCCATCAATATAGCCGTCATGTGGATTTGGGCGATCTAATACCAATATTTCCACATTATTTTCCGCTCCTGCTTCCATCACGTAGGTAAGAGTAGAAATATAAGTATAAAACCTAACTCCAACATCTTGGATATCAAAAAGGATAGCATCAAGACCTTTTACTTGTTCGGGTTTTGGTTTTTTGTTGCTTCCATAGAGTGAAATAATAGAAATCCCTGTTTTGGCATCTACTCCATTTTTCACGTGTTCACCAGCATCAGCAGTTCCTCTAAAACCGTGTTCTGGAGCAAAAATTGTTTTTATAGTCACTCCATTTTTTACTAAATAATCGACGAGGTGAGTTCTGTCTTGCATCAATCCTGTTTGGTTGGTTACAATACCTATTTTTTTTCCCTTCAGCATCGGTAAATACAAATCTGGACGATCTGCCCCTGTCTTGAAGATCTCAGTTTCTCTTGTTTGAGAAGAATACGGGCTGAATACTCCTAAAAAAATTAGGCAAATAAGAACTAAATATTTAATTTTGAAATCTAAATTCATAAGTTTGAAATTTCCTATATATTTTTCTAGAAAAATTGCATTTTCCAAAGATAATAAAAATAACCTTTCTAGGGTCATCATCTTTATCGGTAGGTTATCAGTGGCATTGGGGATTATTGTATCCCTTATCACCATTGCTACTGGTTTCGGATCTAAAAAAGCCATCAAAGAAAGATTGGCAGATTTTAGTGGACATATCACGGTCAAATCTACAAAGTCTAATTCTTCTTATAATACTTCTATCTTGGATAATGAAGGGTTGAACATCAAAAAAATAGCGAGTTTGGAAGATGTAGCAAGTGTACAAAAATATGCTACTGTAACAGGAATAATGAGAAACGAGCATAGTTTCGCTGGTATTATCTTTAAAGGTGTTGGGAAGGATTTCGATAGCCTTAGATTTAAAAAGTTTTTGGTGGCAGGAACTACTCCCAAGATGACCGAAGTTGGATACAATAACGATATTACGATTTCTCAAAAAATTGCTACAGATCTACATCTAAAGGTAAATGATAGTATTGTAACTGTATTTTCTAAAGAGAACCAAAAACAAATTTATAGAAAGTTCCATGTGGTAGGAATCTACAAAACAGACATCAAAATGATCGATGAGCAGTTTGTGATTGGAGATGTAAACCAAGTAAGAAAAATACAAGATATGTCGCCAAATGATGTTGGTGGATTGGATATTTTCTTGAAGAATGTAAATAATATAGATAAAGATTATCCAGATATTGAAAAACTAATTGGTTATAAAAACTACGCAGAAAAAGCTACAGATAAGTTTCCACAAATAACCGATTGGATGAGCATCTATGACGTGAATATTGCTCTTATTATTACGATTATGCTGATTGTAGTGATCATTAACATCATCATGGTATTGCTGATTCTTATTATAGAGCGTACCAACTCTATTGGGTTACTAAAAACATTGGGAGCTACCAACTCTCAGATAAGAATGACGTTCATTAATTATACCTTGATTATTATGATTCCTGGTTTGGTATGTGGAAACCTCATCGGGCTTGGGCTGCTATTGCTACAAAAGTATTTCGGAATTATCAAGTTGAATCCAGAAAATTACTATGTAAGTACGGTGCCTGTAGATCTCAATCCGCTTGCGATACTTGCGGTATCTGCCGGTATTTTATTTATATCTGGTTTGGCATTGATTGTCCCAAGTTATTTGATAAGTAAAATATCCCCTGTAAAATCTATAAAATATAACTAATTATCAATTGATTTTAGGTATTATAGCCCCGATAGAAACGGCTACCCCAAAGCAAGCGTGGGGAAAATGACTAATGCCAGAAGCAAAGCTAAAGCGCGAGGAGTAATAGTGGATAGCGGGAAATAGCTTCCCAAAAAATATGTTGTATAAATTATGTAAAAACCGACTTCTTAAGTAATTTCATTAAAAAATAATATTAAAGCCTTATCTTTGCACCGCTTAAAAAACATTTATGAAATACGCAGAAAATATTCTAGAAACTATTGGTAATACACCATTGGTGAAGATAAATAAAGTTTTGGGAGACGATTTTCCGGCTTTGGTTTTGGCTAAAGTAGAAACATTTAATCCTGGAAACTCTGTAAAAGACAGAATGGCTCTTAAAATGATAGAAGACGCCGAAAAAGATGGAAGATTGAAACCAGGTGGAACCATCATTGAAGGAACTTCTGGAAATACTGGGATGGGATTGGCTTTGGCAGCTATTATAAAAGGATACAAATGTATTTTTGTAACCAACGCAAAACAATCTAAAGAAAAATGTGATATCTTACGTGCAGTAGGTGCTGAAGTAATTGTATGTCCTACGGATGTAAAACCTACAGATCCGCGTTCTTATTATTCGGTTTCTAAGAGATTGGCTCAGGAAACAGAAAATGGTTGGTACGTAAACCAATATGATAATTTGTCTAACAGAACTGCACATTATGAGTCTACGGCTCCAGAAATTTGGGAACAAACGGAAGGTAAGCTTACCCACTTCTTGGTAGGCGCTGGTACTGGTGGTACAATCACAGGTTGTGGTATGTTCTTCAAGGAGAAAAATGCTAACATCAAAGTAATTGGTGTAGATACTTACGGATCTATCTTGAAAGAATATCATGAGACAGGTGAACTTCACCCAGATCACGCGTATACTTACATTACAGAAGGTATTGGCGAAGATATTATCCCAGAAAACTTTGATATGAGCGTTATCGATCATTTCGAAAAAGTAACGGATAAAGACGGTGCTATCTATGCTAGAAAATTGGCTAAGGAGGAAGGTATTTTCTGTGGTTATTCTGCAGGAAGCGCAATGTCTGCTTTGGTACAAATGAAAGACCAGTTCACGAAAGATGATGTAATTGTAGTATTGCTGCACGACCACGGTTCTAGATACATTGGAAAAATCTACAATGACGATTGGATGCAAGAAATGGGTTGGCTAGACTAATTTTATTTTTGATTTATAAATAATAATCAGAGCTTTTGGGCTCTGATTTTTTTTATTGATCTATGTTTTTCTTTATCGTTTGTTTCAGCAAAGTATAATTTTTCTCCGTCATGGATTTTTTGGGAAACATATAGTTGTAATTTCCTTCTAGAGAAATAAAATCGTTTGTAATTTCGTAATATTTAAAATCTCTCCACTCGCTTATTTCTTCTTCATTATTAAGATTTACTTTGAAATGCTCATCATTAATTTTAAGTTCATATCGATGTGCATTTTCTAAAGTTTTCAGATAACTATTCACTTGTTTTTTCCAACGAGATACTTTGTTGATCCCTAAAGATAAATATACTGCACAAAGCAAAAACAAGAAACTAATGAAATACAAGATACCAACATTCTTCTCGCTAAGTTGATTTTTGAATGCTAAAACTGCAAAAAACACAACAATAACAATAAGTGTAGTGATGGTTTTGCTCTTTGTGGTTGGTGAGAAAAACAAACTTCCTTGTTTATTGCTAAAATATATTTCTTCGAAATTTTTTCTATCGACATTCAGTGGTATTACTTTTTCTTCGGTCATTATTCGGGATTTTGAAGTCACAAAACTAAGATAATTATGAATAATCAAGGACTTTTTTTCAAAAAAACGATGTTGAAATTTTTACCAATCTTAATTTGTTTAAAATAAAAACATCATCTAGGCTCTATAAAAATTAAATCTATCTTTGAAAAAAATTGCAATATGAATGAAGTGTTAAAAAACTACTCTGGAATTATTTTCCTGCTCCTAGGGATAACTGTTGGTAGTTTCGTAGGAATATTTGCACCACAGACTGTAACTTATATAAAACCTTTGGGAGATATTTATCTTAATCTTTTGTTTGTCAGTGTAGTGCCTTTGGTTTTTTTTGCGGTTGCCAATTCTATTTCTTCATTAGAACAACAATCCAAATTTGGGAAAATTATTCTCACCATGTCGTTCACTTTTCTACTATTCATCCTTATTGCTGCTCTATTTACCATTTTTGTAGTTTATTTGTTTCCTTTAAATTCTATCACAGGAAGTACAGCAATGATAGTTGAGGAAAGTAGCAAAGAAAATTGGGGAGATCGTATCGTTAGCTTTTTTACGGTAGGAGAATTTACAGAGCTATTTTCCAGAAAAAATATGCTCGCCTTACTCATTTTCGCATTCCTAACGGGCTCGGCAACAAGAAAAGCAGGAGAAATTGGAAAACCTTTCAAACTATTTATCGCTTCAGGATACGAAGTGATGAAAGAATTACTCCTGATGATCATGAAAATTGCACCTATTGGTTTGGGAGCCTATTTTGCGTATCAGGTTTCTACGTTAGGTCCACAACTTTTTGGTTTTTATGCTAAACCTTTGGGTCTCTATTATATTGCCGGAATTGTCTATTTCTTTGTATTCTTTTCGCTTTATGCCTTTTTGTCGAATGGTAAAACTGGATTTAGTAGCTTTTGGAAAAATGCTGTCTACCCTAGCCTTACCGCTATCAGTACTTGCAGCAGTTTTGCTACGATGCCAGCCAATTTAGTGGCTGCATCCAAAATAGGAATTCCTAGCTCTATCGCCAATTTGGTGATCCCTATAGGAACTACACTTCATAAAAATGGATCTTCTATGTCTTCTATTATTAAAATCTACGTGGCATTTCAGATTATTGGTAGAGATTTTTTCGAACCCTCCAATCTGCTATTGGCATTAGCAATTACTGTTTTTGTAAGTATCGTTGCTGGTGGAATTCCAAATGGTGGATATATAGGAGAAATGTTGATGATTTCTGTGTATCAATTACCACAAGAAGCTATACCAGCCGTTATTATTATCGGTACATTGGTAGATCCCTTGGCAACTGTACTTAATGCTGTTGGGGACATTGTTGCTGCCATGTTCGTGAATAAATTTGTGAAGGTGGAATAAAAGAACTTCGACTTCGCTCAGTGCCAATATATTTGAGTGCGAATTTGGGCATCTGAGCGGAACGGAGTGTAAGGTGGCTGAGCCGAGGCCACAATTTAATATCAAATATTAAGTTTTACATCTTCCAAGTTTTCTAATTCTTCTGGTGTAAATAATCTGTAATGAATCTTAAAAGTCTTACCTAATGGTGTTTCCAAAGAAAACCCTCCTGGGCCAAAGCCCTCCAGAACGTCCATTGTAAAGTGCGAAAACTTCCAATACTCAAACAAATCATGATCCACCCAAAATTCATGACCACGGATGGTTCCTATCATTACATCATTCATCCTAAGGTAATATCCACCTTTTTCGAAACATTGAGGTTGTGTCCCCTCGCAACAACCTCCAGCTTGGTAAAACATCAATTCGCCATGGTTTTCCTCTAGTTTTTCAATAAGATCTAGAGCATCTTGTGTAGCAGATAGTCGTGATATTTGGGTTGTGTCCATTATTTTTTTAATTTTATACATTAAGGTGAGGCTATAGGAACTTCATTCTATATACCCTAAAGATACGGAATTGTTATTTCATACGTTACTAACTGATGATAAGCAAATGTTGAATTTTTTCACTTATCATGATAAATTACCATTACAATTCCGAAATAATACAAATATCTTTGTCGATTATTCCAATTTACTTTGAAAGATTATAAACTTATTTTTGCAATTATTACAGTCGCCCTCGTTTGGGGAACCACCTTTATGGCTATCAGAGTCGCTGTAGAGACTATACCAGGTTGGTTTGTGGCAGGTATTCGTCAGTTTATGGCCTCCATCATAATGCTCGTTATTTTACTTATCAAAAAGGAACTGAAGTGGATTGGCTGGAAAAACCTTGGTCATCAATTGATATTTTCCACGCTTATGCTCATCATAGCCAATGGATTGATGACTTTGGCGGAAGAAAGAGTGACCAGTAGTTTGGCATCGCTCATCAGTGCATGTTCACCCATATTGGTTTTTATCGGCAGTTTGGCATTAGGAATAGAAAAATTTTCATTCAAAGCGTTATTAGGAGTAATAGCTTGTTTCAGCGGAATATTATTTATTTTTTGGGATGGGATCAGTGATCTCGGAAATCCCGATTATCGTATAGGAATTTCTCTTCTCTTTATCGCGATTACAGGTTGGGCAGCGGGAACTATTTTCACCAAAAAGATGAGGATTGAAAGCAAGAACATTTCACTCAACCTCTTTTATCAATTTGCCTTTGCGGGAATTATGCAACTTATGTTTGCTTTGGTATTTTTAAAGGATTATCACTTTGATGAATGGAGCCTAAAAAGTATATCAGCAATGGTTTATCTAGCAATTTTTGGGTCTGTAGCTGCATTTTTTGCGTTTCACTACGCACTTACAAAGATATCGCCCGTTCAGGTTTCCATCCTTTCTTATGTAAATACCATTATTTCCATATTTTTAAGTTGGCTTATCCTTAGCGAAAAAATTAGTGTAAAATTTGTCCTCGCAGCAGCTCTAATTATTTTGGGAGTATTTATTATCAATTACAAACCCAATAAATTGGGGCATTCCAAAACCATAAAAGAATAAAATACAATGACTGCCTTAAAAGCAGTCTTCTTTTTGTTAAAAAAAATCAACTTAATCCAAAAAGATATTTATAAAAACTTTTCTCTACATTTACTGCCATTCAAATTCTTATTTTTTAGTATGAAAAAACTAATTACTTTTACGTTTCTATGCCTTGCATCATTGGTATATTGTCAAGATAAAACCTATTCTGATTCTGAATTAAAGCAAAAACTAGATTCAATTTTGGTAGAGGGAAATTTGCTGTATTCATTAGAAAATGCAGCCTGGCACTCATCAGATTTATTTAGAGAAAACAGAGAATTAAGTAATCTTTCTAGCTTTTATCTGACGTATAAAAAAGAAAATTCTGTAAGCGTGGTTTACCTCAACAAAGCTGCTGATAAAGTTTTAGCTGACTATCTATTTATAAATGATGATCAAAAACCAAATCGTGTTCTTACAAACGAGAGACCACTGACAGAATTGGAAAATGATTTGAAAAAAGTTCGACTAAAAGTGATTGAGCAATTGCAAGATCCCAAATATCAGGTGGGAAATTACGATGGATATAGCCTTAATATAATTACTTTACCCGCAAATAACGAGCAGTACAAAACTTATCTTATCAGCGGAACCTCTAAAATTGGTGTGATACCTTTTGGAAATGATTATTTGTTTATATCAGACAAAGAAGGGATTATTACAGAGTATAAAAAGTTTCATTCTAGAATTATCCCAACTCTATCTCCAGAAGATGGAGCTACGCTAAATATGACAACGCATAGTCATCTAAGAAACAATCCGTTTATTTCTTCGACAGATATTTGTACCTTCAGACTTTACGCTCCATTTTTTCCTAGTCTAAAAGAATTTTCTGTTTACTCCCCTGCTATCAACGCTTATATGATCTATAATCTTAAGGATCAAAAAATTTCGGTAGATAAAAAGAAATAATTTTATGTTATCACATTTATGAAGATAGTAGTAATTGCATTTGTATCTATAATTTTATTGATTATTATTTCAATAGGAATCTATTGGAAATTACCAATAGAAATTACGAGGAAAAATGATATTGCGTATGGAAATCTACTGATCAAAAATATCGAACTCTATCAAAAAAATAACCATAGATTACCTGAAAATAATGACTGGGAAACATTATCAAAAATAGGATTCAATAAAAATGATAATGAGAATCCTGTTTATACTGTTGATGATTTTGGAAACTATGAGATCGTTTATATGGAAGGTTTTGATGGTCCCTATTTAATCTGGAGCTCTAAAGAGAAAAAATGGACTATTGATTTCCCAAAAATATTTCAGCCATAAAAAAAAGACTGCCAATAAAAGCAGTCTTTATATTTTTAAAAAATATTGAAATCTAAGCAATCACTTTTACCATTGCTTTTACTTGAATTAATTTTTCCATTAGTTCTTCTCTAGAATCCGCCAAAACATTGATGTGTCCCATTTTTCTTCCAGGTTTGGTTACTGTTTTCCCGTAAAGATGAATATAGGTTTTCGGTAATTTCAACACGTCATCCATGCCTTCGTACACTACTTGTCCGGTGTATCCTTCTGCTCCTACAAGATTTAGCATTCCACTGTACATCAATGCATCTGTATCTGCCAACGGAAGATTTTTCACCACTCTGTACATTTGTTCAAACTGAGAGTTAGCATTGCCCTCCTGACTTTGATGACCAGAATTGTGCAATCTTGGTGCTGTTTCGTTCACCCAAACTTTGCCTTCTTTATCCAAAAATAATTCGATCGCGAATAATCCTGGCGAATCTACCACTGCCAAAAATTGAGATGTAATGGCTTCTATTTGATTTTCTATTTCTTTAGACAAATTCACAGGACAAATATTGAAATCCAAAAGATTCAATTTTGGGTCTGCTACCATTTCCGTTACAGGAAAAGTTTTAGTTTCGCCATTTTCATTGATGGCAACAATTACAGAAAGTTCCTTGTCGATATCTACCAATTTTTCTAATACAGAATCCGCAATCCACAAGTTTTTTAGGTCTTCTGCATTTCGGATAACTTGTACTCCTTTCCCATCATATCCTCCAGTATTTAGTTTTTGAACGAAAGGAAAATCCATTTTTATCTCGTCTGAAGAACCATCCATAATTTCAAATTCTGGACTAGAAATATTATTCGCTTGATAAAATTCTTTTTGAAGTATTTTTTGCTGAATGGTTTTAATAATTTTTGAATTCGGAACTACCTTTACGCCTTGGTTTTCCAACTCTGCCAATGCATCAGCATTTACATGTTCTATTTCTATGGTAACAACATCTTTGCCCTTCCCGAATTCTAAAACGGTTTCATAATCATTGAAATTACCTTGGGTAAAGTGAGAAATCGAACTGCAGGGTGCGTCTAGTGCAGGATCTAATGTATAAAACTCATCATCATATTTCAAAGCTTCTTGTATCAGCATTCTTCCCAATTGTCCTCCTCCTAAAATTCCTATTTTCATTTTAATTTTTTATTAGATTTATTTTTTATTGATTTTAATATACCCCACTTTAGAAAAGTTAATTTGGTCTTTCGTATCCGTTGGCTCCAAAATTATGGAATATTTCTCTTTCATCGCAAGTGGTAAAATATCATCTACTGCAAAAACATCATCAATATCCACCCCATATTTTTCATCAATATGACTCACCGCTTTCGGAAATCCCATCGTTTTATAAAAAGTAGAAGCTTTGGCTTTCTTCACAATCTCTGCCATCGAAAATCCTACCAAAAGAGATTGCTGATGAAATTCTTCAAAATATCCTTTTTTATAACCTCCAAGATTAACGAAGTAGAGTTGCTTCAGAAGAGGATTTTTCTCCCTAGGGACAATTTTTACCTCGTATCCATCTGCATATTTTACTTCTTGGTATCCATCCATATGATAGGTTTGGCCCGCTTCTTTCCAAAATTCTCTAATGGCAGGATAAAGTTCTTTAATAGTTTCAGCTATCCCGAAAAAGACATCGTGTTGCTCTACATTTCTACCTTGTGGAGTTGCGCCCAATAGGATATAAAATAGCTTCATATTAAATTATTTTTGTAAAAATACGGCAAAAAATAATCTTTCTTTAAAGTTTGCTTAAAAACAGCAATAGTTTTATATTTGTAACATGTCAGAAATCATCATTCTCTTTCTTGGCGCAATCTCAGCGGGTCTCCTTGGTTCCCTTACAGGATTGGGAGGAGGAGTCATTATTATTCCCTTACTTACGCTTGGATTTGGGGTCCCTATGCACTATGCCATTGGCGCATCGCTTATCTCCGTTATCGGTACTTCTTCTGGAGCAGCTGTAGCATTTGTAAAAGAAGGATTCACCAATATGAGAATTGGGATGTTCTTAGAAATTGCTACTACCGTAGGTGCTATTGGAGGTGCACTTCTTTCTGGTATGCTAAATCCAAATACCATCGGAATCATCTTTGCAAGCATATTACTTTTAACGGTGATTCTTAATCTAAAAGGTAAGCCTGATCACCAAGAACCATTAATAAAAGGAAGTTTGGAAGAAAAGCTCAAACTGTACGGAACGTTTCCCGATAAAGGCGTCTTGAAAAGTTATGCCGCTAGAAATACAATTCCAGGATTTTTTATGATGTTGTTTGCAGGGGCTATGTCGGGATTGCTTGGCATTGGCTCTGGAGCTTTGAAGGTTTTAGCAATGGATAATATGATGAAATTACCCTTCAAGGTGTCTACTACCACTAGTAATTTTATGATTGGAGTTACCGCAGTGGCAAGTTCACTTATTTATTTCCAAAGAGGTGAAATAATCCCTGTAATAGTAGCGCCTGTACTTGTAGGTGTGGTGGTAGGAAGCTTTATAGGATCCAAAACTCTTATGAATTCTAAAACTAAAAAACTAAAAACCTTTTTCGCAATAGTCATCACTATTTTGTCTGTATATATGATGTATAATGGTATAAGAAACAATTTCTCATGAGAAAAAATTTCACTGATGTAGATCTTAATCGTTCTGTCGGAAATCTTCTTCGTCTAGGGGTAGTTTTAGCCGTAATCATATCTATTATTGGCTTTGTAAAGTTATTTTTGGAAGGTTTTAAAATGCCTAAAAAATATTCTATGCTAGATCTCGGAGAAACTTCCGAGCAGGTATGGACGAAATTTTGGGAATCTCTGATGAAAGGCGAAGGGATGGCAATCATTCAGCTGGGGATATTAATATTAATATTTACCCCTTTGATGCGTATTATATTTGCTTTAATTGGTTATCTAAAAGAGAAAGACTACATCTACGTTATTATTTCCTCTATTGTTTTAGCCATTATGACAATAAGTTTCTTTGCAGGGTATGCCCACTAAAAATCATATTTCATAGAATTCTATAGGAAGTGCGTCTGGATCTTGGGTGAAGAAAATTTGTTTTTCTGTAAACTCATCTACTCGGATCTCCTCACATGCTAGCCCTTTTGCTATAAGCTCTTGCCTTTTTATATAGACATCTTCTACAGAAAATGTAAGATGTCTTAGTCCACAAGATTCTGGTCTTGATGGTCTTGTGGGAGGATTCGGGAAAGAAAATAATTCTATTACATAATCTTCTCCTATTGCCAAATCGCACTTGTAAGATTCCCTTTCCTTTCGGTAGACTTCTCTTACGATCCTTAAACCTAAAGTTTCTGTATAAAAGTGTTTAGAAATCTCGTACACAGAACAAATAATAGCGATATGATGTATTTTCACAATGTTTACATTTAGATCATGTACAAAATTAATATAAATAAAAAATATCCCTTATTTTAGTTAAATTTTAATTTTAGGAAATTCTGGATGTTATTTAAAATAAATCTAAAATTTTTACCATCTCATTTGTGCAAAAAGCCTATTTTTATACTTATACTGTTATTTTTATGTGGGAATTATACCTTATCTTATCAAGCTTATTACTTATTTTATCTTTTCTACCCAAGATTCCAAGTTCATATTGGGTTTTTCGTGTTCCCGATTTTGGGAAGATACAAATTACCTATCTTCTGCTATTAACCCTATGTATAGGCTTCTTTTGCACGCAAAAACCTTACTTATGGTACATTCAAGTGGGATTACTTTTACTTATTGTCTATCATGGTATCACGTTAATAAAATACACACCACTGTTTAAAGTAAACAAACATCAGAAGAATGAAAAATCTTCAGAAAATTGCCATTTTATTTCTGCCAATGTTTATCAATTCAATACAGAATACAGCAGATTTATCCAATTAATAGAGGAAAATAAGCCAGAAATCTTCCTTACGATGGAGAGTAATGGCGATTGGGAAAAAGCCATGCGTGTACTAGAAAAGGACTATCCTTTTCAGCACAAAGTTACCTTAGAAAATACATATGGGATGCATTTGTATTCTAAAATTGAGATTGAAAAAGCAACCACACATTATTTTGTTGCTGATGATATTCCAAGTATAGAGGCGCATATGAAAACCAAAGATGGATATCAATTTGTGTTTTTCGGTGTGCATCCACCGCCGCCAAGTCCCACAGAAGAAGAAACCTCGAAAGAGCGCGATGGCGACATTCTAAGTGTAGCAAAAAGAGTACACGATGGCATTGATAAACCTGTAATTGTTGTAGGCGATTTTAATAATGTAGCTTGGTCCAAATCTTCCATATTATTCAGAAAAACCAGTCATCTTATAGATCCAAGAATAGGGCGAGCGTTTATCTCTACTTTTCATGCAAAATATAGATTTTTGAGATTCCCAATAGACCTTATGTTTCATAGTGAAGATATCTTTATCAAAGACCTTAAAACTTTAGAAAACTTTGGGTCAGATCATCTCCCTGTTTATTGCGAGTTTTTTATCGATCATTATAATGACGAACAAGAAGATAAAGTAGAAACAGCAAATAAAGAAGAAAAGGCTGAAGCTGCAGAGATGATACAAGAAGGTAAGGAAGAAGATGGAGAAAGAGATGCAGTAGTTACCGAAGACTAATAAAGAAAGCGAGTAAGAATACTCGCTTTTTGTTTATCTTTTTTAGAATGAATTTACCATTTCATGGTGTCCTTTACTACTCCATTTTTCTGAGTATGTTGTAATAATTCTGATTCTATAAATGCTTTAATAGCATCTTCTGAACCATTATTTGGGAAAAGCAAATGTACGTTTGCTCCTGCATCTAATGTGAAAAACAAAGGCAAACTTGTATCTTTCCTAAAATCCCAAATTGCGTTGATTACCGCTAACGTCCCTGTTTTCATCAGAATAAATGCAGGATCACTTATCATCATCATGGCGTGAAGGGTAAGTGCTTCATGTTCTACCAATTTTATAAAACCATCCAGATCACCACTTTTTAAGATTTGTGTCAAAGGAATAAAATTTTCTCTTGCTTCCGAAAAACGTCTTTCAGCATATGGATTGGTATTCATCAATCCATGTCCTACGGTTGAAGAAACGGATTTTTGACCTTCATGTATCAACAAAACCCAATCGTTAAAATCTTTAAACAAAGGATGAATTTCAGTATCTTCATATGGAGTTGCAAACAAATCTGAACTACCCAATACTTCTGGAGTTTCGCCCCAAACTACAAGTCCATTGTAAAGACTTCTACAAGCACTACCACTTCCTAGTCTAGCTAAAAAAGAAGCTTTAGTCTTGCTATCCTGTTTAGAAGGAGAAGATGAGAACTGTGCGTCTAGACTCATTAGACATTTGGCGATAGCACCAAAACCTGATGCCGAACTTGCAATTCCCGAACTATGAGGAAAAGTGTTTTCTGTACGTATAATGTATTTCCCCTTCAAAATCCAGGGAAGGTAAGTTTCTATATGGTTGAAGTATTTTTCAATTTTCTCCGCAAATTGTTTTTCTTCCTTACCCGACAAAAAAGTTTGTACTGAAAAAGGTTCATTTGCCAAAAATTCTATTTCAGTATTGGTTTTACAGTGATTTAAGGTATAACTAATACTAGGGTTGGCAGGAATTTGATTTTTATATTTTCCCCAGTATTTAATTAGGGCAATATTGGAGGGGCAACTTTCTGAAACTTGAGCGTTTTGTACGCTAAAATCAGGATTTCCTAAAAATTCTTTTGTTGTCATAATTAAATTTAAACTAAAATAAATAGTTATACTCAGTACATTTTTTCTACAAGATCTGCATATTTCTTGAGAACAACATTTCTCTTTACCTTCAAGGTAGGCGTTATTTCACCTGTAGCAATTTCGAACTCTGCGGGCATTAAAGTAAATTTTTTCACCTTCTCAAAATCCGCTAATTGCGTTTGCAATTCTCCAATTTTCTTTTTGTAGAAATCATGGATTTCTTTCTTTTGTACAATTTCTTCCCAGGATGAGAAAGGGATATTACTTTTTTTGAGATAGTCTTTAAGAAATTCAAAATTAGGAACAATTAGCGCAGACACAAACTGTCTCCCATCTGCAATGAGAACAATCTGCTGAATGTAGTTATTATTGGTAAGAATATTCTCTATCTGCTGGGGAGCAATATATTTTCCGTTTGAGGTTTTCAATAAATCCTTTATTCTATCTGTGATATATAGATTTCCCTTAGCATCAAATTTTCCTGCATCGCCAGTTTTAAACCAGCCATCTTCTGTAAAAACAGCTTTTGTTTCCTCTGGAAGTTTGTAATACCCCAGCATGATGCCATTTCCCTTCGCCTGTATTTCGTCATTCTCTCCAATACGAATATCTACTCCGTACAATGGTTTTCCACAACTTCCATGTTCAAAATTGGTCAATGGGAATGCAGCTAAAGTTGCCGTAGTTTCGGTAAGTCCATATCCTACTGTAACGTGAATGCCAATAGACTCGAAAAACTGGGTAACCTCTGGCGACACAGAGGCACCACCGCATGGTAAAAACCACAGTCTACCTCCCATTTTCTGCTTTATCTTGTCGAATACCAGCAATTCTGCGATGGTTTGTTTTATTATCAAACCCAAAGGAAGAAGCGTTTGTTTTCTTCTATACTCTGCGGTTTGTGTACCTACTTCCAAAGCCCAACGCAAAATCTTTTGTTTTGTTGGCGAAGCCTCTTTAGCCATATCTTGTACACCAGCGTATATTTTCTGGAAAAATCTAGGCACTGCGCACATCAAAGTAGGTTTTACTTCTACCAAGGCTTTTGCAATATCTTTGGGGTCTTCTAGAAAATATACTTTTGCGCCACCGTATAAGCAAAGCAAAGTCCAACATCTTTCGAAGACGTGCGTTAATGGAAGAAAAGCTAGTGATAGCTCCTCCTCGAAATTTTTAAATTTAAAATAATCAAAATGAGCATCAAAAGCTTTGATAAAATTACCGTGTGATAGCATTACCCCTTTTGGAGATCCTGTGGTACCAGAAGTGTAAATAATGGTGACCAAATCTTCATATTCTTTCTTTACAAATTCGAATTTTGATGAACTTTTAACAATAAAATCTTCTAGATAGTATGTCTGTTCTTTCTTTACCCAAACCGCTTTTTTGGTTACAATAATGGTTTGGATAGAATTGTCTTTGCCCAAAAGATTAAAACAATTATCATACTGTGCTTGGTTTCCTACCATAATTACTTTAGCCTCAGAATCTTTAATGATGTATTCTGCTTGTTGGGCATTATTGGTAGAATAAATAGGCACCGTAATAGCTCCAATGGCAATGGTAGCAAGATCAAATATCATCCATTCTGCAGAGTTGTCTGCATAGATGGCAATTTTATCGCCCTCTTGTACACCAGAATCGCGAAGTGCATTGGCAGTTTTAAACACCATTTCACTGAACTTCTGCCAACTGAGTTCCTTCCACCCTTCTTTTTTCTTATAACCTATAGCAGGTTTCAGGGGATGTTTTTCAACATTTTTTATAATTATAGCTTCAGCTAGATTCATTATATTTTATTATGCTTTTTATCGTTAATATAATTAGAAAGGTGAAAATCTATGCTGTCCTCTACCTTTATAAAAGTATAAGATAAAGTATCTACTACTTTTTGGTTGGTAATAATAGACATAGAATTTACCGAATCTATATTAGCTCTTGTCAACAATTTTAGTTTAGGGAATAGAAATGAAAATGGAAAATTCAGCAGAAAGGCAAAATTCATCACAGCTTTGGATAAAATCTTGGCCGGCTTTAATCCTAATTTCTGTCTAATGAAATTCCCTACATCTTTGTACTTTCTATTTTCTGAGATCACAATATATCGTTCCCCAAATTTATTCTCAGCCATTAGTTGTATTGCAATCCTGGCAACATCCCGAACGTCTACATAGGAAGTGCCTCCAGAAAAGGTAAAATTATTTTTTTCGAAGGTAGAGAATAATTCTCCACTACTTTGAGACCAATTTCCCGTACCAATGATAATTCCTGGATTGATAATAATAGTATTCAATCCTTCTGCAGAGGCACGCCAAACTTCCATCTCCGACAGGTGTTTGGATATTGCGTATCTAGGATGATCTATCTTTGGATTAAAATCTGATTCTTCATCCAATTTTCCTTCGTCATTTTTGCCATCCAAAACCGCTATCGAGCTAACATGCAAAAACTTTTCTACGCTAGAATTTTCGCAAGCAAAAACCAGATTTTCGGTTCCTTTGATGTTGGTTTTATACATTTCCTTTTCATCTTTTGGATGAAAACTTACTTTAGCCGCGCAATGATATACGTGTGTAATACCTTCTAATGCCTTCTGCAGAGAATGTATGTCTTCAAAATCTATATCTATCCATTCAATTTGTTCAAAATAAAATTTTGGGGTTTCTACAAAGTATTGATAAGAATGCTCTACATCTTTTGTATCACTGTTTGGTCTTTTGCCAGCACGCACCTTTTCACCCTTTTTCAAAAGCTCTAAAATGATCATTCTTCCTAAAATTCCTGTTGCACCTGTTACAAAAACCATTGATTTTATACTTGTAGTTTTACGATTTTATTTAATTAATGAAAGATAACAAACACTTCCAAATATTAAGAGATAAATTTCTGCAAATTTGCAAATTTTAAGCGGTATACGAGTTAATATTTGGTTATAATTATAGTTATTTAACTCTATTTTCTAAAATTTAACTTGATATAAATTTGGAAATTACAATTCATAAAAAAAGAAGCTCAAAATTGAGCCTCCTCTTCCAATTATCTGTTAAATTATGAATGTTTTCTACCGAACTGTCTTTCATTAACGTGAAATTCAGTTTTAAAATTAGAAATTGAAAAACAATGCATTACGTTGTTTTTCATAGTAAATTTACAACAAAAAACAATTCTATGCATAGATTATATAATTTTAATAAAACTTTAACGCTTCTTGTAAACAATTTCAGTCAATGTTCAAGAACTCTTTCACGTTATGTGCAAAATCTATAGGATTATCCGCTTGTACCCAATGAGATGCGTTTTTTACGATCACAATCTGAGCTTTTGGGAATTGCTGCTTAATACCGAATGAATCTTGAGGCAAAATATAGTTGGAATTTTCGCCCGATATAAACAGTGCATCTCCATTGAACACGCCAAACTTTATAGCGTTGGAAACAAAATCATTATATTTTTCGGAAAGAGTTTTAAGATTAAATCTCCAATTCAGCTTTTTATCTTCTGTCCAATATAGATTTTTAGTCAGAAATTGAATCACAGATTTCTCTGGTATGTATTGAGAAAGCACCTCTTCTACTTCACCTCTAGATTTTACTGTAGCAAAATCCACGGTTTGCAAAGCTTTAATAATCCCTTGATGATGCGGAGGATATGCTTTTGGAGAAATATCTACCACAATCAGTTTTTCTACCTTTTCGGGATAATTGATAGCGAATTGCATTACAGCTTTGCCACCTAGTGAATGACCCAAAATGTGAGCTTTCTCTATCCCATAATGAGCCATGTAGTTGGCGATATCTTGTGCCAGATCATCATGAGACATACTTTCTGAATGGAAACTTCTGCCGTGATTTCTAAGATCAATAAGGTGAACGGGTAAAAACTCACCCAAATCTTTACCAAAACTTCCCCAATTATCTAGCATCCCAAACAATCCGTGGAATACCAAAAGTGGTGTCGCTATTACCTCTTCACCAAATATTTTTGAATGTAAAATTTCCATTTTTTTAATTTTTAAGAGTAAAAAATAAAATTATTTCTTACATGTTTTACCATTTTGCCAATCTTTTCAGATACGCTTGTACTGTATTTTCTAATCCCATATACAATGCTTCAGAGATTAATGCATGACCAATAGAAACTTCTAATAAATTAGGGATTTCGGTTGCAAAATATTTTAAATTTTCTAAGCTTAGATCATGTCCTGCATTTACACCTAAACCGAATTCTTTTGCCATTAAAGCAGTGTCAAAGTAAGGCTTTATTGCCAATTCTTTGTTGATAAGATAGTTTTTTGCATAGGCCTCTGTATACAATTCTATTCTGTCTGCTCCAGCTAGCGCAGCATATTCTACCAATTCTGGCGTTGGATCTAAAAATAAAGAAGTTCTAATACCTGCATTTTTAAACTCTGCAACAATTTCCTTCAAGAAATCCAATTCTTTTTTAGTATCCCAACCAGCATTAGAAGTAATGGCATCATCAGCATCCGGAACTAAAGTGACTTGCTCTGGCTTTACTTCCAGTACCATATCGATAAATGAGCGATGAGGATTTCCTTCTATATTATATTCTGTGGTCACTAGTGGCTTTAGATCATAGACATCTTTCCTTGTAATATGCCTCTCATCTGGTCTTGGGTGGATGGTGATTCCGTGTGCCCCAAACTCCTGAATTTTTATTGCTGCCTCTGTTACGCTAGGCGTTTCTCCTCCTCTAGCATTTCTGATTGTTGCAATTTTATTAATATTTACGCTTAATTTTGTCATCTTATCTAAATATTTAATTCAAATTAAAAAACTGCAGCTTTTACTTAAATACAGCACAATTCATAATTTAATTTCTTTTTAATTCTAAACTTTTACACTTACCTGCATCACTTGCAAATCGAACTCCTTGGAAGCTACCAACAAATGATCAAAAATATCTGCTTGTATTTGCTCGAAACGTGCCCATTTGGAATCGTTTGCGAAACAATATATCTCTAAAGGTAAACCTTGCGGAGTAATTTCTAGCTGACGTACCATGATGGGATTTTCTTTAGCTACATCGGGATCGTTTTCTAAATATTTTTGGGCATAATACCTGAAAACTCCAATATTGGTAAGCTGTCTACCATTGATGATTTTACCACTATTGGCAATTTGTTCTTTTTCTTTTGCAATCTCTGCATCTTTTTCTTCAAGATAATCCGAAATAAGATTAATCTCCTTTAAACGTAGAATATCCTCTTCAGCTAAAAATTTAAAAGAATTGATATTAAAGAAAATTGATTTTTTTATTCTTCGGGTATTGGATTCCGACATGACTTGCAGATTCTTAATCTCAGTAGTAAGGAGATCATAGGTAGGTATTGATGAAATGGTTTTATCAAAATTGACAATCTTTGTCGTCAATAAACTGATATCCAAAATATTTCCTTCAATATTATATTTCGGTATGCCAATCCAGTCGCCCACTTTCAAACTTTTGGACGTTGCTACATGTATACCTGTAACAAATCCTAAAATTGTATCACGAAAAACCAAGACCAACACCGCAGTAATTGCCCCGAGACTCCCCAAAACCGTCGTACTTTTTATTCCGAAGATGACGCATATTCCCAAAATGGAGAAAATAAAAATCCCTAAAATCTTTACGGTTTCCGATATAGCGTTAATAGCCATTATTTTGTAAAAATCCTGCTTTATGGTAAAGTAGTTTCGGAATGCTGTGAGCGCTCTATAGAACATACCTGCTAACACTAAAACTATAGCCAAATCTATCATTCTATCTAGAAAAGCCGGACTTTTTGTATGCCTCCAAAAAATAGAATCCATTGCACTACTCCCAATATACAATGCTAGGAGATGACTAAAGGAATTGGTGATTTTAGATAGGTAAATAGATTTTAGAACAGGGTACTTTTCTTTATTAAAAAAAAGTTTGAAAGACCCATTAATTATTATTTTAGCAAGAAGATCAATCACATAGATGATGCCCGCCAAAAAAAGAAATTTCAGGAATATCTGTGCACTAAGAGCAAAATCTGAGCTTACATTATCCTTTACAAAATAATGGATATAGTCGCTAAGACTTTCTAAAAAATTTTTGGTATCTTGAATTTCGTCTTTCATTAAAGCAAATTTAAGGAATTTAGGAATGATTTTGGCTTCTCTTATTCAATAATATTATAATCAAACTTTAAAATAGCATTCGAATAAAATTATTGTTTCCACTTTTATAACAACTTATCTATGGACATTTATCTACTCAATATTGTGTGTATCGTTCTCCTTATCCTTGGAATCATAGGAACGGTACTTCCTGTTTTGCCTGGTCTCGTGCTTAGTATAGCAGGAGTCCTTATTTATAAATTTGGTACAGATGCAGATTTATCTATGGTTTATATTTATATATTTGCACTGCTTACCATTGCATCTGTTGTTCTGAACTATACGATCCCTGCTAAGACTACCAAAAAATATGGAGGCACTACTTGGGGAAGCATAGGATCTGTAATTGGGACTATAGTAGGGTTTTTCATCCCCATACCTCTAGGATTCCTGATTGGAATGTTTGCAGGCGTTTTGGTGGGCGAACTTTTACATGATCGTAATGATATGAAAAAAGCAATCAATTCTACAAAAGGTGCGTTGATAGGATTTATCTACGGAACGGGTTTCAGTATCATGGTAGGGATTGCTATGTTGACTGTGGTTGTTCTAAATATGATGAATATAATTTAAAGAAAAAATTATGTATAAAATAATCATCTCAAGTTGTGTTTTGCTATCAATGTTAAATTGTCAAGCACAAAAAGAAGTAAGTAAAACAGAAACTAAGGTGGCATCTGTAGAAAATGTCAATACGAATAGTATTACACTTGTTGAAGGTGAAAGTAAATTTTTAAAAGAGTATGATTTTAGTATCACTTTTAATAATATAATGGAAGATAGCCGTTGTCCAGAAGGCAGTACGTGTATTTGGCAAGGCGCCGCGGTAGCTAATATACAAGTAATGGGAGTTGCAACTAGACCCTACACTTTACAATTGGCAACGATAGACCACGAAGGAAAAGGATATCACAAAAGTGAAAATTTCAATGGATACACCATTACTTTGAAAAATGCTACTCCTTATCCCTCTTTAAAGGAAAATTCGAAATCGGGTTCAGAAAAAAATAAAATAGAATTGATTATTAAAAAAGAATCATTGAATGCAGATGCTACCAAGAAATAGGTTTATTACCTTTAGATTCTAAAAATTCATTTATTTTCGAGAAAGGCTTGCTTCCAAAAAAACCTCGGTAGGATGAAAATGGTGATGGATGGGCAGATTCTATAATGTAATGTTTTTTGGTATCTATAAATTCTATTTTTTTCTGAGCAAATGCACCCCAAAGCACGAAAACTACATTTTCTTTTTTATCTGAAATTTCTTTGATAATAAAATTAGTGAATGTTTCCCACCCCAGATTTTTGTGAGAATTGGGAGTATGCGCTTTTACCGTAAGCGTAGCATTGAGGAGTAAAACACCTTGCTGTGCCCAATCTTCTAGCTCCTTGTTGGTACGGTCTATATTGAGATCCGATTTTAGCTCTGCAAAGATATTCTTCAAAGATGGCGGCGTTGACACTTCTCTAGAAACAGAAAAAGACAAACCATTTGCCTGGAAATCATTATGATAAGGATCTTGCCCAATAATCACCACTTTGATATTTTCAAAAGGCGTAAGCTCTAGGGCGCGGAAAATCTGTTTTTTTGGCGGAAAAACAGGACCGTTAGCATATTCTTCTTTTACCTTTAACCAGAGTTGTTTGAAATAATCTGATTCTTTGATGGGTGCTAATACTTCAGTCCAAGTCACGATGTAATGAATTTTATTAAAAATAAATGAGAATTCTTGTAATGGGAGCTTAATTATTCAAATGAAAATAAATTTCAGTTCCACATTAATGGTATAAAAATACAAAATTTTTCACCATTTCCATTATAGCTTTTAATAAGCATCTAAAAGGATACATTTGAACTTAACGTTGTATTGACCCTATCGAAGTTTTCAACGGGCTTTCATTTGCCTACGGCGAACCTTCGGTTTCGTGCCCTGCGGGCAAGACGAAAGCTTAGTTATTAGCTGCAGGTTTTTTTAGAAACCATACGTTACAAATCGTTCCAAATATTTCCCTTTTACAATTTTCCAAATTACTAAATATCCACCTGCTCCGTCACTATTCATTGCTGAAATATAGATTGTGTCATTATCTTTATCAAAATTTACTTTAGTTGATGAAAGATTAGGCTCATAAAGATTTTCTAAAGCTTCTTTTGGCAATTGTAATTTTGAATTATTAAATATTATGGTGATACTTCTATATTCGGTTTTAGGCATTTCACCATCAGTTCCCCAATAATCATTACCATCGATTTTTAAAATTTGATTCGGATAATTTTTTACATAATTGAAACTATGATTATTCTTGTCAAATTTACTTTCCACGACTTTGACTTCAATGATTTTGTTACTAAAAATTATTTCTTTATCCTTTTCTTCTAAATTAGGAATTTCATCATATTCCGAAATTAGTTTAATACGGTCTTTATAAGCATATCCAACTTTTATTTCATTCTTATTTAAAGCATAGTCAATGTTCAACCAATTTCCTTCTGGATTCATTACACAAATTAAATGACCATTATTCAATTTGTCTAATATTTTTGAGTTCCTATTACTTTCACTTCGAACATTAGTATATCCATCAATATCATTAATTACTGCAAATTCTTGAGCAAAAATGCAATTTAATGAGAATAGAAATATTAAAATAAGATACTTTGATTTCATACGTAATGTTGGTAAAATTCTGACTAACGTTAAATTTAATTATTGATAATCAGTTTATTGTGAATTCGATATCTTTGTCAGTCAGACCAAATTTAGTGATTTGTTTTTGAATTCTGTTGACCATTTTTTGTTTTCTTTTTGCATCTAAGAATAGATACTGAGTTGGAGGAGTATAATTTTGACGCTTCACAAGCATATTCCAGATGATGACAGCGAGTTTTCTTGCGAGTGCTGTAACGGCTGTAGCTCTTCCTTTTTTGTAGTTGAGTCGTTTGAAAAAATCCACCAACCATCCTTCTTTGAGGTTTCCGTTAGCATTGGCTGTATTTCGGAATGCAATTTTGAATCTGAACCCCAAAAAAAAGCAGTCCTACTAAAAAACTGCTATCTCAATTCTAAAACCAAAACTCCATAAAGAACTATTACACCGCTGGAAAGTTCCCGAAGATGTGCCTATGCTGAGCCTATCGAAGTATTCAACGGGCTTTCATTTGCCTTCGGCGAACCTTCGGTTTCGTGCTCTGCGGGAAGGACGAAAGCTTAGTTATTAGCTGTAGTTTTTTATTTAAAAATTTCTGTTAAATCAACGAGTTCAAAGTTTTTATCAATCTTAAAGAAATCTTTAATAATAGCAGCATGTCCACTGCCTACCAAAACAAAAATATTCTTCGTGTCGGGTTTTATTTGATTTTGAATGTTGGAGTACATAATTAAATTTCTTTTATACCAATCTGCAACTAGATTAGATCCAAAATATTCTTTATCTATCATAATTTTGTTAGCAAAGTTTATATAAAAACCAAGGTTATTGTCTAATTTTGATTCGTCATTCATGCATAAAAAAACGTTCATTAAATTATTTTGCTCTAAACAATTATCTTTCATCGATAGATTTACTTTATCAAATTCTTTTTTTAATGTAGGATTATTGTTTACCTTTTTTAACAAAATGTCAAATCTCATTTCTATTAGACTATCAATAGGGTATAACTCTTGATGTTTCAGTTTTTTTGCTAATCGAAATCCTAACTGAAAAGTTTCTCCTTCAATATAATATCTTTTCCATCGTTCTTGTTTTATAGTATCGGTAAATTTATTGTACTCATTTTTTAAATATAATTGGTAGTTTGTATTCAATTCTTTCTTTGCGTTGAAATTACTTTCAACAAATATTTGATCTGGTTTATATGATGATTTATAAATTTTATTTACTACTTCATCTAAATCTTGCTGATTTTCTTTAGTTAGGATATTTCGTTCTTTTACCTTCATCATATCATTTCCAGGATTATTGAAATGATAAGTTGCTAGTAAAATGACTTTAACTTTTTCTTGAGCCGATGCAAAAGAAATTTGAATAAAAATTGAGAGAAACGCTAAGACAATTTTTGCTAAGTTTTGTTTTTTCATATTGTTGTTGTTCAAAATTACAGTTAACATTTGTATTCACGCATTGCGCAAATCCCAGTTATGTAGAGTTTCGCTTTACATAAATTTTATTTCTTCGTCGGTATCGTTTTTTGAGACTCATATGATTGATGTGGATTTAATAGTAAAGATTTTAGAACAAAATTT
>NZ_JAZQRK010000010.1:0-94699 GCF_045629545.1 Chryseobacterium sp. | reverse complement strand
TTTTTTTCTTCGGTGTGCTTTATGTCTATAGAAAATAAGAATTACTTCTTCTTCTCTAGGTCTATTTCTTTTTTATCTGCACTCTTATCTGCTTTAGCGTCTTTACCACCAAAACGATTGGTTGTAAATTCTCTAGAAACTGCTGCTTTTTCAAACTTCAATTTACCAGATAATGTCTCGATAATCAAGCCATCTTCCATTACTTGAGCAATCCTTCCATGAAGACCAGAAGTAAGAACTACTCTACTTCCTACCTTTAGATCATCTTGAAATTTTTTCTCTTCTTTTTGCTTTTTCATTTGTGGTCTTATCATCAAGAAATAAAACCCTACAAACATTACACCCATCATGATAAGCATCATTGGAGAAGAACCTCCTGAAGGCGCAGCTTGTAAAAATACAGTCAACATAATAGTTTTGGATTAAGGATTAACAGTTGCCGAGAATGTAAGTTTGATTGGAGATTTCTCTACATTCGCGAATACGTCAGCATATTTATCTACAGCACCATCAAAAGATGAAGAATCAAAGCTAAGTGTAATTTGTCCTTTTTTACCAGGTAAGATAGGCTCTTTTGTGAAATGAGGTGCAGTACAACCACATCCTGGTTTTACTTCAGAGATTACCAAAGGAGTTTTCCCTGTATTTGTAATTTCGTAAGTGTGTTCTACTTTAGCTCCTTTCTTTATTTTTCCAAAATCATGATTATTTTCAGATAAAGCTACAGTAGTACTTGGAGCACTAGAAACTGGTGCTACCGATGCTTGAGCCACAACTGCTGTAGAATCAGCTACGGTAGAGTTGCTAGAAACCACGTTTTGCGAGTTTGCAGTATCTGCCTCTATAAGCTCTGTACTAGTAGTTTCAATAGTTTTGTTTTCATCTTTTTTGCAAGATACAAGTCCAAATCCGATAACTGCAATTGCAATGATTGATACGATTTTTTTCATTTTAAATTCTATTTAGGTCTTTACAATATTTATCTAAAATTCCGTTGATAAATATATTAGATCGATCTGTAGCATATACCTTTGCGATCTCGATATATTCATTAATAATTACTCTAGAAGGTGTTAGAGGAAAATGATCAATTTCAGATATAGCAATCGTTAAAATTACTTTATCCATCAATGATATTCTTTCCAAATCCCAATTGTCAAGTTTCTCGCCCAATTTCTTCTCATTAGCTTCCCAATTATTGAGAGTACTTTTTAATAATTTTGAAGCAAAATGTTGGTCTTCTACATCTTTTATCATTTTTATTAAAGTACGAGATTCTTCATCTTCCTTTATGAATCCGATTGTTTTCTGAACCATAGAGTTGGCGATATGCATATCATTCCCCCAAGTGATTTCTCTGTCCATGATATAATCTTGAAAATCGTCGTTTTCAGCAATATATCTTAAAAACAATTTACCAATAAACTTTTGATCTTCATCAAAAGAATATCCTTCCTGCTTCATGAAATCTTGGTAACGCTTTCCAGAAGTCATTCTCTGAAAAGTCTTTACGAGCATATCATCATGTAAATCCCATTTCAAATCTTTGTGTTGGCCAGAATGATATAATCTTTCTGGGTTTTCCTCAAGTTTTTTAAGGACTTGATTGTTGATAAATTTCTGATTTGGATTGTCGTCTACATCAGTTTTAAAATATTTATTCTTCCCTATTTCCATTTGGTTCTCTGCTAAATCTTTTAACGCAACCAAGAAATTCAGCTGGCAAATATAAAGATCGTAGATTTTCTCTATACTAGAGAACATGTTTTTTTCTAAAACATCGAATTTTATTGGATTTTGGTAGTAAGAATACACACTTTCTACTACTTTTTCACGGATTTGTCTTCTTCCTAACATTCAAAGAGCTTTTTAAGATTGCAAAGATACAAAATTTAAAAGTTATGAAATTCGTAGTCTTACTCTATTTTTGTAATTTTGTAAAAGTTTATGAAAGCGCTAAAAACATTAAACCCATATTTTTGGAAGCACAAAATATTATTATTTTGGGGATTGCTATTCATCATTGCCAGCAATTTTTTTAATATTTATAAAGTTCAATTTGTAGGAAAATCCGTAGATTCCCTTAGAGAGAGCGGCAACATAGGTTTTAATCAACAGGTTTTAATCTATGTGGCAATAATTGTTGGATGTTCTTTGCTTACAGGATTCTTCACTTTTATGATGAGACAAACTATTATTGTTGCCTCTAGAAGAATTGAATACGAACTAAAAAATAAAATTTATAGACATTATCAGGAACTTTCTCTTACAGACTACAAACAAACTACAATTGGTGATCTGATGAATAGGCTAAGTGAAGATGTAGTTGCGGTAAGAATGTATCTTGGTCCTGGCGTAATGTACGTAGTAAATCTAGCCATACTTTTGACCATTACTTGCATCTATATGCTAAAGACGGACACTTCCATGACAATTTGGACGCTGGTTCCTTTACCAATACTTTCTTTTGTAATTTTTAAAGTGAGTTCTATTATTAATAAGAAGTCTAAAATAATGCAGAAAAGCCAATCTGCGATTTCTACTTTCGTACAAGATAGCTTTTCTGGAATTCGTGTAGTGAAGTTTTTTGCGAAGGAAGAATATATTAAAAAAAATTATGGCATTAAAGTTACCGATTATCAGGATAAAGCTTTAGATCTTGCCAAAACCGAAGCTTATTTTTTTACCATTATATTATTTGTTATTGGATTATTGAATGTAGCTGTAATCCTTATTGGTGGCGAAAAATATATTGCTGGTGAACTTTCTGTAGGTAAAATTGCTGATTTCTTTATGTATATTAATATTCTTATTTGGCCATTCTCTATGGTAGGTTGGGTAACTTCGGTGAACCAGCGTGCTGAGGCTTCTATGCAAAGGATAAACGAGTTTTTAGATAAAAAATCGGATATCATCAACAAAACAAATGAAATTCTTCCCATAAAAGGAACAATAGAATTTAGAAATGTATCGTATACCTACCCCAACACAGGAATAAAAGCTTTAGAAAACTTAAGTTTCACCATAGAAGCAGGACAATCTTTAGCAATAATGGGGAAAACAGGAAGTGGAAAATCTACAGTGGCTTTGCTTTTATGCAGATTAATTGATCCAACCGAAGGAGAAATCTTAATAGATGGAAAAAACTTGAAAGAGCATAATCTAGAAAATTACAGAAAATTCATCGGATATATTCCTCAAGAAAGTTATCTCTTTTCAGATTCCATAGAACATAATATCGGATTTGCAGTAGACAATCCTTCATTAGAAAAAATCACAGAATACGCCAAGATTGCAGATGTGCATAAGAACATTATCGGTTTCAAAGAACAGTACAAAACGCTAGTTGGTGAGAGAGGAGTGATGCTTTCGGGAGGTCAAAAGCAAAGAATTTGTATTGCAAGAGCCCTAATAAAAGACCCAAACATCCTTATTTTCGATGATTCTTTGTCTGCATTGGATACAGAAACCGAGCAAAATATCCTCCATAATATAGCAACCAAAATACACAACGTTACCTCTATAATCATCACTCACAGAGAGTCTAGCGCACAAAGAGCAGATAAGATCATCTATCTATCCTAAATTGCTAATTTGGTAACTGCAACGCTCATTCTTTTGGAATTGTTAAATAAATCATAAAAAAAATTTTGTGATTAAAAGAAATCTTTTATATTTGTTCTATACAAGATTAAAAAATATTGAATAATGAGTGAATATAAGGAGCGCCATGAAAATGAAATTTTCACAAAGGTGTTAAAAGCAGGCAGAAGAACATATTTCTTTGATGTGCGTGAAACTAAAGCAGGGGATTATTATCTGACCATTACAGAGAGTAAAAAGAATTTTGGAGAAAATGGAGAGGCTTCATTCGAAAAACACAAAATATACTTATACAAAGAAGATTTTAAAAGCTTTCACGATATGTTCTCAGAATCTACAGATTTCATCATTAATGAAAAAGGGGAAGATGTAATCTCTGAAAAGCACGACAAAGACTTCAAAAGCAAGACGTACACCATAGAATCTGACGAAGAGTTGTAAATAAATACATCAATTACAAAATATTAGCATCTTTATAGGATGCTATTTTTGTTTTAAACTTGAAATTTAACATAAAAAAAATAACACATTTTCTCTAGAGAAAATGTGTTATAATGGGGTGAATGAGGGGTCTCGAACCCCCGACCTCCGGAACCACAATCCGGCGCTCTAACCAACTGAGCTACAATCACCGTTTGGTTGTGCAAATATAGAAAAAATATTTCATCTACAAAACAATTCCGTCAAAATTTTTAAAAACTATTAATTTTTCTGTTGTAAACCCTTCTGCATAGGTAACTCCCGACAATCTTCCAAGGTCTTGCGCGCGGTAAGTAAGGCTTTCCAAAAAGTCTTTTGTGGCGATTGGCGTCACCGGATCTGTAGACGTAGGATCGTAAAACTGGGTTTTATACGCTAAACATGCATCCAATTTGGTTTGCATATAATCTGATATATCCATTACGAAATCGGGCTGAATGTGTTTCCATTGTATGTAATGAAAAATTTGTTTTGGTCTCCAAACTTCTTGGCTTCCTACATCATCTATTGTCTCTATTTTTCTTAAGCCAGACAAAAAACACGCATCAGAAACCAATTTTGCAGCCTTTGCGTGATCCGGATGACGATCATCAGTCGAATTCGCTAATACAATTTCTGGTTTATACTTTCTTATCATCTTAACAATACGCATTTGGTATTGCTCAGAATTTTCCAAAAATCCATCTTTCATTTCCAAGTTTTCCCTAGCCAAGACACCAAGAATTTTCATTGCATTTTCCGCCTCTTCTTTTCTCGTAACGTCTGTACCACGAGTTCCCAACTCACCCCTTGTAAGATCTATTATAGCGCAAGTTTTACCTTCTGTGATCAATTTGGCAATTGTGCCACCACACCCCAGCTCTACATCGTCTGGATGTGCTCCTATGGCTAATATATCTATTTTCATAATTTCTAATAAAAGTTTAATAAAAAACTTCCCAAACTAAAAAGTTTGGGAAGTTCAAATTTATAAAATACAAATTATTATTTGTTGATTTCTGCATTTAATTTCACAGCATCCTGGTAAGTTGGATCTAGCTGAAGTGATTTAGCAACATAATCTTTAGCTTTTGCCAAGTCACTATCCTTAGATAAATAAGCAACGGCAAAATAAGCATAAGAAAGTGTTTGCTTGTTCGCTTCCATTTCTTCTGGTTTTACTGTTGAAATATATTTCTCATAAGATAATTTTGCAGCATCATTATTTCCTGCTTGTTGGCTTGCATAACCTTGGCTATAATACGCTGGTGCCCAATCTGGTAACAACGCACTCATTTTTTGCCAAGTAACCACTGCTCCATTCCAGTTTTTCACTTCCTGGTATGCGTTAGCCAATTGGTAAAGTGCATCAGAATCTTTTGCATTTTCAGCTACCTTCTTTTTCAATTGTTCTACAGCTGGACTTGTAGGCCCTTCATTAACAGCTGATTGAGAAACTGCTCCCCCGCCATTAATTTTAGCCAATTCCAAGTCCCACTTCAAAGTTTCATCTTTTGCAGCTTTTGCCAATGCAATTTTCTGTTGGGATTCCGAAGTTAGTGCAGCTTTTTTAGCAGCATCTTTTTCATTTTTAGCCAAACCTGCCGCAATTAGTCCTTGCAAGCCCTGGTCAGCTAGTTGCACTCTAGAAGCTTCTGCTTTAGAAACAAATAAATCTATGTTTTGTTTTGCTTCAGGATACTTTCCCTCTGCATAATCTACATAAGCAAGCAATTTGTATTTGATAGGATCTTCTACCTTATCGAAAATCTTATCTAAAATTACTTTAGAGTTTGTATAATCTTCATTAGTGAAATACAATTTTGCAATCTCCAGTTGTGTATATGGATCTTCGTCAGCATATTTAGTATAATTGATAAGATCTTGAGTTGCCTTTTCGTTCTCTTGATATTTTATATTATAGGCAGCCATTGCTTTATATGCTGGTGCATAGGTTGCATCTGTAGCAATTGCTTTATCAATACTAGTTTTTGCCTGTTGCCACTGTTGTGCAGCCATCCATAGTGTTCCTATTCTTGTATATACTGACGCTTTATTTTGAGCTAATGGTAGAGCTTTGTCATATGCCGACATTGCATCACCTGGTATTTTTTTCAATCTGTAAGCATCACCAAGCGTATAGTAATAATATGCTGGAACTCCCTTTTTAGACCTTTCAATCGCTTTATTTAAAAACTTAATAGCAAGATCAGGAGAGTTATTCTTATCAAATAATGTTAAAGCTTCTGCAGCTCTGAAAAGCACTTCTGCATCTTTCTCCTTAGAATCAGCGACAATCTTTTGAATTTCTCCAATTGCAGCTTTATCTCCTTTACCCAATTTTACAGTAGCCAAACCTATTTTATTTAAATAACTTTTAGCATCAATAGCTAAACCTTTATTGAAGCTTTCTGTTGCTTTCGCATAATCAGGTTCAGATTGTCTTAGATATGTATTTCCTAAATAGAAATTATTTTCAGCAGTTGCATCTTTTGCTACTAACTGAGTGAAATTATTTTTTGCTTGAGCAAATTTATCGCTATCGATACTATTTATACCATCTTGTAAACTTTGTGCAACAGCAAAATTGCTAAAAAATACAACCGCCGCTCCTAGCGCAATTTTCTTTACATTCATAATCATTATATCTGTCATTATATATTTACTAAATTGAATTTGTTTAACACAATTTTCAGACCAAAACTAAGATTGGGTTTGTGTCTTGGATTATTTTAATACTTTTTAACGCATTTGCACTTTTCTACCATAAATATTATATTGTTGCAAACCTTCTTTCTGTACAATTTTTTGTCCAATATCTGTACAAGAGTATCTAACGAAACCACCTGCCATATTAAAGCCACTATCATTTGTTATAAAGTGAAGAACTCTAGTGAATGGATATTTCATTTCTCTTAATCCTTCAAAATCTGTAGTGTACAATTTTCCGCCAACTTCTACTGGTAATACTTTTATTAAATTTCTTAATTTCTCAGCTTCTTTATCATAAGGTCTGCTGATCGTATTAAGACCTATAACACCAATTTTAGATGGATATTTATTAAGTTCTTCAATAACATTAACGTTTCCCGGAATAATTGAAAATTTCAAATCTTTAGGTTGCTTTTTCAATTTCTGAGCTACAAAATTAAGGTTACTAGAATTTACTCCATCGAATATAAAAGTTTTGCTATCAGATACCATTCCTTTTGCAATTTCCTCCATTGATATACTCGTTTTGGAAGAGTTTTTAGGAACTATAAAAACTACTGCATCAGCAGCGAATCTCGCTGGAGTATATTTTAACTCCACATTTTTCTCATAAACCTTTATTTCTTCAGGTGTAAGTTCTCTAGACATCACAGCTATTTTTGCTCTGTTATTTAGAATTTCAAGTAAAGCCAAATCCTCTTTCATGGTTTGCACCTTGATTTTTGATTCTGGATAACTTATCATATACCCATCTGCTAAAGCTTCAGTAACACTTTTGAAAGATTCATCTGTAAGAACAGTAAGTTCTCCATTTTGATAAGTACTTGATGGTTTATCATTTTTAGAACAACTCGAGATCACAAGCATTATACTTAGTAATGCAAATCTAGTTAGACTCTTCATCTTCTTTATTTTTAAGCTTTAACACACCGTTCCAAATTCTGAAAATCCCGTATAAAATGATAATAATTCCAAACCCTAAAAGTAAAGTAGGATCGAAACTCTTGAATGAAGTTCTGTACATCAACATCATAACACCCATTACTATATAACAAAATCCTGTAAAGAAGGATAAATATTTGAAAATCATAAAACAAAAGTATTAAAAAAAATAAAAAGAGAAGCCATAAGCTTCTCTTTTTTATTGATATTTAAAATATAAATTAACCTTCAAAGTTCATGGTTAATGGTAATCTAAATCTGTATCGAACAGATTGACCATTAATCTTTGCCGGTGTCCACTTATTTTTAACAGACTTAATAGTTCTTACAGCTTCAGCGTTGAAATCTGCATTTTTACCATTAGCCTTCACGTCTGTTATAGATCCATCTCTTTCTACTACGAAAGTAATTTCAGTTTTGACAGTTCCTTCATCACCGTTCATTGCTGAACCATCAAAGTTACCAGATACTTTATTTCTAAAAGCATTGATACCTCCTGGGAACTCTGCTGTTTGCTCTACCTCGCTGTATACTTGTGTATCGCTTACCTGAGGCTTCACTTCAGCTGTAGACGTTCTAGTCCCAGTAGATGGTGGTGGTGGTGGTGGAGTATAAGCTGGAGCTTTTACCCCTTCTTGATTTACCAATCCTGTTGTAGTTTCTAATTGCTTAGAAATTGGAGGTGGTGGAGTCTCTATTTTAGGAGCTCTTACCGGTTCCGGAACAACATTTTGAATAATCTCAATTTTTTCCTCCTCAACTTTTGGTGGCGGAGGTGGCGGAGGTAATTCTTCTTTTGGTTCTTCTATAATTTTATCTTCTTCTAAAATTTCAACCAAATCAGCTTTGACCTCTACCTTATCAGGTTCGTTCATGCTTTTGATTGTAAGATATATCAAAGGAGACAATGCAACTACCAAGAATAATCCTGTACCTACAAGAAAAGATCTGGTTAATAATCTTGGATACTGAGTTCTAAGATCATAAGCACCGTATTCTCTGTTTCTTTTTTCAAATACAATCTCATCTAAAGTTAGATTTTGATTATAAACATTTTCGTCTGCCATTTTTAATGCAAATTAATTAATGGTTAAATTACTTAGTAGGTGATGCTGGTGCTGTTGTACCCGCAACTTTTCTATCGTAGATTGCTTTTTCCCAAGCCTTCAAATCGGTTACCCCGTATTGTTCGCTTTTGGTGATTGCCATCTCATCAAGAATGTCTACAAAGTTTTTATATACTGCATCGTCAGTAGGTTTGATAATTACTGTAAATTTAGTTTTATCAGCTGCTCCTGCTTTTGCTTGCTCAATAATCTTTCTAATTCCTTCTCTATCAAAGGTAGTTTCATTAAGATTCTGGTCCGTCAAAGATGTATTATCTTGTTGGTGCCAAAATACTCTATTATCTTTACCTAATAACAAAGAAATTGAATTTGAAAGTTTAATTTCAGTTGGTGGTGGCTTTGGAGCATTTGGATCCGGTTTAGCCGGCAGCCCTAAATCCATCACGTTGGGTTTACTAAAAGTTGATGATAACATAAAGAACATCAATAGTAAGAAATTCAAATCAACCATAGGTGTCATATCGACAGCTGGGTTATTCTTTTTGGATCGTACTTTACCGCCTTTAGCGCTTTTATCTTGTACCTGTACTTGTGCCATTTCTTCTAATAATTATTCGTTAGGTTTACCTTCTTGTGACGTAATCAACCAAAAGTTAAGAAATTTTATATCTCTTAAACCCTCAAATAAACCTTTAATTTTAGGATACTCAGTTGTCACATCACCCTTAATCGCTAATTTGTATTCAGGGTTTACGCTTAAACTTTGTTGTATCCAATCTACCAATTGCTTATTTGTACTGTCCATAGGAATCCCTGTAGGACTTTTATAATTCTTCTGCTCATCTTCTGGCATATCCAAATAACTTTTCAATTGAGTCATAGGAACTCCAACTGATTGTAATTTTTGGAAAGCAGCTTTTTGATTATTGTCGAAAGTAATATTATACTTTTTACCCATATTTTCTAAAAGCTCTAATCTCTCTGATGCATTTTCTACAGGTTGGAAATAAAATTTCCCATCTGGTGTAGCATTTACCGTCATAAGACTGGCATCAGGAAGTAATTTCTCTGAGATTGAAGATGGCGGTTTGATCTGCTCTACGTCAGGCTTCTTAAACTGCGTAGTCATAATAAAGAATGTAAGTAGTAGGAACGTAACGTCACACATTGCCGTCATATCCGTAACTACTCCATGTCTTTTTGGTTTTATTCTCGCCATTATTTATTATCTAAATTAATTAAAACTTCTTATATATTTGAATTGATCGTAAATATTTTTACGTCACTCAAATTAATGAAATTCTGCAAAAGATTGTTGGATACTCATTGCAATCTCATCGATTTTGTAAGTAAGTCCATCAATTTTAGATGTAAAGAAGTTATAAAGAATAATCGCTACAGCTGAAGTACCAATACCCAATGCAGTGTTGATCAATGCTTCAGAAATACCAATTGATAATGCTGCAGCATCTGGTGTACCACCACTTGCACCTAATGCGAAGAATGCTCCAATCATACCAATTACAGTACCTAATAGTGCTACCAACGTTGCAACTGTACCTAACGTAGAAAGAATCATCATATTTTTCTCTAACATTGGCATCTCTAAAGTAGTAGCCTCTTCGATAGCTTTGTTAAGAGCAACCATTTTTTGTTCTTTATTAAGAGTAGTATCGTGAGCCAAAGCTTTGTAAGTCGTAAGACCTTCTTTTACTACGTTACCAACAGATCCTTGCTGTCTGTCGCACTCTTCTAAAGCCTCATCAATTTTATTTTGATTTAATAAGCTTCTAATTTTCACTACGAAGTTATCAACATTTCCAGTACCAGTAGCTTTACCAAGTACGAAATATCTTTCGATAGAGAAAACGATAACAATAATCATGAATGAAATCAAGAATGGTACAATAATACCTCCCATATAAATCATTCCCATAAAACCTAATGGATGTAAATTCTTAGCTTCTACATCGGTAAATTTAACTGAAGGACCTGTTAATGCAGGATCAGCTTTAAAGTTACCTGGGTTACCCAATACGAACAACCAAATACAAAATCCTAGAGCTATTAGAATAGGAATAATTACAGCTGGATTAAGACCTCCCGCTTTTCTAGCAATTACTTGCTCATCATTTTTTGAAACATTCATTTCCATATTTAACTAAATTATATTGTTTTAAAATTTTTTAAGTTTGTAAAATAATGGCAAAATTAATTAAAATACTAATAAATTTAATAAAGATTTTGCCTTTTTTTATTATCATCAAAATACCCTAATTACGATATCGTAATTATATTGGAATATTTTATTGATATTTATCAGTTTTCTAACTTACATTAAAATATCACAAAAATTAGTGACTTAAAATTTTGAATTTACCAATGTTAAATTTTATTATAATACAATGTTCACAATTCTCTGTGGCACTACAATAATTTTTTTCGGAGATTTTCCGTCTAAAATTTGTTTTGTTTTTTCATCATTTAAAATAATTTCTTCAACCTCTTTTGGAGATAATGTTGCTGAAAGTGCTATTTTAAATCTCATCTTTCCATTAAAGCTAACTGGATATTCTATCTCGTCCTCTACTAAGTACTCTTCTTTCAAAATTGGGAATTTCTCAAATTCAATAGAAGTTGTATTTCCTAGTAAGCTCCATAATTCTTCACAGATGTGAGGCGCATAAGGGGAAATAATAACGGCTAAAGGTTCTAAAATATTGCGCTTGTTGCATTTTATTTTTTGAAGCTCGTTCACAGCAATCATAAATGATGACACCGATGTATTGAAAGAGAAGTTTTCTATATCATAAACTACTTTCTTTATTAAGGTATGCAAAATTTTGTACTCTGCTTTTGTTGGCTCTTCTTCTGAAACTTCAAAAACCTCGCCATTAAAATACAGATTCCAGAATTTTTTCAAGAAACCATATACTCCACTTAGTCCTTGCGTATTCCAAGGCTTAGATTGCTCTAGTGGACCCAAGAACATTTCGTATAATCTAAGGCCATCCGCACCATATTCTTCACAGATGTCATCAGGGTTTACAACATTGTATTTAGACTTAGACATTTTTTCTACTTCACGCTCTGTGATGTATTTTCCATCTTCTAAAGTAAATTCAGCATCTTTAAATTCAGGTCTCCAAGCTTTGAAAGCTTCAGTATCCAATTCATCTGTTGTTCCTTTTAACAATGAAACATCTACCGGAATTTGTTGAGTAGTATATTGGTTTGATAAATTTTTAGATACAAATTGATTTGTACCTTCAATTCTGTACGCATAAGCGCTCATTCCCAAAATCATCCCTTGGTTGATTAATTTTTGGAAAGGCTCTTCATGTTTGATGTATCCTCTATCTTTAAGGAACATATTCCAAAAACGAGAATATAATAAGTGACCCGTTGCGTGCTCACTTCCTCCAATATATAAATCTACTTGTCCCCAATAGTCAGAGAGATCTTTATTAGCAAAAACCTCATCGTTATTAGAGTCCATATATCTTAGGAAATACCAAGAACTTCCTGCCCAACCTGGCATTGTAGACAATTCTAGAGGAAATACCGTTTTATCATCTATCAAGTTGGTATCTACCACTTTTTGGTTGACTTCGTCCCAAGCAAATGTTTTTGCATTTCCTAATGGTGGATCTCCGTCTTCCGTTGGTAAGTACTTTTCTACTTCTGGCAATTCTAATGGAAGTGCATAAATAGGTAATGTATAAGGCATTCCTTCTTTAAAATAAACAGGAACGGGTTCTCCCCAATATCTTTGTCTAGAGAAAATAGCATCACGCTGTCTGTAGTTGGTAGTACCGTGTCCTATGTTTTTTTTCTCTATGGCATCTATAATTAAAGCTTTTGCTTCGTCATATTTTAGACCATTCAAGAAATCAGAATTTACACAAGTACTTGTTTTAGAATCAAAAGATTTCTCTTGAATATCTTCTTCGGTTTCAACTACTTTTTTTATTTCTAGATTAAATTTCTTAGCAAATCTATGATCTCTTTCGTCATGCGCAGGAACAGCCATTACAGCACCCGTACCATAACCCATCAATACATAATCTGAAATATAAATTGGCATCTTCTCTCCACTAAACGGATTGATAGCAAAACTTCCGGTGAACGCACCACTCACGTTTTTCACATCAGCCATACGATCTCTCTCCGTTTTCTTCGATGTTTCTTCTATATAATTTTCTACTTCTGCTTTCTGAGCTTCTGTAGTAATAGTTTCTACCAAAGGATTCTCTGGAGCCAAAACCATAAAAGTAGCCCCGAAAATAGTATCAGGACGTGTAGTAAATACTTCAATAAAGTTACTACTAGTTGACTGGGCGTTTTCATCATCATCATTATCCTCAGAAGCTTTCAAATTATCAATTTGAAACTTTACTTGTGCACCTTGAGATTTCCCAATCCAATATTCTTGAGCATCTTTGAGAGGTTGAGGCCAATCTAAAGTAGAAAGTCCTTGCAATAATCTTTCAGAATAAGCAGAAATTCTCATGCTCCATTGCATCATTTTCTTTTGGAACACAGGGTAACCTCCTCTTTCAGATTTTCCGTCTTTTATTTCGTCATTTGCCAAAACTGTTCCCAAACCAGGACACCAGTTCACGGTAGTTTCTGCCCGGAAAGCCAAACGATAATTTAGCAAAATATCTTCTTTGTCAATTTCAGAAGCATTTTTCCACTCTTCAGCAGTAAAATTCAGTTCTTCAGTTTGATTGGCATTTACATGTAATGTACCGTTAGCTTCAAACAATGCAACTAACGTGTCTATAGATTCTGCTTTGTCAGTATCTTTATTATACCAAGAATGAAATAACTCTATAAAAATCCACTGTGTCCATTTATAGTAAGAGGCGTCAGAAGTTCTTACTTCCCTACTCCAATCGAATGAAAATCCAATTTTTCTCAGTTGTTCTTCATATCTCGTAATATTGTCTTCAGTAGTAATTGCCGGATGTTGTCCAGTTTGTATGGCATATTGCTCAGCAGGAAGTCCAAAACTATCATATCCTACAGGATGTAGCACATTGTAGCCTTGATGTCTTTTGTATCTAGCATAGATATCTGATGCAATATAACCTAGTGGATGCCCAACGTGTAAGCCCGCTCCAGATGGATAAGGAAACATATCGAGTACATAAAATTTGGGCTTATCGGTTGCGTTGGAAGTTTTGTAAGTTTGGTTATCCTCCCAGTACTTTTGCCACTTTTTGTCTATCTGCTGATGATCGTAAAACATTTTCTAAATTTATATCAGTCACAAATTTAAGAATTTTGCTCACAACATCTACAAAAATTAAAATTATCTCCAAAATTGCTTATTAACAGATATTTAAACCATAATAAACACACTATAACAATCAACTTTTTTAATTTACTATATTGATAATTATGAATTGTTTTAAAAACTAAGGTTCATCAAAAGCTTTGTTGACCTATCAAATTAAATTTTAAAGTAACGCATATTGATTTTTCCTAAATTGCATAAAAATGAAAAATATGAAAAACCTATGGATTTTGAGTCTACTTATCCTACTGAGTTCATGCACTCAAGAGAAGAAAAATATCAATCCCGTAAAAAAAACAATCGAAAATAGAGAAGAAAATCTAATACCCGATTTATCTAAAAACTATTGGCATCTAGAGGGTAAAATTGGTGATAAAAATGTTGTTTTAGAACTTATTAAAACAAAACCTTTCGCTGAAACTGGAGGTGAACACCAAGGCAATGATAATTTTTCGGGTACTTATTATTATGAATCTGAAGGTATACCTATTAGTTTTCAAAAAAGAGATACACTTTTTGAAAATCATCAACTCAATCTCATCGCTTACAATACAAACGATGTAGAAAATGATGAAATTTTTGAGGGAAAATTTAACGGACTTTCTTATAAAGGGGTTTGGAAATATAAAGATCAAAATCTACCATTCGAGCTAAAAGAAACTTATGCAGATGGACAAATGACGTTTAATTTTAATCAAATATCTGAAATTATCAACTACAATAAAAATAGGGCAAGCTATGATATGAACATTTTTACTTCTGCCAAAAATTTTCAACTGAATGATAGTATACGAAGCTATTTGTTTGGTAAAACTCCGGAGAAAGACTTTACAAAATTGATGAATTCTGATTTTAATAAATATAAAGAATCCTACCTAGCAGAAAGCAAAGACAACGATAGCCTTGGATATAATGACGATGGATCGGTTTTCATGAATTATTCTTCCTTCAGAAAATTATATCCCATTATCAATACCAAAAAACTAGTTGTTTTAGAAGATTTCACCTATGAATATACGGGCGGTGCACACGGAATGCATGGAAGTAGTTTTATTAATTATGATGTAGAGAATAAGAAAATAATTAGAACTCATGATATATTCAAGGCGTCAACACCCCAACTAGATGCCATGATAAACAAAGCCGTACACGAAAAATACAAAATACCTTTAGACAAAAACCTTCAAGATGAGAATCTCAATGATGTCCCTTTTATAGCAGACAGCATACCGTTTACTGATAATTTTATTGTAACGAAAAAAGGAATTATTTTTTATTATAACGTCTATGAAGTGACGCCTTACGCGATGGGTCCGTACCAATTTTTCATGCCTTATGAAAAAATGAAACCTTATCTTAACCCGAATTTCAAGTGGTAAAAACAAAAAATCCTATCAAAAGATAGGATTTTTTTATTCTCTATTATTGAGGAATTCTCTTGAATGTATAAGTGGTAGATTTGTAAATATTCGGATTGCTTGTATCATCTATTTTTAGGTTTAAAGTTTCCGCATCTAGCAAAGTCACTTTTCCTTTATCCGACACTACAGTCCCTTGGTATTTTATTTCTACGTTTTTATCGCTACTATTATAAACATAGCTGAAATTTCTAGCTGAAACCACAGAACAAGTTACAGGATTTCCTACTTCTTCATTATTGGTTCTTTTACCTGTAGAATTTTCATTAAAAACCCATCGAGATTCTTGTTGACAAGTTGAATATACAACCTCGTCTGTGAAGGCTGCACCATTGATGTCTACCTCGGTTCTGTTCTCTTTTAAAGGTTGCCATGTTCCTACTAAAGGAAATTCTTGTACTTCCACAGCATCATCTTTACACGCCGTAGTCGCCATTAATGATAAACCTGCAAATAATAATGCTAATTTCTTCATATATCAAATTTTTCAAAGCCTAAAATTATGATTTTTTTTAAAAAATCAATCATTTTTTTTGAATTTTGAAATCATACTTTAAAATCTATCCTGAAAAATGGATTCTTAGAGAGTTTTCAAAGTTATATATTTGCAAAAAAACACATGCCCTCAGTTTCCATCATCACACCTTGTTATAATTCTTCAGACTACTTGCAAGAAACCATACAGTCTGTACTGAGCCAAACGTTTGCAGATTGGGAATGGCTGATAACGGATGATCAATCTTCCGATAACTCAGTAGAAATTATCAAAAAAATACAAGATCCTAGAATCAAACTAACCATTGCTGAAAAAAATGGAGGCGCTGGACACGCACGTAATATTTCTCTAAAAAATGCGAGTGGTAGGTACATTACTTTTTTGGATGCTGATGATTTTTGGGAACCCAATTTCCTAGAAGAAATGGTAAATTTTATGCAGAAAGAAAATGCAGAAATCGCCTACTCAACTTATGCAAGATGTGATGAAAATTTGCAACCTAGTATTGAAGATTTTGTAGCAGATAAAGAAGTAACTTTCAATAATCTCTTGAAAACTTGCAGACTATCTCTACTATCTTCGATGTATGACTCTAAAAGAGTGGGAAAAGAATTTTTTCCAGAAGGTAGCAAACGCGAAGACCATGTGATGTGGCTCAATTTGCTTAAAAAAATTCCTGTTGGCAAACCTTATCCAAAAACCATGGCAAAATATAGGATGCGTGCAACAAGTGTTTCAAGGAACAAAAAGAACATCATCAAAGACCAATATTTGGTTTATAAAGAATTTATGAATTTTTCTACAGCAAAATCATTGTATTATACCGCCAATTGGGCACTGAACGGATTTTTAAAATACTCAAAACTTTTTAACTAATGGAATATTCAAAAGAATTTAAAGCTGCACTAAGTAATTTTTCTTCTATAGAAAAAGATCGATTGATATTCAGATTGCTAAAGAAAGATAAACTTCTCTCCAAAAAACTCTATTTTGAATTGATAGATACCGAAACTGTAGATGATAAAAGATCTCAGATGGAAGAAATCATCGGTGAAAAGGTAATCACAGCTTCCAAATACATTAATAATGGGAAATACTTTCTTTTATTAATAAGGAAAATAAGCGCGGAGATTACAGAACACGTAAAAGTAACCTCCGATAAATATGGTGATATCAGCCTGAATTTGTACTTAGTTAATGAGGTTTTAAGAAATAATGAAAAATTAAACCTACAGAGATTTGATAACATTTACAAACTGTATATGTACTTGACCAATAAAATTGTGAAAGCGCTTATTTTAACCAAAAAAATTGATGTAGACTATTGGATGGAAATAGATCAGATTTTGGAAGAAGTGGAACCCAAAATACACGAAAACAAATATCTAGAAAAACTTTTCATCAATAACGGAATTGATTTTAATTGGCTTACGTGTGAAAAAATACCAGATCATTTTGATTTAATAATAAAAGACATCAAAAGCCAAGGATTTTTAAAATAATTCAACCTTTTTCACAATTAAATTTGATGCGTTTGGCTTTTCAAACACAAATTTCTCAGCATTGCGAGACATTGTGTGTAATTTTTCTTCATTATGTAAAAGAGAAATAGCAAACTGCGCAGCCAAGGTTTCGTTTTCAAAAGATTGTCCGCCCTTTGCTGAAATCAAATCGTCTGCTTCGGGATTTTTTTTGTACTGATTTCCAAACAAGACAGGTTTTCCAAATGTCGCAGCTTCCAAAATATTGTGCAAACCAGAAGTGTGAAATCCACCTCCAACAATTGCTATATCTGCGTAGCTGTATAATTTTGATAATAAACCAATGCAATCTATTATTAATATTTGCGCGTCTAGATTTTGATTTTTTTCAATTTCACTATACAAAATTGCATTTGGAAATAATTCTTTTAGTACAGAAACTCTTTTTAAGTCGTGTGGAGCAATAATTATTTTTACCGATGAATTCTTTTCTTCAATTAGTTTTGCAATTTTCTCTTCGGATTGCCAAGAACTTCCCAAAACAATTGATTTTTTATCCGCAATAAATACTTCCATAAAAGGAACCTTATTATCTCTTGCTTTTAAATCTTTCACACGATCAAATCTAGTGTCGCCTGTTATTGAAGATTTTTCTAAACCAATACTTTTCGCCAAAGCAAAAGAATGTGGTGTCTGATGAAAAAACCAATCTATATTCGCTTTTAGTTGTTTCACAAACCATTTTCCATACGTTCTAAAAAACGATTGCTTTTCGTAAAATAAAGCCGATATGACAAAGGTTTTTGCTTTTCTTTTTTTAAGCTCTTGCAGAAGCAAATACCAATAATCATACTTCACCGTAAAAAATAGTTGAATATTTAACCCTTCCAAAAAAGAAGAAATCTCACTTTTAGTATCGAATGGCAAATAACAAATAGCATCAGCAATTGTTTTCTTTTTCAGCACATTATCATATCCTGAAGGAGAAAAAAAGGTAACTAATATTTTATAGGTTGGATATTTTGCTTTCAATTTTTCCAAGACTGGCAATCCTTGTTCGTATTCTCCCAAACTTGCAGCATGCATCCAAATGATCTGATCTGATGCAGAAAATGCAGAATGAACAATGGCAGAAGATTGCTTTCTTCCTTCAATGCCTTTTTTAGTTTTATCATTAAATAACGAAAAAACCTTCATCCCAAAAATGAGCAATTGAACAAAAATTTGGTATAGAAAAAACATGAATTACTTAGGTATTAGAAAGGACGGTGTAAACCATTATTGTAAGAAATAAACCAACAATTGGCAATACAATATTTGCCAACGAAGGTTTTTTATCAGCTACATATTTTACCGTAAAATCTTGAATAATAAAAAATAGCAACAAGCAAAAAAACAAGATAATTTGGGAAAACACAATTCCCATTTTGTATTGAGACTGCTCGTTTTCTGGAGTAATTTCTACTGTATAATTGGCACTTTCAGGAAAATTGCTCAAATAGAAAAACAAACCCAAAAGCAATGTTGCAATTATTGGTAAAAAATAAAAAAACTTCTTGCTAGAAAATCGGTCTGGCTCGCCAACAATATTAAAATGGGTTGGGATTTTATCTGGTAAATTTTTATAATTTTTAAACGAAAAAAACCAAACTCCAATAAGAAGCGAAATGTTTATTATTCTTAAAATTATAAAAACTGTATCCATATTATTTTAAAATTGATTTTATGACCCTCAGTTTATGAGTGTGTTTATTAAGTTCTTTATTGAAAATACCTGTAGAATCTAGCGTATCTATCCTCACTTTACCAGAAGCATGAATAATTTTCTGATTATCTAGCATAATACCTACGTGGATAATTTTACCATCAGAATTCTCGAAAAACGCCAAATCTCCAGGACGACTTTCTTCCACAAAACTCAATGCTTCGCCTTCTTCAGCTTGCTGATAGGTGTCGCGAGGTATTTTGATATCATGAATTTTGTAAACCAATTGCGTAAAACCCGAACAATCTACAGCGAAAAAGCTCTTTCCACCCCACAAATAAGGCACATTCAGGAATTCTTTGGCTGCTAAGACAATACTTTCTCTCAGATCATGGCTACGTCTAGAAGCCACGGCAGGATATTCCACCTCAGATCCCATAGAAAGTAAAGTTTTGCCATCATTGGTCATCACAGAAGAAAAATCTTCGGTGATCACGGTTACTTTTCTATTGGCAAGATACTCATCTGTAACTTGCTTTATCTGTTTGGTATCCATCCAACCTTCATATCCATCATAATGCATTTTTATCTTGGTCCAGTTTTTTATCACTTCCAAAATATCAGCGCTTTCTCCAAACAATATCTCCGTTACAATTTCTGCCTTGTCAGAGTTTTCTGCGCGCACTGGCGCCACTGTAACAATACAAACCCCTTTATTCATTTTATTATTTTAGAAATTATTTCACTTAGATTATCTTTTTATAATCCAAATAAATGATTCAATTACTTTCTTCTAAGTAAATTGATACCATCTCGCAAAGGTAAAATAAGATTTTCGAAATCATCATCCTTTGCTAGCAAATCATTGAGTTCCTTTATTGCTTGTGTCGATTTTAGTTTTGGAGATTCTTCCAATACTTTACCATACCACAAAACATTATCGAACATAACAATAGAGCCAGATTGGGTTCTGGGTTTTATTAATTTGAAATATTCTGCATAGTTCTCTTTATCCGCATCAATGAAAACGAGATCAAAAAACTCTTCTGTTTTTTTTAAGAAATCTTTGGCATCTTGCAATTTAAAAATAATTTGAGAAGCATATTCGCTCTTTTCAAAATATTTTTTAGGCAAATAAGACAATTCTTCATTGATATCCAAAGTTGTAAGTTTTCCCTCTTTAGACAACCCTTCAGCCATACAAAGTGCGGCATAACCCGTGAAAGTACCTATTTCTAAAATATTTTTCGGCTGAATAATTTTAGAAATAATAGTTAATAATCTTCCTTGTTGGTAGCCGGAAATCATGTGAGGCTGTGTTGTTTTCTGAAAAGTTTCTCTTCTCAATGCTTTTAGAATATCGGGTTCCGCTGAAGCATGATTTTCCAAATAACGATCCATCTCCGGGTGTACTTCTTCAAAAAAACTCATTTTGATGCTATTTTAATTTTCAAATTTACTTAAATATAAATAAATTTCCATAAACCCAAATATTATAATTATTAGGTTTAATTGTAAAAAAAATAAAATTACCGTATAAATACGGATGTTTTTGTATTGTAATTAGGTATACCTTTGTAAAAGAAAGAAGATACCCATCGAAGTGATGAAAAAGAATTTATTAAATACTCAGGAAGGACAACATTTGGTTCCCTCAAAGTTGCCTTCAAAAAAGAAAATTCCCTCCAAAAGAGAACGCAGTCCTTTTTTAAGAGCTATCTTCTTAAAGCTTAAAAAAGAAAACGTTGTTTAGACCACAAAAAAAATCCTAATCGTGACGACTAGGATTTTTTTTATAAGTATTGATAATATATTATTTTTTAGAATTGATGTCCATCAACTTCATGAACTCATCTAGTTTTGGCATGATGATAATTTCTGTTCTTCTATTTTCTGCTCTTCCAGAAACACTCATGTTAGTAGCTTTTGGGTTGTATTCTGATCTTCCACCTGCAGTAATTCTTGCTGGATCTACTCCAAACTGACTTTGCAATACTTTTGCGATAGCTGTACCCCTCAATGCTGAAAGATCCCAATTGTCTCTTGGCAAGCTAGACGAATTTAGAGGTGCATTGTCTGTATTTCCTTCTATAAGTACCGAATATTTATCATAGTCGTTGATCACTTTTGCTACTTTCCCTAGTACATCTTGAGCTGCTGGTAAAATATTATAATCGCCTGTTTTGTATAAAAGATTATCTGAAAGTGAAATCATCACAACACCTTTCAACACTTTCACTTGTACATCTTGGTCTGCTACGTTATCCAAAGATCTTTTAAGTTTATTAGATAAAGCTAGATTTAAACTGTCATTTTTTGCATTTGCAGATACTAGTTGCTTGATATAAGAGTTTGAGGCATTAATCTCACTCACCAACTTATCAATGTTTGCGGAACTTTTTCCAGTATTAGATAAACAAGCGTCCAAAGAGGACTTCAATGCATCGTGTTGGCTCTTCAATAAGTTGTTTTCACCTGTTAATGATGAGTTTTGAGACTTTAAGTCTTGTATTTCTCTTTGTCTTTCACCAATATTCTCAATACATTGTTTGTAGTTGCCACTAAGTGCATCATATTGTTTCTGACTTACGCAAGAGGTGATACTCAATACGATGGTAGAAACTGCTAAAATTTTTAAAATCTTCATAAATACTATTTTTTAAGACGGTTTCAAAGTTAATAAAATTCATTTTAATTATAAGGATTATCTTTGTACAAAAGAAATTTTAGGCATTATGCTAGAAAAATCAAACTTTAAGAATCAAATCCAAAAACTCATAAAATCTGTAGAAAACCAAACTTACCTTCTTGCTGTAAGTGGCGGAGCAGACTCTATGGTTTTGGCAACATTATTTCTGGAATGTGGATTGGATTTTCAGGTGGCCCATATCAATTACCACCTGAGAAATGAAGATTCTAATTTGGATCAAAAAGTTGTAGAGGATTTTTGCCAAAAGCATCAAATCCCTATCCACGTATACCATGTGTCGGAGAAGGATAACAAACCCGAAAATTCTATACAATTGTGGGCTAGAGAAATTAGATATCAGTTTTTCAATGAAGTTCAGGAAAAAGAAAATTTAGATTTTCTTGTCACTGCGCATCATCTTAATGATCAGCTAGAGACTTTTATCATAAATCTTTCTAAAGCTTCTGGCATCAGTGGACTCACGGGAATTCCGAGTCATAAAAATTCAATCTTACGTCCGCTTTTAGAATTTAGTAAAAAAGATATTTACGATTTTGCAAAAGAAAATCAGATTGAATTTCGAGAAGATTTATCAAACAAAAAAAATGATTATCTAAGAAATAAAATAAGAAACCAGATCGTTCCGATGCTAATGGAAACGAATGATCACTTTTTAGAAAATTTTAATCAATCTTTATTTTATTTAAATCAAACAAAAACCTTTGTAGACCAAAAAATGGGAGAAATAGAAAAGCAATTGACTATTTCTAATGACCAATATTTAATATTAAACAAAGAAAAATTGGAACAAGAATCTGATTTTGTACAATTTGAAATTCTAAAAAAATATGGTTTTGACAAAGCGGAAGAAATAAAAAAAATATTTACAGCCCAAACAGGAAGTACTTTTTTTGGTAAAGAATATCAAATTTTGGTAAATAGAAACGAATTGATTTTCACGAAGAGCATTATAGATGAAAACTTGGAAGAGGAAATTGTTTTGTGCCAAGAAAATAATCCAAATAAAAACCTCATCGAAATTCGTGTGTCAGACTATATCACGGTTTCCAATGATGTAGACCAAAATATAGAATGGTTTTTTGATGCGGATACTGTTGCTTTTCCGATAAAAGTAAGAAGAAAAATGGAAGGCGATTTTTTCTATCCTATTGGTTTTGGTGGTAAGAAGAAGGTCTCAAAGTATTATAAAGATGAAAAAATGTCTATTTTAGCAAAGCAAAAAACTTGGATCTTGGTAGATGGAAACAATGATGTTTTAGGAATTTTCCCTCTACGACAAGACAAAAGATATGCACGAAATGAGAAGACAAGTAGAATTCTCAAAATTTTTTAATGATAAGTAAAATGAAATTTAAAAACTGGCTTATAGTAATTCTCTTATTTCTATTGACGGGAATTAATGCACAAATAAAAAATCCTGTAAAATTCAAATTCTCGGTGAATGATTTGGGAAACAACCAATATGAAGCAGTACTGAATGCTACTTTGGACACAGGTTGGCACCTCTACTCTAGAGATATCCCAGAAGACACAGGCATCCCTACAGAATACAAAGTTTCTGGAAAAAATATAGAAACAATAGGCAAATTTGAGGAAGTAGGAAAAAAACATAAAGAATTTTCTGAAGCTTTTGGAGGAACAATTGTTTATTATTCTAACGCAGTAGGATTTAAGCAAAAATTTAAATTAAAAGATGCTACAAAACCTAGTGATGTTGTTGCTGAAATTATGTACCAAACGTGTGATGATAGAGTTTGTTTGGCTCCCAACACGCTAGAATTCACCAATAAAATAACTCCAAAAGCAAGCGCAGAAAAGCCTGAAGAAATACTTCCTATTGCCACACAAGACTCTGTAAAAAGTACAGAAACTATTGTTGAAAGTGCTCCAAAAAACGAAATCATTGTCACTGAAGCTTCAAAACTCGATCCTAAAAATCTGAAGATAGAAACTATAGATTTCAAGAAGCCACTTACAAATTGTGGCACTGCTGTGGTAGAAGCATCAGAAAACTACTGGACGTATTTGCTACTAGGTTTCCTTGGTGGACTGATTGCTTTGCTGACGCCGTGCGTTTTCCCAATGATTCCGCTTACAGTTTCTTTCTTTACAAAAGGGGCGAAAGATAAAGCAAAAGGGAAAAGAGATGCCATTGTCTACGGATTTTTCATCCTACTTATTTTTGTACTTATTAGTTTGCCATTCCATATTATAGATGGTATTGCAGGAAACATTTTCAATGATATCTCTACAAGTCCTTGGCTGAATATTGTATTCTTTATCATCTTTATTTTCTTCGCAGGTAGTTTCTTTGGATATTACGACATTACTTTGCCAAGCGCAATTGCCAACAAATCTTCTAAAGCTGAAGAAGCTGGAGGCATTATTGGTATTTTCTTCATGGCACTTACATTGGTTATTGTATCTTTTTCTTGTACAGGACCAATACTAGGAAGTTTACTAGGTAGCGCAGTTACTGGTTCTACCAATGTACCGATGTTACTTACTTTTGCATTAGCAGGTTTTGGTGTGGCTTGGGCAATCGTTTTCGGACTTTTAGCTCTATTCCCACAAGCGTTGCAAAGTTTACCAAAATCTGGTGGTTGGATGAATACTGTGAAGGTAATTCTAGGATTTATAGAATTGGCTTTAGCATTAAAATTCTTATCGAAAGCAGATTTGGTAACCAAAACATTTATGCTAAAAAGAGAACTTTTCATCGCAATTTGGATCATTATTGCAATTGGGTTAACGTTATATTTATTCGGAATTATTAAGTTTCCACATGATGACAAAAAGCCGAAAATCTCCCTTACAAGAAAGATATTTGGAATATTAGGAATTGGTTTTATAGTGTATTTAATTCAAGGATTATTTCCTTCGGATAGACCAAAATTACAACTACTAAGTGGAATTTTGCCACCCGTAAACGTAAGTTATTTCCATGATGAAAAAGATGGAATCTTGGGAATGCATCCAGAGCATGATTTCTTTAAAGCTATTGATTTGGCCAAAAAAGAAAACAAACCCATCTTGATCGATTTTACAGGATATGGCTGCGAAAATTGTAGAAAAATGGAAGAATTTGTTTGGAGCGAACCCGACATTTTGCCAATTTTACAAAACGATGTTGTACTTGCTTCTTTATATGTAGACGACAAAGAAGAATTGCCTGAAGCCGAAAAAACAAAAATTGATATGGGCGAAGGACAAATGAAAAAAGTAAATACTATTGGTGATAGATGGAGCTTGTTTCAGCAAGTTAATTTTAATAATAATTCTCAGCCGCATTACGTGTTAATCATGCCAGATGGAAAGGTTATCAATACACCAGTTTCTGGATATATGCCCAAAGAAGACTTCAAACAGTTCTTAGAATGTGGAGTTAATTATTTTAAAAATAATAAATAACCACAAAGAAATCATAATAGACCTCAACTCCTGCTTACTTGTAAGTGGGAGTTTTTTTTGGTTTAAATTTAAATAAATCATTCAACTCTTGGATGAAGAAAAATCCATAGAAAGAGCTATTTTAATATGCTCTTTTTTTTGTTTAAATTTGAATATAAAAAACAAATTCTCATGAAGAACATAATAGGAATTTTCATCACTGGATTGGTTATTTTTTCTTGTAACAAAAAAACAACAGAAAATACCAACACAAAGTCCAAAGAAGAACTAACCACAGACTCCATCAACGCAGCGCGTAACAAAATAAATGACAGTATAAAAATACTGAACAACAAAAATAGATTCAAGGATTTTGAAGGACAGCATCAGTTCTCACATGAGCTTTTTAAAAAATCTGGAACAGTTTCGTTTAAAAAAATCGGGAGAGATGAATATGAAATTTCTGGTAAAGCACAATCTGGAAATAACGAAATAAGTATAGATGGAACGGGAATTTTTGTTTCTGACAAGCATCTAAACTTCACAGGAAATATTACCCAAAAAATTGGCGAATATGATAACGGCAAACCATATGTAAGAAAAGGAACCAAAACTTTTTTATCTAAAGATGGCGGCAAAACTTGGAGATTGCAAGATATGGTGAATGATTCTGGGTTTATAGATCATATCGATATTAAATTTTAAATTATGCTAAATTTCGAAATAAAAGGTGAAGGAAAAGAAATTCTTGTTCTACTCCATGGTTTCATGGAAAACAATACCATTTGGAATGATATGGAGAAGTTTCTTTCTAAAGATTTCAAATTACTAAAAATTGATCTTCCTGGACATGGCAAATCTGTAACGATTGCTGAGGTACAAACTATGGAATTGATGGCTGGTGAAGTAAAAAAAGTAATTGACGAAAATCATTTTACAAAAATTCATCTTCTTGGGCATTCTATGGGCGGATACGTCTCGCTTGCTTTTGCAGAAGCTTACCCAGAATACCTAAAAAGTATGACGCTATTCTTTTCTTCTTTTCTGATAGATGATGAAGAAAAAAAACAGCAACGCATCAAAAGTTATCGCATTATAAAAGATGCTTTCGGACATTATGCAAGAGCTGGCGTTCCCAATTTATTTAATCCAAATGAAAAAGAATTTCTAAAAGATAAAATAGATACAGCATTAGAAATTGCTTTATCTACTAACAATCTTGGTGCTTTGGCTTCGGTGAAAGGTATGGTGGAAAGAACTGACAAAACTTCTATTCTAAATAATTTGGACGCAAAAATTTTGGTAATCGCTGGTAAACACGACAATGCTGTAAAAACCGATTTGGTGCTTCAAAATCTTCCCGATAGACCGAATATTAAATCTTATGTTTTGGATTGTGGACACAATGGACATTGGGAAAAACCAAGCATTTGTGCAGAAATCATCAATACAGAATTATTGCAGAACATAGTTTAGGCTTCAAAATTTTAAAAAACAATGATGAAAAAAATATATTTTGCAATTCTACTTCTATCTTTAGTAAGTTGTAAAAAAGAAACCACAGAAAATACAGCAAAACCTAATGACTCTATAGCTATAGAAAAGAAAGTAGATACAGTAGCTGTGCTCACCAAGCCAGAAATCTATCACTTAACCACAGAGTTATGCAACAAAAAAGGCGAATACAACCCAGCACTTTATAGCAAAGAAGAACTAGACGGAACTTACAAAATTTGGTCTGGACGAAGTGGAATATCAGTAGACTCTCCGTTTGTAAATGATCTTGGAGATTTGGAAGAAATACGTCGTGATAATGCAAAAATTTTAGCAAAATTAGACGAAGATTTTGCGAAGTCTAAAAGAACATTAGAAAATTTAAAGGTTGTAAACATCCCTTATTGGCAAGATTATAAAAAAATTACAGCTATAACGCTTCAGCAGGATTACGAAAAAAGTAGAACTCAAGTAGAAAGCTATATCAATCCATCAGTCTTATTATCGAGTAAAATAGGAAGCAAGTGTACAAATTTTGCAAAAGCGCTGAACGGAACTGATGATGAAATAAAAGCAGAATGGAGAAAATTGGGCGAGGCAATGAGCAAAAAAAACACCGATCCAAGCAGAGTATTGAATGATCTAGAAAACCGCATAAATTCTTCTCATTGGAAAGAATATGCGACTATATATCTTACTACTTTTGGATGGGGAAATTGCGCTAATGGCTCTATTACGAGAGTGTCACAAGATGAAAATATGGAAAAGGAATTCGAAAAATTATTCATAAAACTAGAGGAAGAATGTGATGAACCTTAGTAAGTTCATCATTTTTTTGTAATTTAATCGCTACTAAATTACTTAATGAATTTATTCAATTTCAAAAAAAAGAAACCCATCATCGGGCTTACCCTTTCTGGCGGCGGAATGCGTGGGATTGCACACATTGCAGTTCTAAAAGCTTTGGAAGAATACAATCTGAAACCCGATATCATATCAGGCACAAGCGCGGGTTCTATTGTTGCAGCTTTTTATGCTCTAGGCAAAACACCAGATGAAATGATGCAGATTGTAAGAGAAACTACTTTCTTCTCTCGAAGTTATTTTAAAATTTCTAAAAACGGAATATTCAGTCCCAAATTAATTACTCAATTGTTGACTAGTCATTTTCCCGAAAACAATTTTAATAGTCTAAAAACACCAATTTATATAGCCGCTACAGAACTAACTCATGGTATAGTTGAATTTTTTTCTGAGGGCGAATTATTTACACCATTGCTTGCCTCTTCTAGCGTTCCCTTCGTGTTGCCTCCCGTAAAATGGAATGGTAAAATATATGTAGATGGTGGCGTTCTAGACAATCTTCCAATAGAACCTATTATAGACCGTTGCGATTTCCTTATTGGCTCACACGTCAATTCTATAAGCTATGATGAACTCAATAACATGAACGTTATGAAAGAGTTTGACAGAATATTACACCTTGCAACTGCCAAATCCGTTTATTCTAAGATGAAATCTTGCGATATTTTCTTAGATCCTCCAAAAATGACTAAGTTTAGCTTATTCAATAAAAAATATTTTGACGAAATGTTCAATGAAGTGTATGCTTACTCTTGTAATGCCTTGGAAGAAGCTGGTCAAAAAAAAATATAACTTTGTCCTGCTCAAGAGTTAAGGACAAAGTTATAGTATTAATTAATTGAGATCGAAAAAAAATGTTATAAGTTTTCGGATGCTATTTTTTCTTTAAAAATTTCTAGAGTTTCCATCAACGGGTCATTAGATTTTCCACCTGCAGCATTGATGTGTCCACCACCCTGGAAGTATTTTCTAGAAAATTGGTTTACATCTACATCATCTTTACTTCTGAATGAAATTTTAATAAAATCTTCATATAAATCTTCCATGAAAAAAGCCGACATTCTCACGCCTGCAATGCTCAAACCATAATTCACAAAACCTTCTGTATCCCCTTTTTGGAAACCATATTCTTGCAATTCTTTCCTTGTAAGGTACATTACTGCAACTTTACCATCATTCACTACTTCTATTCTGCCTAATATCAGCGCAAGAAGTCGCATACGAGAGATGGTATTGGTATCCCAAGTATTAGAAGTGATAATAGAAGGATCTGCTCCATTTTCTATAAGATGAGCGACAATTCTGTGTGTAGTTGCACTGGTAGAACGGAATCTGAAACCTCCAGTATCCGTCATGATTCCTGTGTACAAGCAATCTGCAATGTCCTTATTTACCAAACCTTCATCGCCCATTGCTTCTATAAAATGATATATCATTTGGCAAGTTGCAGGGATAATGGTATCAGAATATACATAATCAAAGTTTTCTGGCTGTTGATGGTGATCAATCAGTATTTTTTTTGCTTTAGCCTTTGTCAACCATTCGCCCAAAATACCAATTCTTGATGGAGAGTTAAAATCCAGACAAAAGATAACATCTGCCTCTCTAATGAGATCTGATGCTACTTTTCTTTTGTATTCTCCAATGACACATTTTTTGGCATCTGGCATCCACTTTAGAAATTTCGGAAAATCATTCGGAGTTAATACATCTGCTTCTATTCCTTTGGCACGTAGATAATGCTTCAATCCCAAAGTAGAACCAATAGCATCACCATCTGGATTATAATGAGTAAGAATAACAATTTTATTCTCCGGAGTAAGAAGTGCTTTAATTTCTAAAAGTTCAGCAGGTGTAAACATGGAATTTTTCTTTAAAATTTAGTTACCAAAGATAAAGTTTTTATAAGCATGATTTTTCAAAACTTTTCTGCTAATTACAAATTCATCCTTTGCTATAAGTAAACTGCCTGAATATTATTATGATAAATGGAAATATTAATTCTAATAATTTTTACAATAATATTTGTACTTAATAAAAATATACATATATTTGCAACCTGAAAATTAATAGATAATTACGACTAAAATATATAGTAATGAGTAAAAGAACGTTCCAACCATCAGAGAGAAAGAAAAGAAACAAGCACGGTTTCAGAGAAAGAATGTCTACACCAAACGGTAGAAGAATTTTAGCAGCAAGAAGAGCTAAAGGTAGAAAATCTATTTCTATCAGTTCTGTACGTGCTAAGAGATAATTCTTGGATTATCATATACAAACCATGCTTGAGAAGTTATTTTTCAAGCATTTTTTGTTGTTAAAATTTCCTAATTTTTAGGTTTATTACGCTTCTTTTTATACTTTTAGATTCTGAAATGCTGATTTCGGAAACAGCCTCTAAACATTAAATTTATGCCACACTCAAATATAAGCGGAGACAATATTATCAATTTGCAAAACGCTAAAATAACGCAGAAAAACTTTACCGTACTTACTGACGTTAATCTTAACATCAAGAAAGGAAGATTTTGTTACCTTATCGGGAAAACAGGGTCTGGTAAAAGTTCTCTACTGAAAACATTATACGGGCATATTCCTTTGGTGGCAGGAAAAGGTGAAGTGGTGGGTTTTGATTTGTCTAAACTAAAAGCTTCCGACGTACCCAACTTAAGAAGAAAATTAGGAATCGTTTTCCAAGATTTTCAATTATTACCAGATAGAACGGTAGAAAAAAATCTAAAATTTGTATTGGAAGCAACCGGATGGAGCGACAAGACAAAAATGGACGATCGTATCAACGAGGTTTTATCTAGCGTAAATATGAAAGGCAAAAAGCACAAGATGCCTCACGAACTTTCTGGTGGAGAACAACAGCGTATTGCTATTGCAAGAGCGCTCCTAAACCACCCTTCTCTAATCCTTGCAGATGAGCCTACAGGAAATCTAGATCCTGAAACTTCCAATGAAATCATGACTTTGCTAAAGCAAGTGGCATCCGATAACGGCGCTGCAGTAGTAATGGCAACCCATGATTATCATATGATACAAAATTTTCCTGGAGAAGCAATAAGATGCGAAGATGGTAAAGTCTCTGTATTGGATACTGCAGAATTATTTGAATAAAATATTACGATCTAAAAACGTGAAACTCCTTTGTGAGTTCTATATAAGCGTCCGAGTATTGTCTCGGACTTTTTTCTATAATAAACTCTAGTTCTTGAACTTCGGATTCCTTTAAAGCAAATTCTAAAACAAGTCTCTTTACTTTTGAATTTTCTATTCCAAAAATATTTATTTTTCTTTTCAAAAAAAAGTGATTTGATGTTGCAATTTCAATGAAAATAGTTCCTATTTCTGCAGGAATAATTACTGAAAGAACACCTTCATCCGAAAGTAACTTTGAAGATGTAGAAATAAGCTGTTCAAAATTAAGTTCAACAGTTTGACGCGCAATTTTATCTTTATTTGAGGTAGATTCTTCAAAATAAGGTGGATTAGAAACTATTAAATCAAATTTATCATTCGTTTCAAAAGATTTAAAATCACCCAAAATCGCTTCCAATCTATCACCAAAAGGAGAATGCTCAAAGTTATTTTTAGTTAAAGAAAAGGCAGCTTCCTGTATATCCAGCCCCCAAATTTTTGCGCTGTGATGTCTTTGTGCCAACATCAGAGAGATCAAACCAGTTCCTGTACCTACTTCCAAGATATTTTTAGCATGGTGAATGTTGGCAAAAGCTCCAAGCAAAACACCATCTGTTCCTACTCGAAATACTTCTTTAGATTGTTGTATATCAAATTGTTTAAATTTAAAAGGCTTCACTATAAATTGGTTGGTAATGTTATGGTAAAAGTGGAACCTTTCCCGATTTCAGATTTTACAGAGATCTGACCTTTATAATCTTCAATCATTTTTCTTACCATGGATAATCCTAGACCCATCCCACTTGTTTTTGAAGTGAAATTGGGTTCAAATATTTTATCAATTAACGAATCTGAAATACCTGTTCCATTATCCTGAACGGAAATGATTACCCTTCTGTAATGCTGTTCTATATCTACATTCACCATCATCTGACGTTCTGGGCTTTCAGCCTGTTTGGCATTGGTTACGAGATTGGTAATAATTCTAGATAAATAGATACGATCTATATTGATCATAATATTAGATTTATTGGAATGTACAAATATATTATCATCATTGAAAACCCTTAAAATATCGTCTATTTCTGAATTTAAATTAATAATCTCATTAGTTTTCTCTGGTAGTTTGGCAAATTCAGAGAAGGCTGAAGCTACTGTAGCAATAAGATCAATCTGATCTACCATCGTTTTTGTTAGTTTCTTCACCTTATCATTGATATCAGGAGCTTGGGCATCAAATTTTCTTTCGAAATTCTGTATCGTAAGTTTCATTGGTGTTAATGGATTCTTCACTTCATGTGCTACCTGCTTTGCCATCTCTCGCCACGCTTCTTCAGAGGCTTTGAAGGTAAGCCTTTCTTTCTGATCTTGTATCTGCAAAATCATTCTATTATAAGCTCTCGCCAAAGCATTCAATTCATCATTCTTATAATATTTGATGGGTTTCATTTCGTTTTCAAACAGGGTAATTCTGGTAATCATATCAGAAAACTTGGTAATATTGGTAGCCAATCTATTTGAGATCACCCAACTTAGCCAAACACTCAGGAAAATCAAGACAAAATCTACCATCAAGATATACATCACATACTGATGCAGAACATCAAGGTAAGCAGATTCATTATGATACAATGGAATATAGACAATTCCTATGGGTTCCCAAACGTTATTTTTGAGCAGCAAATAAGAAGACGTGAACACGGCATCCTTATTGGCATCATACCCTCGAATATCATATCTTGCTCCATCAGCCAATATTTTATTCACAATATTAATGGGAACTTTCTTTTGCTCTACCAGATTTTTATCTTTATTAGACAGCAAATAGTCACCACGCAAATCGTAGATAATAACATCATGCTGATTGACATCAGCAATTTCGAAAATTTTATTTTTTAGAAGTTCTGGGAGGTCTTCGGTTTCAACAATAGACAAACTTACGGCATAATCTAGATACCGTATGACTGCGTTTGTTTTCTCTTGCATTTCAATTTTACTTTGCTCGAGTGCATTTTTTCTCAAAACAAAATAAGGCACCAGAGAAGAAGCGGCGACACTTAAAAGACAAACCAAAAGGAAACCGAAAAATACACGGTTCCTGAGACTATATCCTTTATATTTAGTAAACGGCATTCTGTTTTTTAATTAATTTAGCTAGGTATTTACCAATAATATCAAATTCCAAATTCACGGTATCACCTATCTGAAGCGTATTCATATTCGTAAATTCCCATGTGTAGGGTATTATTGCCACAGAAAACTGAAAATCGTCGCTTTTAGCTACCGTAAGACTTATTCCATTCAACGTAATAGAACCTTGAGGCACCGTTACGAAATCTCCATTAGAATCATATTTTACAGTAACAAAATAGCTGCCATCTTTGTTCTCGATGTCAATTATTTCTCCCGTTTTATCCACATGCCCTTGTACAATATGTCCGTCTAGCCTTCCATTCATGATCATGCAACGCTCCAAGTTTACTATGCTACCTATCTTCCAATGGCCAAGATTAGTTTTCACCAAAGTTTCATCTATAGCAGTTACCACATAATTATTATCCATAATCTCCACTACAGTAAGGCAACATCCATTATGTGCCAAGCTTTGATCTATTTTTAGTTCTTGCGTAAAAGGGCAGCTTAAAGTAAAATTGATATTGCTACCTATTCTTTCCAATTTTTCTACAACACCTACTGCTTCAATAATTCCTGTGAACATATTTTTTTGCTAAATTTGTAAAATTATAATCCTCAAAGATAATCAAAATGAGCCCAAAAAACCATAAAGTACGAGTAGGAATTTCAATTGGCGACTTCAACGGCATTGGACCAGAAATCATCATGAAATCTCTGAAAGACAAAACGATTACAGATTTTTTTACACCTATCATTTTTGGCTCGGGCAAACTATTTACTTATCAAAAAAATATATTTAAACTCAATCTTAATTTTAATTATATTACAGAAGCATCTCAGGCACAAAATGGAAAGCTGAATATGCTTAATTTGGTGAAAGACAATGTAATTGTAGAACTAGGTAAACCTACGGAGGAGTCTACAAGAATGGCGATAGATTCTTTAGAAGCAGCTACCGAAGCTTTGATAAAGGGCGATATAGATGTTTTGGTAACCGCACCCATTAATAAAGATGAAATGATGAAAATGGGTTTCAAACACGCTGGACACACAGGATATTTGGAAGAAAAATTCAATAAAAAAGGATTAATGTTTTTGGTGACCGAAGAATTAAAAGTTGCCGTATCTACGCATCATATCCCATTATCTCAAGTAGCTGAAAACATTTCTAAAGATAAATTAAAAAGGCAAATAAGAGCATTAAATCAAACTTTGATAGAGGATTTTGCCATTTCTAAACCCAAAATTGCCGTTTTAGGTTTAAACCCTCACTCGGGTGATGGTGGAGTGATTGGCAAAGAGGAGATAGAAATTATTTCTCCCGCCATTCTAGAATTATCAAATAGCGGAATTTTGGCATTTGGTCCGTTTCCAGCAGACAGCTTTTTCCAACCCAATAAATACAAAAACTTTGATGCAGTAGTAGCCATGTATCACGATCAAGGTTTGGCACCATTTAAAACCATTGCTTATGAGAAAGGCGTGAATTATACGGCAGCACTACCCTTCATCAGAACTTCACCAGATCATGGGGTAGCCTATGATATTGCAGGAAAAAATATAGCAGATGAACAAAGCTTTTCGGAAGCAATCTTTACTGCCGTGAAAATTTTTAAAAATAGAAATGATTATCATGATTTGATGACCAATAGGATGCAGCCCAAAAGAATGCCATCTGACATCGGAGTAGATGAAGATCTCCCAATGGAAAGAGAAATATAGAGGTCTAAACAAATTAATATGAATTTGTTATAAGTTTTATTTGTAATATTAAAAAAAATGCATATTTTTGCACACTCATTTTATGGACAAACTAAGAAATTACGAGGTAAGCTTTTCTGGGTTAAATAACGGGAAACACGAGTTCAAGTTTGAGATAGAAAAAGCGTTCTTTCAATTATTTGACACTGAGCAAGAATTTACAAATTCGAAGATTGAAGCTGCTGTTTTTTTAGAAAAACACACTACATTCTTAGAATTTGTTATCAAAATCAAGGGGACTATAGATTTGGTCTGTGATCTTACCAATGATGATTTCGTTCATCCTATAGAAAATGAAATTAAAGTATTGGTGAAATTTGGCGAAGAATACGATGACAGCGAAGAAGATGTTATCACTATCCCAGCCAAAGATCACGCATTCAATATTGCACAATTGGTGTATGAAAGTGTTGTTCTTTCTGTACCGATGAAAAAAGTATCTCCTACTATCAGCGATGAGGATTTAAAAATCCTAAATCAGTTCAGCCCAGAAATAGAAGAACAACAAGATGAAGAAAAAGAGCCTGAAAGTGACCCACGTTGGGACGCTCTAAGAAAATTAAAAGATAAAAATTAAGATAATTATAATATGATGAGATGATGAAAGATCTCATCGCTCATCAAATTAAAAAAGTTATTACAAAATGGCACATCCAAAAAGAAGACAGTCGTCAACAAGAAGAGATAAGAGAAGAACTCATTACAAAGCAGTACTTCCTCAATTAGCAAAAGATGCTACAACAGGAGAGCTTCACCTATACCACAGAGCTCACTGGCATGAAGGAAAACTATACTACAGAGGAAAAGTAGTATTAGAAAAAACAACAGCTGAAGCTGGAGAAGAAAACTAAGAGTAAAATTTTATAAAACTCTATTTCAATACAAAAACCACTCATTTTTAATAAAAATGAGTGGTTTTTTGTTGCTTTTTAGGTTTTTTTGGTATCTTTGAGGCAAAATCAAATATCAAATTTATGGACATTAAAGACATACAAAATCTTATAAAATTTGTTTCTAAAGCAGAAGTATCAGAAGTAAAATATAAGACTAAAGATTTCGAAATTACAATCAAAACTCCTCTAGGAGGTAATGAGATAAGCTATGTTCAGCAGCCAGGAATGTACCAATCTGCTCCACAACAAGTTGCAGCGCCAGCTCCAGCAGTTCCAGTAGCATCTACTGAGAAAGCAGAGGCATCATCTGATGACAGCAAATACGTGACTATAAAATCTCCAATGATCGGAACTTTCTACAGAAAGCCATCTCCAGATAAAGATGTTTTCGTAAACGTAGGGGACGAAGTTTCTAATGGAAAAACGGTTTGTGTAATTGAAGCTATGAAATTATTCAACCAAATAGAATCTGAAGTTAGCGGGAAAATTGTAAAAATCTTAGTAGATGATGCAACTCCTGTGGAATACGACCAACCTTTATTCTTAGTAGACCCATCTTAAATAGAAATTAGATGTTAGACAATAGATGTTAGATTAAACTCTACAATCCAATAACATTTTATATTTTTCAAATTATCTAATTCTCAAACTAAAAAAGATGTTCAAAAAAATATTAATAGCCAACCGTGGCGAGATTGCAATGCGTATACTTCGTACTTGCAAAGAAATGGGGATAAAAACTGTAGCAGTATATTCAACTGCAGACAAAGACAGTCTTCATGTAAGATTTGCAGATGAAGCGGTATGCATCGGCCCACCGATGAGTAAAGATTCTTACCTAAAGATCTCAAACATCATTGCAGCTGCAGAGATTACCAATGCAGACGCTATCCACCCAGGATATGGTTTCTTATCTGAAAACGCCAACTTCTCTAGAATTTGCGAAAAGAACGGAATCAAATTCATTGGGGCTAGCCCAGAGCACATCGAAAAGATGGGAGACAAAGCCAATGCTAAAGCGACCATGAAAGCGGCTGGTGTACCTTGTGTACCTGGTTCTGACGGACTTATTGCCTCTTACGAAGATGCGCTGAAGACAGCTGAAGAAACAGGATATCCTGTGATGATAAAAGCTACCGCTGGTGGTGGTGGAAAAGGAATGAGAGCAGTTTGGAAAGCTGAAGACCTTAAAGATCTTTGGGAATCTGCCATCCAAGAAGCAGTTGCAGCCTTCGGAAATGGAGGAATGTATATGGAAAAACTAATTGAGGAGCCAAGACACATTGAAATTCAGGTGGCTGGTGATCAATTCGGTAAAGCATGTCACCTTTCAGAAAGAGATTGCTCTGTACAAAGAAGAAACCAAAAACTAACGGAAGAAACTCCTTCTCCTTTCATGACGGATGAACTTCGTGAGAAAATGGGTGAAGCTGCTGTAAAAGCGGCAGAATTCATTGGATACGAAGGGGTAGGAACGATAGAATTCTTGGTAGACAAGCACAGAAACTTCTACTTTATGGAGATGAATACAAGAATACAAGTAGAACACCCAATCACAGAGCAGGTAGTAGATTACGATCTTATCCGTGAGCAGATTTTATTAGCTTCTGGTACTCCAATCTCAGGAATCAACTATTATCCAAAATTACACTCTATAGAATGTAGAATCAATGCTGAAGATCCATACGCAGACTTTAGACCTTCTCCAGGGAAAATTACAGGACTTAATATTCCTGGTGGGCACGGAATCAGAGTAGATACTCACGTTTATTCTGGATACACCATTCCATCTAACTACGATTCTATGATTGCAAAACTAATCACGACGGCACAAACTCGTGAAGAAGCCATTGCAAAAATGAAGCGTGCATTAGAAGAATTTTATGTAGAAGGAGTGAAAACTACTATTCCTTTCCACAGACAATTGATGGAAGATGAAGCTTATCTTTCTGGAAACTACACTACAAAATTCATGGAAGATTTTGTAATGGACAAAAAATACGATAATCATTAATTTAATTTCCAATATAAGAAAACCACCTTCACAAGAGGTGGTTTTTTGTTTTTATACTATTGGGTTGCTAGGTTCTTCCTCGCCCGAAGGCGTATTGTAGAGCACATAGTCGTTATACTTTGCTACATCACTGGTTTCCCAAATATCTTGTGCCGTTTGGGTATATTTCATCAAAAGTGCATAGATAGCATTGCCCTCTTCTACCCTGTCTTCTTGCAAAATATCTCTTTCGCCAATCTTTAGTTTCTGGTTGATAAGTAAATTATTAAAATCATCATTCAGCTGAGTGATAGTCTCCAAATGTGCATTAGTAAGCCCCTCTTCCGAAAGGTTGGCAAGATTGGTAGTGCCCACACGCACCACTCTTTTTGCGGTCACCAAGAGTTCGGCATCACTTTGTTTGCTCAATCCATCCGTTCCGTAGTTGGCATATCGCGCACTTGTATCGCCGTATTTTTGTGCCACTCGCGTCATTACACTGCGTATTGCAGTTCTTAGTTCTTCAGCTTTAGCGTCTTTTTGTTCGGTGATTTGCACTTGCTCGTTGGAAGATTCTATATCCGTAACGAGATCGGAAAATTGGGAAATTTTTGTTTCTAAATCTAAAAATTTAGCCTCATTCAATCCAAAAGATAGAAATGCCTCCAGATCTCTTCGCATAAAAGCTATTTTCTCATTTCCTACCTCTATTAATCTTGCATCGGAAAAATTGTACAGCCTAGTAACTTCATTTTTTTTCATAATAATATGTTTTATGATTATCTTAACAAATGTAAAAATTTAAACCATACTATTTAATTATCTTTTAAAAATTAACAATTATTCATAATTAAATTAAAAAATATTGCCCGAATTATCTTCTCATTCTTTATAAGATGTAAAGTAGATGGCAGAAGTATTAACGCAGCAGTCCGAAGCATCAAATCCTTACTCCGAAGCTTTAAATCCTTACTCCGAAGCTCTAAATCCGCACTCCGAAGCTCTAAATCCGTACTCCGAATCCTCCGGGAGGGCATCTCAAGTGCTTCTGAATGGGAATTTTAACATTTTAAGCAAAAATTCAAATAATCGGATGAAAATTGGTGCAATTTTTATTTAATCCATCGAATTACGGAGGTAGAAATTAGCATGAGTGAACTTGTAAAATGGAATTTTAAACATCAATCATTTGCGTTTTTCACCCCAATATCTATTTATTATTAGAAATCAATTTGAACAAACAGTTATTATAATCTACCTAATTTTTAAATTTAAATAAAAACCAACTTCTAATAAAAGTTTGAGTAGGTAAACAATCTGTATAGAAAAGTAAATGCGTTGTCACTAGAGGGTAAGCGCCAAATTATTCTTATTTTTGTTTAAATGTAAATTATCCACATATGAAAGATTCTCAATATTATATAGATTTAGAAAACCAATACGGTGCGCACAATTATCACCCACTTCCTGTGGTTTTGGACAAAGGCGAAGGCGTTTTCGTTTGGGATGTTGAAGGCAAAAAGTACTTTGACTTTTTATCCGCTTATTCTGCGGTAAACCAAGGGCATTCTCATCCAAAAATCGTTGATGCATTGGTGAATCAGGCTAAAAAATTGGCGCTTACCTCTAGAGCTTTTTACAATTCTAATTTGGGAGAATACGAGAAAAAAATTACGACTCTTTTTGGTTTTGATAAAGTGTTACCTATGAATTCGGGTGCTGAAGCTGTAGAAACTGCCGTGAAATTGGCTAGAAAATGGAGTTATGAAGTGAAAGGTATTGCGGAGAATGCAGCTAAGATTATTGTTTGCGAAAATAACTTTCATGGGAGAACTACTACAATTGTGTCTTTCTCTAATGATCCAGATGCCAACAAAAATTACGGTCCTTTCACGCCAGGATTTGTGAAAATTCCTTACAACGATTTGCAGGCTTTAGAAACAGCTTTAGAACAAGATGCTGCAAACATTGCTGCCTTCTTGGTAGAGCCTATACAAGGGGAAGCGGGCGTATATGTACCCGATGAAAATTACCTAAAAAAAGCTTCCGAATTGTGTAAAAAACACAACGTTTTATTCATTGCTGATGAGGTTCAAACGGGTATCGCAAGAACAGGGAAATTAATAGCGTGTCACCACGAAAATGTACAACCCGATATTCTTATCTTGGGTAAAGCGCTTTCTGGAGGAATGTATCCTGTATCTGCAGTTTTGGCGAATGATGAAATCATGAATGTGATAAAACCAGGTCAACACGGTTCTACTTTTGGAGGAAACCCTATTGCATGCGCAGTTGCCATTGCTGCTTTGGATGTTGTGGCAGAAGAAAAACTATCCGAAAGAGCAGAAACTTTAGGACAATTATTCCGTGCTGAAATTGAAAAACTAATAGAAAAAACAGATTTACTTTCTAGTGTAAGAGGAAAAGGATTGCTCAATGCGATTCTCATCAACGATACACCCGAGAGTACTACCGCTTGGGAATTGTGTTTAGCTTTAAAAGAAAACGGACTGTTGGCGAAACCTACACACGGAAACATTATTCGTTTGGCTCCACCATTGGTGATTACAGAAGCGCAATTAATAGATTGTGTACAGATTATCGAAAAAACGGTATTGGCTTTTGTTAAATAATTAAATCCAAAAAAAAACAACAATAATTATAACACTCTGCATCAGGGTGTTATTTTTTTAGGCGAAAATAATTTAAACATACATTTAACTTTTTCGTATTTTATGCATCGAATAATACTCAGAAATATAAAATGCTATGGAGAATGCGAAAATAAGTGCCTTACTAATTGTGTATAATGAAGAAAAAAATATCACAGAAGCCCTAGAATCGGTTTCTTTTGCAGATGAAATTATCGTTTTAGATTCTTTCAGTACCGATGCAACTATCGAAATTATAAAAACCCAATTTCCACAAGTAAAACTTTACCAAAACAAGTTTGAAGATTTTACCAAGCAAAGAAATTTGTGTTTAAGCTATGCGACCCACGAATGGATTTTATTTTTGGACGCTGATGAAAGAATAACGCCAAAATTGAAATCGGAAATCATTAAGGAAATCAATCAGCCAACAGCGAAAGATGTGTATTTTTTTAAAAGGAAATTCTATTTTAAAGGGGAACGCGTGAATTTTTCGGGAACTCAAAACGATACAAATGTAAGATTGTTCCGAAAATCGGTAGGGAAATATGATGAAAATAAGCGCGTACACGAAGGACTTACCAATGTGAAAAATGCAGGCACACTACAGCATTTCCTACTCCATTACTCTTTTGATTCTTATGAATCTTATTACAACAAAGTTTTGCATTACGCCCAACTAAAGGCAAAGGATCTGAAAGAAAAACAAGTCTCTTATCAATTTTTAAAGCAAATAAGCAAAGCAGGGTTCAATTTTTTCAAAATGTACATTCTTAAATTGGGTATTTTGGATGGTAAAAACGGACTTACTTTATCTTACCTAAGCGCGCTAAGTTCCTATAAAACATACGAATACCTGAAGCAAGAATGGACGTAAGTCTTTAATTTATTTTTAATTTTCGAATCTCAAAATAAAGTTTATTTTTGTAGCAGTTACACAAATGAGTATGAAGCTTTCTGCAGCAATAATAACCTTTAATGAAGAAAGAATTTTGGAAAGAACTCTCCGTTCTATCCACGATTTGGTGGATGAAATTATCATTGTAGATAGTTTTTCAACGGATAAAACCAAAGAAATTTGTTCGCAATTTTCTAAAGTACACTTTATCGAAAGAAAATTTGATGGTTTTGGCAAGCAAAAAAACTTTGCCATTACCCAATGCAATGCGCCTTGGATTTTATTTTTGGATGCTGATGAAATACCCGATGCAGAAGCTTTAGAATCTATAAACAAAGTGGTTACCAATCCACAATCTACTTTTTCTGTGTACCAAATTCAATTCAACAATATATTTTTGGGGAAAATCTTGAAATATGGAGGTTGGGGAAATCTGAAAAGAGAAAGACTTTTCAAAAAAGGATTTGCCCAATATTCTGAAGATATAGTTCACGAAGAATTTTTGACTAAAGAGAGAAAAGGCTTGCTACAAGGCCGCATCAATCATTATACCTACAAAGATATCTATCATCATATAGAAAAATCCAACAAATACACTTCTATGATGGCGGATAAAATGCATGCAAGAGGCAAAAAATCTAGTGTTTTTAAAATAGTAATAAGTCCGAGATTTCAGTTTTTCAAATCTTACTTTTTGCGTTTCGGGTTTCTAGATGGTTTGGTGGGTTACTATGCTGCAAAAACGGCTGCTTTCTATACTTTTTTAAAGTATAAAAAATTGTACGAAAAACATAATTCTTAATATATGCTGATCGGAATTTTAAAAAACGCTTTAGGTATTTCTAAAAATAAAAGCGTAAAAATATTGATGTACCATCATGTAATGCCGAAGAATGTTTGCAATACAGATAATCTTTATGTAACACTAGAAAATCTAGATCAACAATTTTCTCACATTAAGGAACACTACACAACAGTATTTTTTAGAGATTTAGAAAACAATAAAGGAATAGAAAACAAACTTATCATTACGTTTGATGATGGATATTTTGATAATTTGGAATATCTAATTCCATTGCTGAAAAAGCATCAACTAAAAGCTACGCTCTTCATTCCGACCCATTTGATTAAAGAAAATGAAAGGGAGGAAGAAAAAAAATTCATGAATTTTGAGGAGATCAAAAGTCTACCTTCAGATTGTATTGAAATCGCTTTGCACAGTCATACACACCGTAATTTATCCGAAATTTCTATTGAAGAGGCAGAAAAAGATCTTCTTGATAACATGAAATTTTTAGAACAAAATCAGATACAATTTACCAAAGTGCTTGCTTATCCTTACGGTAGATTCCCAAGAAAACAGCCAGAAAAGAAAATATTTTTTCAGATGTTAGAGAAAATAGGCATTCAATCTGCGCTGAGAATTGGCAATACATTAGAATCTTATCCTTGGAAAAACAAATACGAAATCAACCGTATTGATATACAATATAAAGATGATTTCTCTAGATTCAAATGGAAACTAAGATTAGGAAAACTAAAACTTTAGGCTAAAATTTCTTGGTATAATTTTTCATAAGATTCTGCCATTTTTTCATGTCCAAACTGCAATGCACGTTGTTTTAGACGAGTTTCATACTCAAATTTGTTTTGATTAAATGCTGACATTCCGTTTTGATAAGTTTCTTTTAAACCATTTGAAGAAAAATCTGGAAAGTAAAACGCTACGTCGCCACCAATCTCTGGCAAACTTGTAAAAGTGCTTAGGAAAATAGGTTTCCCGAAATACATTGCTTCTACGGGAGGAATGCCGAAACCTTCTGCTAATGATGGATGCGCGTAAGATTCGCAATTTTGAAGAAGAAAAAATTTCTCATTCTGATTAGCGTTTTCTACTATGTGAACTCTTTTTTCTAAACCTAATTCTTTAACTTTTGCTAAAAATTGATCTTTGTAATCAGATTTAGAAGAAGCGGAAACGAGCACCAAATCTCGATCAGTTTGTTGAATTAAATCCAATAAAACCATCTGGTTTTTCTTTGAAAATAAAACTCCAATTGACAAAATGTATTTCTTGTCTATAAATTCATATTTCTGCTCAGAAGTAAACTTTTTTGTTTCGGGAAAAATTAATCCGTTATGAATTACTTCTATTTTCACATTCTCTTTTAACTGGAAAAGGTGTTTATTTTTTATAAAATCGTCTTTCACAAATTGAGAAATACAAACAATGGCATCTGCATTTCCTATATTTTTCTGTACTAAACGCTTACTTTTCTGCATTTTTTGGGGAGAACTGTGATCGTGAAGGAAATTTAAATCGTGAAGAGTAACAATTTTTTTCTGACCATTTTTTACTTGATGAAAATAATCTGATAGTTGATGCGTCACATGAACTAGAGCAAATTTGCTAAGATTAATGGGAAATATTTTTTGCCAAATCTTCCATTCAACTTGCTGAAAACCAAATGTTGAAGGTGGCATATTTACAGTTGGACCATAGAAAGTGTAGGAAAAAGCATTGAAATCTTTGTCTAATCCTTTCATCAAAGCGAAACAAACATTGGCAATGCCCGACTTCGGGTATTTTAATCTTTCTACATCTATAAGTATTTCCTTTTTCATTGAAATGTAAGCTTTTGTTCAAAAATATACATTTAAACATTAAAATCTTTATTTTTGTTCCATGAAAATTTGTTTAATAAGTTTTGATTTCTGGCATTACGACGAATACATCGTGCATAAACTGAAAGAGAAAGGCATTGAAGCGACCCATATTAATATTGGTGCATTTACGCACAAAAACAATAAAGAAAGGCTAAAGAACACTTTTAGTAAAGTATTTCTAGGTAAAAACCTAAAGCATGCAAAGAGACAAAATTTCATTATAGAATCTCTGAAAAAGATTGGAAGACAAGATCAAATCTTAGTCATCAATCCGGAGTCTATAGAAGAGCGCGTACATGTAGAAATAAGGAAGCATACGGATAGAAATATGGCTTATCTATACGATAGTATGTCTAGAAATCCGGCGGAGCATATTCTGCACTTTTTTGATACTGTTTTTTCTTTTGAGGATGAAGATGTGAAGAAATTTGGATTCGAAAAAATAACCAATTACAACTATCTTGCGCATTGTCCAGCCGATAAACAGAATCCGAAATTAGACTTGTTTTACATTACTTCTCATGACAAAAACAGGATTAATAGATTGAATCTTCTTATTACCCAATTGGCAGATTTAAAAATAAAATTTGAAGTTATTATCGCAGGAAAAAAAGGTTGGAAAAATAAATTATCCCAACTTATAGATCCAAAAAATGCAACGATATTAAAATTTAAAAGAAAAAACATTTGCCATACTCAACTTCCGAAATATTATAAAAACTCTAAAGTGATATTGGATTTAATGAGGGAAAACCAAACTGGTCTGAGTTTTAGAATTTTTGAAGCAATGGCTTTGGAGAAGAAGATTATTACCGATAATGAAGAAATAAAAAAGAAAGATTTTTATAACCCAAACAATATTTTGGTTTTAAATGAGGATTTCAGCAATATTGAAAGATCATTTTTTGAAACAGGATATGAAAAGTTACCTGAAGACATTTATCAAAAATATACGCTAGACAATTGGGTAAATACTGTTTTTAAACTAGAAAAATAAATGAAGATTTCTGTAGCGCTTTGCACGTACAATGGGGAAAAATATTTGAAAGATCAGTTAGATTCTATTTTGCAACAAACTTGTGATGTGGACGAAATTGTAGTTTGCGATGATGGCTCTAGTGATAAAACAATTGCTATTTTACAAGGATATTTCAATAATTATCCATTAATATTTAAAATTCACAAAAACGAAATTAATCTGAGAAGTGTAAAAAACTTCGAGAAAGCTATTACACTTTGTACTGGAGATATTATTTTTTTGAGTGATCAAGATGATGTTTGGGAACAGAATAAAGTAGAAACGATGGTAGATTACTTTAATACTCATTCTGATATCCAAGCACTATTTACAAACGGATTTATTATTAATGAAAACAATAAAGCCATCGAAACCTATACCGTTTGGGATGCACCGAAATTCATGGAGGAAAAGGGAAATCGGGTAGATCATTATAAAATACTTACGCACCTAGGAAATTACGCTACTGGTGCTTCTATGGCTTTTAAAAAGCAGTTGAAAAAACAAATATTGCCTTTTCCCATCATTGAGAATTTTCATCATGACGTATGGATTGCTATTGTTGCTGCCAAAAACAAAGCCTTGGGCTATATCCCTACTCCATTATTCTCTTATCGTTGTCACCAAAACCAGCAAGTTGGTGGGATATTTTATGCTAAAAATGAAAGTGGAAAGACAGCAATTTTACGCAAATACGATACCGAGAGAGTGCTAGCAACATTTAAGGATTTCAAAACTCAGTACAGAAGTTATCGTGACAAAGAAAATAAATTTTCTAATTACCTACAAAATCACACACAACCTATACTTTCTGAAATTCTAGAAAGTTTGAAAATATCTAAGAAAACATTAGAAAAGAAAACTAAAGAAAAAAATCTACTTTTTTACTTATTTTTTAAATATTTGTATTGATATGACGCAGCAGATCCTCATCGTTATGCATAATTATGCAGAAATCCCAGCTCAGATAAAGAAGAATCTAGACTTTTTGGGTTATAAAAATGTAGATTTCATGTTTTATAGCCAAGAAAAATTTAGGTATAAAAATGGGATCGATCGTTTGCAGAATATTTGGAGAAAAACATTCTTACGAGATAAAACATTTAAAGAAAAACTTAGGTTAGAGTTTATAGAAAATACATTGCTAGAGAAAGCTCGCAAGCTAAAACATTACGACAGAATTATTGTGATGAATACTGATTTTTTTTCTGATGAATTTCTAACTATTCTAAAAACTAAAACCTCAAAATTGGTAGGAAATCATTGGGATTGGAACTAATATGGCTATCAGAAAGGATTTTATTGCAGATGTAGTACCTCTTCCTCATAAACACTTTCGCCATGACTATTGGATAGCCTTACATGCTATTTTTATTATACTTTTATGTTTATTGCGCTAAAAAATCCTTTTACAGAATTCATAATGATCAATAGGTAGGTGAAATATTTTTCTTAGGTAGTGATGAAAAATAATTACAAAGATTTAATACTAGAAATAATAATATTCCTTTCAGGATAATGAAAAGAAGGATAATATTATTAAAAAAAAAAAGAAAAAGATTTTATCAATTGAAAATAACTCTGACATACCTATCTTTGTATCAATTCTTACAAATATTGAAGATTATCTATTATATCTTAATACTTATCTGAATAGAACAAATTTTTTATGATATCAACTTTTAAAACTACTATCTCACTAAAATATCTATGAGCAATAAAGAAAACTTTGGGATTAACATATCTGGTTATATAAACAAGCAATTTGGATTAGGAGAAGGCGTACGATCTAATATCAGGGCAATTAAAACAACTAATATTCCTTATGTAATCAATGATTTTAATATTACAATATCAAAATATGTACAAGATGAAACTCAAGATACATTAGAAATATCTGAAAAAAATCCTTACAATATAAATCTTGTTCAAATAAATATAGATAGATTGCATTCTGTTATGCAGAATACTCCTAAAACCTATTTCCAAGGCAAGTATAATATTGCATTTTGGGCATGGGAATTAGAAAATTTCCCTGAGGAGTCAAAAGTTTTTTTTAATCTTTTTAATGAAATATGGGTACCAAGTAATTTTTGTGCTGAAGCTATTTCAAAATTATCTAGCGTTCCAGTAATCAAAATAATGCATTCAATTGAAATTGAAAAGCCAATATATAAAAGAATTGACTTTAAGCTACCTGATGAAAAGTTTATTTACTTGACTATGTTTGATTATTATAGTTCTATTGAAAGAAAAAATCCTATTGCCACTATTGATGCTTACGAAAAATCATTTGGTAAAAATAATCCAAATGTCATTCTAGTAATTAAAACCTCCATTAGTAATGAATTTCCAACTGAGAAAAAAAAATTATTAAATAGGATTTCGGACAATAATAGTATAATTATTATTGAAGAAATTTTAGAAAAAAATAAACTATTTAGCCTAATCAACCTTTGTGACTGCTTTATTTCATTGCATCGCTCTGAGGGATTTGGCTTGACTATGGCAGAGGCAATGTTTCTAGGGAAACCTGTAATTGCTACAGCTTATTCTGCTAATACGGAGTTTATGAATATAAATAATTCTTTTTTAGTGCGTTATAATTTAATTAAAACTGGAAATCTTTACTATTTTAGTTCTGATAATGATTTTTGGGCAGATGCTGATATAGATCATGCAGCTGAACAAATGTTATATGTATTTAAAGAAAATAGAGTAGCACAATCAATAGCAAAAAAAGGGCAAGAAGATATTCATAAATTCCTTTCACCAATCAGATTAGGGGATAAAATAAAACAAAGATTAGAAATTATAAATACGGAAATTATTCCCTCATTGACTAAAAATAATTCTAATGAGGAATCATTATTAAAATTTGAAATTAAGTTATTAGAAGAAAAAATAAACAAATTAAGAAGTTTAAGACCAATTCAATGGAAAATTAAGTTTAAAAACATTCAAAACAAGTTGACAGGCAAAAATAGAAAATATTTTTGGGAAGATTAATCTAGAGTTTCATAGAATTTATTTTGAAGTTTTTGTTTTTCAAAATTTTTTATATGAATCAGAGAATATTCATATCTTTTTTCAATCTCTGTGAAATTTTTATTTCCAGTAAGAATTTCATGAACCTTGTTCTTCCAAAAGATCTTTTTATTATTTTTTAATATACGAGCTTGATAATCTGGATAATTAATGTAACCTTCATTATTTCTTTTCCAACCCATTTTTTCAACATATTCATTTGTTATACCTTCTACAATATTAATCCTAGGTACATAGAAGACATCAACACTTTTTTCTTTTCTTAAATAGGGTTTTAATATTTTAATAAATTGCTCTGTGGGAAGTTCATCAGCATCTATTTGGAAAATATATCTGCAGTTAGCATTATGAATAATATTATTCTTAAAGGTAGAAAAATCACCGTTTAATTTTGTTTCTATAACTTTAATATTTAGACTATATTTTCGTAAGACTTCTCCGACTAAATGATTAGGAGTCGTAATATCATGAATGACAATAATTTCATCATTTTTATCTATTAATGTTAATAGCTTATCTAATAGTAGTTGTAACTCGGTATGCTCATTACAAACAGTAATTCCATAAGTAATTGATATTTGTCTAAAAATACTAAACATTTTCTCTTATTATTAGATCTTGCTTGTAAGTTATATCTTTTATAATCTCGACTTGCAAATTATTAATTTTAAAATATTTTTCTTTCCTTAAAAATGAAAATATTTTTTTTTCATTTTTCTTTTCGCTAATAATAGCTGATAAATTTTGGAAACTGTGTAAATTTTTAGTAGAAAGTTTCTTAGCATCAAATTTTATAATTACATCATCTAATAAAATACTATCTGTAGATTTAAATTTCTCTTTAAGATCAAAAATAGTTTTTGGCTGTTCTTCCAATATATATTCATTCGAATTATAATTTGAATAAATATGATCTACAAAAATTTCCAACGTCTTTATAGCATCATAATTCGGATTTTTTAAAATAAGTCCAAACTTCCTTTTCTCCATTTTTGTAGAATTATTCATGAAACCCCATTTTCTTACAAAATTTCTAATTGAATTTTGTTCTATATCGGAAGTTTTATTTTTGAATTCTTCTGAAAATCTAGATGTTTTGCTTACAAAGTGATATACCATAGCATTTTTGCAAACAAAAGTTTTCTGTCCTGACATTCTTAATCTTAGTATTAAATCATCATCTTCGCAAAACATTGGATTATAAAGAGGATCTAATCCATTAATCTTAGTCAATATTTTTTTCTTAGCAGCTAAAAAAAAACTTTTATCTTCTGTCGCAACTATATCAGTAGAATTTTGATTATTTTCAAATTCAAAAAATTCTGTAAACTTGAAAGAATCAAAATCTCTCCCGAAATCTAGTATCTCCTTCCATATTCTCTTATCAGTATTAAAAATTGGTGGTTCTATTACCTTATAATACACAAGATTGTGTCTTTCTAATGCTCTACTTAGTGAAAATACAAAATTTCTTCCTAGAACCATATCATTATGTAAAAAACAAATATACTCCTTAGTAGAAATTTCTATAGCTTTGTTATAAGTATCAGAGAGTGTTTTTTCTTCTTTATCGAAATAATAAATAAGATTTTCATCAGTAATAGACTCAAGCCAATCATGAGTTCCATCAGTACTTCCATAACTTACAAAAACAATTTCAATATCACTATAATTTGAACGAATACTATCATAACAACTTCTTGAATACTCCAAATTATTTTTAAGACCTATTAATAGAGAAATATTATACATGGTAATCAATTACAGTCTATCATACTCATCTTCCAATCTTACAATATCATCTTCGCCAAAATAAGTACCTGTTTGTACTTCGATGAAAACTACAGGCTTATCGGTAAGATTCATAATGCGGTGTTTGGTACCTAATGGGATAAAAATACTTTCTCCGTAAGCAAGAGGAATTTCTTTATCATCTAAAATAACAATGGCATTTCCTTCTATGATCGTCCATTGCTCTTGTCTTTTGTGATGAAATTGGTAAGAAAGCTTCTGCCCAGGATTTACAACTATTCTTTTCAGCTTATAATGAGCCTCATCTGCCAACACAAAATACTTCCCCCAAGGTCTTTCTCCAATCTCTAACATCGTTTATTATATATTAATTATACAAATGTATATATTAAGATTAAAAAAGCAAAAAACGAAACAATAAATTATTCTTAAAACTTATTATTTTGAGTAAATTTGTAACAAAATTTTTATAAATGGAGAAAGTAAGAGTACGTTTCGCTCCGAGTCCTACAGGGCCATTACATTTGGGAGGCGTAAGAACTGCATTATACGATTACCTTTTTGCAAAAAATAAGGGTGGAGAGTTTGTATTGAGAATAGAGGATACAGACACTGCTCGATATGTAGAGGGTGCCGAAGAATATATTGAAGAAGCACTAGAATGGTGCGGAATCATACCAGACGAAAGCCCCAAAAAAGGAGGTAAATTTGCTCCTTACAAACAATCTGAAAGAAGAGATATATACGATAGATACACCTCAGAAATCTTAAAAACAGACTATGCCTATTTAGCATTCGATACACCAGAAGAGCTAGATGCTATCCGTGCAGAATACGAAGCTAAAGGCGATGTTTTCTCTTATAATAATATTACTAGAAACAGACTGCGCAACAGTATTTCGTTATCAGAAGCAGAAGTTCAATCTTTGCTAGAGCAAAAAGTACCGTATGTGGTAAGATTTAAAATGCCTGTTGACAGAATTCTAAACCTTGTAGATATTATCCGTGGTACATCATCTGTAAATACCAATACTCTAGATGATAAAGTTTTGGTAAAGAATGATGGGATGCCAACTTATCATTTTGCTAATATAGTTGACGATCATGAGATGGAAATTTCTCACGTCATCAGAGGTGAAGAATGGCTACCCTCTCTAGGACTCCACATGCTTTTGTATGAAGCAATGGGATGGGAAGCACCACAATTCGCTCACCTTTCTCTTATTTTGAAACCAGAAGGAAAAGGAAAATTAAGCAAAAGAGATGGTGATAAATTTGGGTTCCCTGTATTTCCTTTAGATTTCAAAGATCCTGAAACTGGCGTAGTATCTAAGGGATATAGAGAAAATGGTTATCTACCCAATGCTTTCATTAATATGGTAGCTTTATTAGGTTGGTCTCCAGCAGATGATAAAGAGATTTTAACGATGGAGGAAATGATATCTGAATTTGATCTTTATAAAGTACACAAAGCAGGTGCAAGGTTCAGCAAAGAAAAATCAGAATGGTTCAATCATCAATATATGCAAATGCAATCTGATGAAGAGCTTTTGGCATTACTAAAAAATTCTGATGTTGCTATTGGTTCTGTTTCAGATGAACAATTATTAAAGATTATTCATTTGATGAAAGAGAGAGCTACTTTCCCTAAAGATATCTACGAAAACGGAAAATTCTTCTTTCAAGCACCAACTTCTTATGACGAAAAAGCGTCTAAGAAAGCATGGAATGAAGAAACCTCAGCTATCCTTACAGAATTTGCTGAAGTTCTGGAATCAACTGAAGTTTACACTTCAGAAAATCTAAAACAACATATTCACGACTTTGCTGAGAATAAAGGCTTAGGTATGGGTAAAGTAATGATGCCTCTACGTTTGGCTTTGGTGGGAGAACTGAAAGGTCCAGATGTACCAGATATATTAGAACTTATTGGTAAACAAGAAAGTACAGCAAGAATAAGCAATGCTGTGAATAATTTTAAATAGTGTTACATAATTTTTCATTAAATTTGAAAGATTTAATTTACTTCAAGAATGGAATATTTAAGTTTCGAGCTCCCTATTAAAGATCTAATGGATCAGTACCAAACGTGTTCTTTGGTAGGTGAAGAAAGTGGTGTTGATGTAAAATTAGCATGCAGCCAAATAGAGGACAAGATTATAGAAAAGAAAAAAGAAATCTATCTTAATCTTACGCCTTGGCAAAGAGTACAGTTATCGCGTCACCCAGATCGCCCTTATACTATAGATTATATCAATGGTATGGTAGATAAAGGAAGCTTCTTGGAGCTTCATGGGGATAGAAACTATGCAGATGATCCCGCAATGATTGGCGGTTTGGCTACATTAGATGGTCAAAAAGTGATGATCATTGGTACCCAAAAAGGCAGAACCACAAAGGAAAGACAATACAGAAGATTTGGCATGCCAAATCCTGAAGGATACAGAAAAGCATTACGATTGATGAAGCTTGCTGAAAAATTTGGTATTCCTGTAGTTACTTTAGTAGATACCCCAGGAGCTTACCCAGGATTGGAGGCAGAAGAGAGAGGACAAGGTGAAGCTATTGCAAGAAATATCTTTGAAATGGTTCAACTAAAGACACCTATCTTCACTTATATTATTGGCGAAGGTGCTAGTGGTGGAGCTTTAGGTATTGGTGTTGGTAACAAAGTGTATATGCTAGAAAATACGTGGTATACTGTAATTGCACCAGAAAGTTGCTCTTCTATCTTATGGAGAAATTGGGATCACAAAGAAGATGCAGCCAATGCTCTAAATCTTACCCCAAAAGATGCCCTAAGAGAAGGTTTCATAGATGGTATTATAGAAGAGCCACTAGGTGGAGCACATTATGATACAGAAACTACTTTCTTAAATTTGAAAGCTTCTATCTTACAAAACATAAAAGCATTCTCCAAATTTACAGGAGTAGAATTGGAAACTCAGAGGCAAGATAAATTCATTGCCATGGGACAATTTAAAGGATAAAAAAAACAAAGGCTTCGATAATTTCGGAGCCTTTACCAATTGAGTTATCTAGCCTAAAAATATTCACCCGCATGAATTTGGATATTCATGCGGGTGAATGTTTAAAATCATGCGCATGAATTATTCATTTCATGCGCATGATATTTTTCTTTCAATTTAATAATAAACTAATTACTTCTTTTCCCCAAGCCCATTATAATTGCCAATGGTCCATTAATAGGGACTAAAAGTACTACTTAAAGTGAAGACCCGAGTTATTTTTAACCAAATTGGATATTGCAACTATATACGGTATGAGCAAAGCCAAAGCGATGAAAATTATATCTAATGGTTTTATAACTAAAGTCCTCAATTAAAATTCAATCTGTTACATTAAGCTGTATTTCAATATCTTTAGATATTTTCTTCAAAGAAGAATATTTTGCGCCACACACCATGGTTGTCAAAACATACTCTCCCTTTTCTATCTGAATAAAGTTCTGGCCTTTTGCTGGCACATCTAGATTATAATATTTCTTGCCATTTATCTTTACAATAAGCCTACAATCCGATTTATTTTTTATATTGATATATGCATCCTTATCATTGGGATCATCATTAAAAAGATGGGTGAGCATCGCTGCTGTTTTCTTGTGATTTTCACTTGCTACTCTACTTTTTGTAGTGGTAGAATTACCTGCGAAGCTAGTATTCTTCCTTGTATCTGCAGCTTTGGATATCGATGTATTTTTTGAGATTTCTGGTGTGATTACTTTATCTTTATTGAGCTCGTTATTGGTTACAATTTTGGCAATTTTTTCTTTGCTCAAAGGTTTTATGGTAGGTTTGGCTTCTGGGGAATTGTCTGCCATTATAATATTGATAAGCTTTCTCTTGAAAAAATCTGTTCTTGCGTGCCCAGGATTTTGCTTTAGGAAACCAGCAATAATTCTGGGTTCAGCTGTGGCCTCGGCTTCCGCCTCTGTATAGATAATTACCGTTTCTTTCTCGGCAACTACCTTTGGTTTTTGTTTTTTTTTCTTTTGAGCAAAGCCCACGCAAAAAATAGATAAAAACAGAACAAAAAATATTTTTTTCATCAAATAATACATTTTAAAAAATTACTAAATAAATACTATAACGTAAAAAGACATTTTTTAGTTTATCATTAAAATCATTATCTTTGCACAGCTCAAAAATAAACTAAAATTATTAATACTAATTTTTAAATAACTAAAATAATAAATATTATGTATACACCAGTAGCTGCAGATGTAGCAAAATTAAGAAACCAAACAGGTGCAGGTATGATGGACTGCAAGAAAGCATTAGTAGAAGCTGAAGGAGATTTCGAAAAAGCAGTTGATATCCTTAGAAAAAAAGGACAAAAAGTAGCTGCTAATAGAGCTGACAGAGAATCTACAGAAGGTGCTGTAATTGCGAGAGTAAACGAGGACAACACTATGGGTGTTATTATCTCTCTAAACTGTGAGACTGACTTTGTTGGTAAAAACGAGGCTTTTGTAGAATTAGCTTACGAACTTGCGGAGGTAGCACTTACGGCTGCTACTAAAGAAGAATTATTGGCTACTGAGTTCCACGGTATGACTGTTGCTGAAAAATTAATCGAGCAAACAGGAGTTATCGGTGAGAAAATTGAAATCGGAACTTTCGAAAGAATTCAAGGAGATTTCTTAGGAGCATACATCCACGCAGGTAACAAAATTGCTGCTATCACTTCTCTTTCTGCAAAAGTAGAAGGTGCTGATGAAGCTGCAAAATCTGTTTCTATGCAAGTTGCCGCAATGAACCCAATTGCTCTAGACGAAACTCACGTTTCTCAAGAAACTATTGATAAAGAATTGGAAATTGAAAGAGAATTATTAGAAAAAGAAGGGAAACCAGCTAATATTATCGATAATATCTTGAAAGGTAAAATGCAAAAATTCTACAAAGATAATACTTTGGTACACCAATCTTTCATTAAAGATAATGGTATGTCAGTAGCAGACTATGTAAAATCTGTAAATGGAGACCTTAAAGTTACAGGTTTTGTAAGAGTTAGCTTAGCATAATATTATCTTCCAAAATAATATAAATCTCGGTGCCTTGGCATTGGGATTTTTTTTTGCGATATAACGAGATGAAGCATTTTAAAAATTACTAAAAACATATTATTTTTGTATATATAATAATTATTGTAAAATACTTTTAATAATAATTAAAAAATAAATCCACTTCTATAAAAATTGATAATATATCTTATTTATATATGTTGAATTTCATATTCAGAATTAGTACGCAATAAAATCAGTGAATAATTTAAAATAATTAGTTAAAATTTATTAACATTATATTAAATATTATTTTAATTTTGTAGAAATACTAATTCAATAATTTATGAAAAAATTTCTACTGAGTTTTTTATTGATTGTCCTCACAGTCAGCAATTTATTTGCTCAACGAGATACAGAACATTGGATCGCACCCTATTACGCTTCAAGTGGAGGTTACACTAATCAGCTTTATCTATCTACAGATTCTGTAACTCCCTTTGACGTAACCATTAGTAGTAATAATGCAGTTTTGGGTACCGTAACTATCAGCAAAGGCAATCCCAATACCTATCCAGTTCCTATTGCAAATATCAGTGTAAATACACCACCAGACGCTTTCAATGTGATCACTAAAGGATTATATTTAAATGCTACAAAACCTTTTTTCTGCACTTTAAGAATTGCACAAGGTTCTCATGGCGAAGTCATTACTAGTAAAGGTAAAGCAGGGCTTGGTAGAGAATTTCACGTTGCTGGTACTCCTTTTATTGGGACCAACTCTAGCAACAATTTTACCGCAGGTATCATGGCAACTGAAAATAATACGGTAGTTACCACTACTTGGGCAGGTCCCACAACTTTTATTGGTGGAGCGCCCACTGCTAATACCAATACCATTACCTTACAAAAAGGTGAATCTTTCATCTATGCTGGCAATGGATCTATTGGAGGTAATATAGACTCTTTCATTGGTGCAAGAATAGTTTCTGATAAGCCTATCACGCTTACCAATGGTAATATGAATGGAAACTTTGGAGATAATACAGGTGGAGGTTCTGATGCTATTATGGATCAATCTGTACCTGTGGAAAGACTAGGAAGTACATTTGCAATGGTAAGAACAAGATCTACTCTTCCAGATTTGGAAGGTGGAATTGTGATAGCAACTGTAGATAACACACAAGTTTTCCTCAATGGGTCTACAACTCCAATTACTACTTTAAATAAAGGACAATGGTATAGAATACGTGGTGATAACTATGTACAACAAGGGACATCAGATCATTATAACATGTTTATTACTTCAAGTCAAAATATTTATTTATATCAATTGGTATCTGTAGGGTCTTCTGCAAGTACTAGTAATAACACTGGAGGCTTCAACTACATACCTCCATTAAACTGTTTTTTACCTAGAGTGATTGATGAAATAGGGAAGATTAATGAAATGCCAAATGTAAATTCAGCGATTGAAGTAAAACTAAATATTATCACCGAGGCTGGAGCTGTAGTTACAGTAAACGATTTACCAATGCTTCCCACAGAAGGCCCATTCCCTCTTACTGGAAATGCAGGTTGGGTAACTTATGCAAGAAACAATATCACTGGAAACGTAAAAATTGCTTCTGATAAAGCTGTTACAGCTGGTATTAATGGAGGCTATAGCTCTGCAGGTTATGGAGGCTATTTTGCAGGTTTCTCCTCTGTACCAGCCATTGCAAAACAAACTGGGGATTGCGTACCAGGAATCATCCTGGAAGTGGATGCTGGTTTTGATAGCTATCAATGGTTCCTCAATGGTGTAGCCATCGCTGGAGCAACCTCTAATAATTATACACCAACTACAGGTGGAAACTATACAGTAAGAGTAACAATGGGTACTTGTGCACCAGTAACAACACCAATCTTTAAAGTATTTACATGTCTTCAACAAACAACACAAGCGGTTAACATTTGTGGTTCTAAAGTAATTACTCCTACATTTACTACATTTACTCAAGTACCACAAGCTAGTACTGTAACAATTGTTACTCAGCCTCAAAATGGTACAGCTACCGTTAATACTACTACTGGAGTAATCACTTATATTCCAAATCCAGGATACCTAGGTCCAGATCAAATTGTATATAAATTCTGTGGTACTGCTCCTGAGTTTGTAGATTGTGAAGAGTTTACTTTAAATTTAAATTTAATACCATTTACACTTACAGATAGAACCATCTACTCTTGTCAGTATGCAGGTAAAGGATTTTTTGACCTTACTACTGCCAATGTTACGGATTATACAACACCTGTAACTAAAAAATACTATCCTACACTTGCAGACCTAAATGCAAATACCAACCAAATTACCAACCCCACTAATTATTTCTCTGGAGCAGGTTTTGTTTATGTATTGGTAGCAACAGCAGAGGGATGTACAGCCAATGCAAAAATTACTCTAGATTTTTTCCCTGTTCCTGTAGTAAAAGAAGCTACTATTAATGTATGTTTCTTACCAGATAATGAGTCTAAAGGTGAATTTAATCTAATGACTGCTAACATTTCAGACGAAGATCCTATCACTAAGAAGTTCTACCCAACATTTACAGATGCTAGTAATAATACTAATGAGATTGCTAATTTCACACAATATATTTCTGGAGATGCAAGCTTATATGCAAGAGTAATGAACTCTAATGATTGTTATGCAATTGCAAAAATTAATCTTGTTGTAAAAAAACCAAAAAGATCTTCACTATTAGTAGATCAATACATCTGTATTGATGCAAGAACTACCCTTGATGCAGGACCAGGATATCAGTCTTATAGATGGAGCACGGGAGACACTACACAAACTATTACCAATGTACCTGTAGGAGATTACTGGGTAACACTACAATTTGATGATTGCTTTATCACTCAGAAACTGAGTGTTAAAAAAGCTTTATCACCTGTAATTTCTGCGGTAGAACTATCCAATAATACAGCAACAGTAATTGTAACAGGTGGAAAATCACCTTACAAGTATTCATTAGATGGAACTAATGTATGGCAAGACTCCAATGTGTTTACAGGTCTTACAAGAGGACAACATACCTTCCATGTAAAGGATGCCTTGAACTGCGAACCAGTTTCTGCGGAAGTTACTGTACCAAACCTTATCAATGCGATTACCCCTAATGGTGATAATGTAAATGATTATATAGACTATAAGGAATTATCATACAAGCAAAATCTTACATTTTCTATTTTTGATAGATATGGAAATAAAGTTTTTGAAGGTGACAAATTCAATTCTTATAAATGGGACGGAACTCACTTCAACAAAAAAATTGTAACTGGAACCTATTGGTACAATATCAATTGGACTGAGAACAATACTGCTAAAACACCAATTAAGTTTACAGGTTGGATTTTAGTAAAAAATAGAGAATAAAACTTTATTAATCATTAAAAAGCCACGACTTTTCCAAAGTCGTGGCTTTTTTTTGTATGAAAAAACTATATATTTTAAAAAATTAGCAAAGAATTTCAAATAATGTATTATTTTTGTGAAAATCCTAAATTATAAATTTATGAAAAAACTTTTACTATCATTTTTATTAATATTCTTTAGTTTTAGCTCTCTCTTTGCACAAAGAGATACAGACCATTGGTTTGCACCCTATTTTGATGTTTCAGGAAGCAATTATATTCACACTTTATTTTTTTCCACAGATTCTTTAACGCCTTTTCCCGTTACAATATATAATAATGGAACGGTAATAGGAACGGTAACTATAAGCAAAGGAGCGCCTCAACCATTCACTGTGCCTTCTCAATACATCCGTACTACTGCAGAAAGTGATGCTGCTAATATTGTTACGATGGGATTGTATACAAAAGGTGATAGACCCTATTTTACCTCTCTTAGAGCAGCGGTGGGGTCGCACGGAGAAATTATCACCTCTAAAGGGAAAGCAGGCATAGGAACTACATTTTTTGCAGCCGCAGCACCACTTACTGCTACTACTACTTCATTCAACTTCTCTACAGGTATTCTTGCTACAGAAGACAATACGATCGTTACAGTTTCTGGATATAATCCAAATGTACAATTCGTGAATAATATGACACCTGGTACAACCACTACATTCACACTAAATAAAGGACAATCTTACATTTTCACTGGAAAGGCAAACGTAGTTGCCAATAGGGACGGATTTATTGGTGCTAAAATTGTGGCTACCAAGCCCATATCTGTTACCAATGGAAACTCTAATGGTTTCTATGCAATTGGTGGATCACAGGATGGTTCGGATCTTATTATGGACCAATCCGTTCCTACAGACCGTCTGGGAAATGAATTTGCCATGGTAAAAAGTATTTCTACAGGTAACACCAATATGGAAGGAGGTATTATTATCGCCACAGAAAATGGCACTCAGGTTTTCATCAACGGGAGTGCTACGCCAGTTGCTACTTTGAGTGCTGGTCAATATTATAGAATTCTCCAAAATTCATATGTGGCACAAGGAGGTGGACACTCTAATATTTATGTGAATACGTCTAAAAATGTATACCTATATCAATTGGTAGCTGCAGGAACTGCTAACAATACTGGAGGTTACAACTACATTCCCCCATTAAACTGTTTCTTACCAAGAAAAATTGACGAAATTGGTTTGGTAAATGCTATGCCAGGTGCTACAGCAGCTATTACTTTAAAACTGAATATTCTTACTGAGGCTGGGGCCGCAGTTACTGTAAATGGGGTTACACCTACTGCAGCACAGGGGCCATACCCTCTTACTGGTAATGCAAACTGGGTAACCTATGCTTTATCTGGTGTTACTGGAAATCTTACCATTACGTCTACCAAAGCTGTGACTGCAGGTATCAACGGTGGATATAGCTCAGCTGGATACGGAGGATATTTCGCAGGTTTCTCATCTATTCCATTAATCGCTAAACAAACTGGCGACTGTATACCAGGTCTTGTACTGGAAGTAGATGATAGTTATGAGACTTATCAATGGTTCAGAAACGACGTCCCTATTCCTGGTGCTAATAGCAACTCATTTACACCTACGGAATCAGGAAACTATACCGTAAGAATTACAGTAGGATCTTGTGTCCCTGTAACTACACCTCCTTTTAAAGTTTATACCTGTTTGGCAGAATCTACAGCAGCGCAAACAGTGTGTGAAGGATATCTAAATATTGTACCAGCTTTCACCAGTTCTACACAATTATTTGCACCAGGATCGGTACAGATCATTACACCGCCAGCACATGGTACAGCAATCATCAATCCTACTACAGGTGTTATCGGATATGTACCTACTTATGGATATGTAGGTAATGATACCATTACATATCAATTTTGTGGAAACACTGCTGATTTCATAGACTGCGAACAAATCACATTAACACTTACCATTGCAGCAAGCCCTGTAGTTCAAAATGCAACGCTTAGAACTTGTTATTTGCCAGACAATGTAGCTACAGGTTTGTTCGATCTTTCTAATGCTACTGTTACATTACAGACAGGAGTTACGTATAATTATTACCCCTCTTTAACGGATGCTAATAATGGAACTAACGAAATACTAAATCCTACCACTTATATCGCTCCCAATGGAGTAGTATACGTAAGAGTGAGTAACGCTAATGGATGTTTCAGAGTGGCTGAAATTACATTAGTTGTCTTCCCTCCTACTTACTCTACAGTTCTACAAGATAAAATAATCTGTATAGAAGATAGAACAACTTTGGATGCAGGACCTGGATTTGATTATGTTTGGAGTACTGGAGATCTTACTCAAACTATCTCTAATGTAGGAGTTGGTGTCTATTGGGTAGACTTGAAATCTGGTGACTGTGTAACAAGACAATATGTGAAGGTATATGCTTCTGAGCAACCTGTCATTTCTAATATTGATATATCAACCAACACGATCACTGTAAATGCGGTAGGAGGAACTGCTCCTTACCAATATTCTATTGATAATATCAATTGGCAAGACTCTAATGTCTTCACTAGTTTACCAAGAGGAGACGTAAAGGTATATGTAAAAGATAGCTATAATTGTCTCCCTCTAGAAGTAGCTGTTACAATTCCTAATCTTGTTAACGTAATCACTCCAAACAGTGATGGCATCAATGATATTTTAGATTACTCTTCGTTAGCAAACAAACCAAATTTGGTATTCGGAATATTTGATAGATATGGCAACAAAATTCACCAAGGAACCAAAGAAAATGGTTATACTTGGGATGGTACTACGAATGGCAGCAAAAAAGTAGCTACAGGAAACTATTGGTACAATATTTCTTGGAACGAAAATACCATCAATAAGACAGCGATCAAGTATTCTGGCTGGATCATGGTAAAAAATAGAGAATAAATTCTTCTCATCTCTCAATAGAATGAAAACCACGATTTATATCGTGGTTTTTTGTTTATTTATAAATATTACTTCTTAATTATTATTAAATTTGTGATAAATCTAATTGTAAATGAAGAAAATTTTATCTTTTTTCCTTTTTCTCTGTATATACTGTGTTTCTTTTGCACAATTAGATAGAGAGCATTGGTTTGCACCTATGGTAGATCGTTCAGGAAATCCTAATCCCAACCAAAAAGTATATCTTTCTACAAGCCGCGTTACTCCATTTCCAGTAAGCATCTACAACAATAATGTACTGATAGGTACTGTGAATATTAGCAAAAATAATCCACAAAAGTTTGATATCCTAAGGAACTACATTATTACCAATCTTCAGACAGATTTATTCACTCCAACATCGAAAGGTATTTACCTAAAAGCAGATTTCCCTTTTTATGCAAATCTTAGATTCTCTGTATACAACCATGCTGAAATCATTACCTCGAAAGGAATTGCCTCTACCGGGAAAAACTTTTATGCAGCATTTGCTCCCATTACCGTTAGCAATACGATTCTCAATTTCATGACAAGTATTTTGGCAACCCAAGATAACACTACAGTAACTCTTTCTGGATATAAATCTACTACGCAATTTTCTAATGGCACTACAGGGGCTACCAATCCTACCATCACCTTTACACTAAACAAAGGACAATCTTATATCATTGATGGTAGTGGTGATCTCACTGGGAATTCGGATGGTTTTTTGGGTGCCAAAATTGTTGCCAACAAACCTATTAATGTAACTAATGGAAACTTTAATGGACAATATGCAGGTAATGTGCCGTTGAGTTCTGATATTTTGATGGATCAATCTATTCCAGTAGAACAGCTAGGAAGCCAGTTTGCCTTGGTAAAAGGTAATGGTACTATTGGCTCTCATATGGAAGGAGCTTTGGTGATTGCTACACAAAACAATACTCAAGTGTATGTAAATGACGAAACAATTCCAGTAGTTACATTGAATTCTGGACAATATTATGTAATTCAGGATACCAAATACAAATTGCAAGGTACCAATCATTATAATCTTTATATTAGAACAACTCAAAATGCATATGTGTACCAAATCCTTGCAGGAGACAATGCCTCAAGTACAGAATTGGCAACAGGAGGATTTAATTTTATTCCCGCGCTCAATTGTTATTTGCCTAAAAGAATAGATGAAATAGGTCTTATTAATGAAAATTTTGTCTACACCAATGCCAATCCACTGGGCATACTCAATGTACCAACAAAACTTAATCTTATTACAGAACGTGGTGCCGTTGTTACAGTAAATGGAGCTAATCCTCCAGCAGGAACTGGCCCTTATGACATGACAGGAATTAGCAATTGGGTAACCTATGGCATCCCAAATACTGTAGGAAACATCACCGTTGTTTCTTCAAAGGCCATTACTGCAGGCATCACTGCAGGAAGTGATGCGGTAGGATATGGAGGTTTTTTTGCTGGATTTGCTACTCAACCCGAAATCATTAAATCTGGCTCAGATTGCGCACCTGGTATTATCCTTACTGCAGATCCTCTTATCTATGACAATTACCAATGGTACCTGAATGGAGTAATTATTCCTGGGGCAACCAACAGTACCTACTCTCCTACAGCTTCCGGAAATTATACTTGTTCGGTTACAATGGGAAGTTGCGCTCCTTTGGTAACAGCATTATATAAAGTACAAAATTGTACTAAACTCACCCATGAGAATATCACAATTTGTAGTCCAAAAACATTTGTTCCCACGTTTAGTAATTCTACGCAAACGCCAGTTATTAATACGATTTCTATTCTTACAGCACCAACTTCTGGTAATGCAACTATAAATGCTACCACTGGCGTGATTACCTACACCCCGAATAATGCAAACATCCCGAGTACAGACACTTTCATTTATACTTTTTTTGGCAACAATCCAGATTTTCCGGATTGCGAAACGGTGACTGTAAATATCAATTATCAACCCCTTTTGGTACAAGATGCTGCACTTACCGTCTGTTCTTCAAACAATTCGAATAATGGATTTTTTAATTTAAATAATGCGAATATCACTTCCAACACACCAGTTACTACTACGTTTTATACGTCATTATTAGCGGCACAGAATGAAGATTCAGCGGGTTTGATTACTGTTCCAACCAATTATTCTGCGTCTTCAGGAACTTTTGTTTATGCTTTGGTAAAAAATAATACAGGATGTAAAGAGATTGCAAAAATTACCTTGAATTTGTTTCCAAAAATTATTGTGACTCCAAATTCTATAAATCTACTTTGTGATGATAATTTCGATGGAATATTCACCGTTACACTATCGGATATTACACCCATTATTCTTACCAATTCTGGCTATTTCACCAATGTAAACTACTATGCAGATCTTACCGATGCTATGAATAATACGGGAACTCCGCTTCCCAACAACTGGAGTATTACTGCCAATACAACAATCTACATTAGAGTACAATCCCCAGATGGCTGTGGAGCAGTAGTACAGTGGGTAAACTTGCAAGTAGGATCCAAAGTACCTGTATTGGTAAGAAATCATACTCAATCTTATTGTGATGAGGATCTTGATGGCTCTCAATTGGTTGATCTTAATCAATACCTTTCAAATTTTACAACAGATCCGGCAGTCACAGCACAATTTTTTAACTCGCTTGCTGATGCCCAAAACAATATAAGTCCTCTTGCCAATCCTATTACTCTATCGGGGTCGCACACTTTTTTTGTGAGATTAGAAAAACAGGATTTGTGTTCTGAAATTGTAACTTTAATTTTGAATATTAAATCAGCCAAAAAGTCTGAAATTCTCCAAGATAAAAAGATTTGTCCCAATACAAAAACTACTCTAGATGCAGGGCCAGGATTCGACACTTACCTATGGAGTACAGGCGATACCACTTCTTCTATTACGAATGTTGGTATTGGAAACTATTGGGTTGAACTTGGTTTCAACGGATGTACTTATAAACAATTTGTGAATGTATCTGAATCTTCGTTACCTGTTATTACCTCCATTGATATTAATGAAACTACGGTTACCATAGGCGTTACTGGAGGTATTGCTCCTTACGAGTATTCATTGGATGGTATCTTTTGGCAACCCTCAAATATTTTCACCAATATAGGAACTGGTAATTATAAGATTTTTGTGAGAGATTCTTTACAATGTAAAGAAGTGGTGAAAGATTTTGTGATTATTAATCTCATTAATACAATTACCCCAAATGGTGATGGAATCAATGATATGATAAACTATGCTTCGCTGATGTCGAAAGACAATTTAGAATTTAGAATATTTGATCGTTACGGTGCCGAAGTGTTCAGAGGAACCCCATCTAACCAATTTACTTGGGATGGAAATATAAAAGGTCGCCCAGTGCCTACGGCTACCTATTGGTATTTTATCAGCTGGACAGAGTTTGGATCCTCTACAACAGTAAAATATTCTAGTTGGCTATTAGTAAAACATAGAAATGATAATTTATGGGATCGATAGGGAATGGATTATTATACTATCGATTATGAAATCAAAATAAAAGTTGGTAATATATTATAACACTCATTAACATTTATGGTAAAAGTTTAATATAATTTTAACCCATGGGTTTCATTTAAATTCTCTTAATTCCTGATATCTTGCGTAATTTTGCAGTCTATATGAAGAAACTGCTATCTCTATTGTTATTCCTATTGGCCATAGGGATCAATGCACAAATTTTTAAAGGACAGGTTTTCCTTAGAGACAACTCTAGTTTATACCTCAACCAAGTATATGTGACCAACCTTAGAACTTATACCACTGTGCTTACCAATTATAATGGCGAATTTTCTATAAAGGCGGAGGCTGGTGATGCCATAAGATTTACTTCTATTGTTACCGAGAGAAGAGATATACCCACTACGGAAACCATGCTTGGTAATACAAATTTTGTGGAGTTAAAGGTAGCCTATCATGACATTCAGGAAGTGGTAATCAGCAAATTCAGGCCCACTGGAAATCTGCGATATGATGTAAATACCCTTCGAAAAGAGGATAAAGCATATGCTCTGAAAAAAGTGATAGGGTTACCCGAGCCAAAAGGTGACGGTAGCTCACCAGAACTTCCTATGGCAGGATTTCGTGATGGTGGACTTACATTTAATCTAGAAAGTATTTTTGATATGTTATCAGGGGAAAAAAAGAAAAAGCAGCGCTATTTGGCTTACGAAAGAATGGGTAATTCTGTTGCTCAGATTAGAAATTATCTTGGTAAAGATTATTTTTTAAGAATAAAAATCCCCGAAAATCTGATTGATAACTTTTTACAATTCGTCTATACCTCAGAAAATATAGAAAGCTATGTATTGTCTGGAAATTTTGAGGCAGTGAAAATACCCATTGAAAAATACTTACCTATCTATCAAAAAAGATTACAAAACTCTCAACTGCAGGAAGTATTGAAAGCTAAATAGTGTTTTGGCATTATATTTTCAGCTAAATATAAAATTAGAGCAACCTGAAATTTAAATTTAACATAAATAAATCATTATTATTAAATTTTAATTAAATTAATAAAGTGAAGACAAATTATTTTTTAACACAAACAATGAAAAAATTATTCTTTATTATTCTTTCAACAGTGTTCGTATCTCTATCTGCGCAAAATAGAAATAAAGACTACAAAAACATTTTGCAGAGTAAAAACATCTACGAGATAAATGCATTTCTAAGAGATGCTCATCCAGATGATCCTCGTAGAAGCGTTCTGAGACCAAAAGTCTTGGGTATGATGAAGGAATATATTAAAAATGCGGAAGGAAGTGATAGAAAGGTGAAAGAAATGCAAGAAATGTTGGCAATATTAAGCAGAAGAGCTTCTACCAAGATAACTTTTGAAGAGATGAATGCCAACATCAAACAAAAACAAATAGCCCGTTACCAAGCAGAACTGAATTCTCCTCAAACTCTGATAAAATATACGCCCAGTACTACGCAAAACGTATATGTAACTCCCACTGTAGCTAATGCTAAACTTCCGGTGATAGCAAACACCGAAGCAGACGAGTTCAATATGCTTATGGCGTCTAACCCTGTAGAACACAAGAATAAAACTGTAAAAATATTAAATTCATTATTTGATAATGATCCTAATGCTAAAGAATGTATTGTGATGATTGAAAACAAATCGGATTGTAATATCATTGTGAGAATAGAAGGTGTAGGAAATATCAAATACAGATTAGCCATTCCTGCACACGAAAACAATTCTGTAGTAGTAGAAAAAGGAAATTACCTACTTACAAGTTTGGTTTGTGGCTCGCAATATGCCTCACAGAAAAGTATTCTGAAGCCTCTAATGGTTGCACTTGGAAGCGCATCCAAATAATTTTGTAAAATATCTTATAGGTTAGCTTATTACTTTTATGTAAATATTTGCTTATTATTTTTTGTAATTTTGCATAATTTTATATACACCATACATGGGCAAGAATAAACTAGCTAGATTTACAGAAAACAACTTATTACCAAATGTAATACAACCAACAAGAGAAGAAGCCGTAGCAGGATCTTTTGAACTAAGAGGAAATTGGAGAAAAGATTTCTTCAAGAATGAAAATCCAATTGTGCTAGAATTGGGATGCGGAAAAGGAGAATACACAGTAGGATTAGCAAAAACATTTACGGATAAAAACTTTATTGGGATAGACATCAAAGGAGCAAGATTTTGGTTTGGTGCTAAAGAAGCTATAGAAAACAACATGAATAATGTGGCTTTTCTTAGGACCCAAATTGAGCTAGTAGATTATTTCTTCGGGGAGAATGAAGTAGATGAAATCTGGATTACTTTCCCAGATCCACAGATAAAATACAAACGGACAAAACATAGATTAACACATCCTGATTTCCTAGAACGCTATAAAAAATTCTTAAAACCTGGCGGAATTGTTCATTTAAAAACAGATTCTGAATTTTTGCATGGATATACATTGGGATATTTACAAGGAGCTGGCTATGAGATCATTTCTGCACATCACGATATCTATGGAGCAAAGGAATACGATCCCAATACACCACACCTAAGAGACATCAGGACTTACTATGAAGGATTGTTCTCTGCTAAAGGGAAGACGATTACTTATATCAAGTTCAGAATAAACTAAAAACACACAAAAACACTCTGATGAAAAAATTTTATATCGTTGTAGCGCTGCTAACGATACTCTTCTCCTGCTCTCCACAATTGGAAATACGGCAGAAAGAAATCTTAAAAAGCACAAGTATAGATGAGGTTACAGAATATTTAAAAAATGCACATCCAGAGGATCCCAAAAAGCGCATTCTTGAAGGTAAATTGATCGCTTTGAAGAATAAAGAATGGACAAAGGGCGCAGCCAACGCAAAACCTATGGAGGCAAGACCTGTAATAATGAATGTACCCTCAAATCATAGTAAAGCCCAAGTTGAGGATTCAGAAGAATACAAACGTCTGCTATCAGAAACTGCTATTCAGCATCAAAAAAGAACTAAAGAACTTTTAAATTCGATGCTGGATAAAGATGTTAGTAATAACGAAGCTATATTGTTATTTAAAAATAATTCGGATTGCAATTTGGTTTTAAAAATAAACGGAAAAAAGTTTTATAATCTAGCTGTACCTGCCCATAATGATAATTTCTTGATTTTGGAAAAGGGGAATTATTCAATCACCACGAATGTTTGTGATGTAAAGTACAATACGCAGAAAGTAGTAAAGAATCATCTTCAACTGAGCATTGGCAATCCTATTGACCGAAATGAAAATGAGAAAAAGAGTTTAGCGAAAAGTAGTGATATAGAAAAGGTAAAGAAGAAAGTTAAAAAAAGAAAGTACACAAAAAAGAAAAGTTGAAAATAATGAGTAAAATAATGATGTATATGGGTGCCATTATTACGGTAGTAAGTTGCGAAACTTATCCCACACCTCTTCACTCACCAACATATAATAAATCCTCTACTCTACCTTCTAGAAGTATGGATACTAGCTATGAAGATTTGGCAAAGAACTACAAATCTGAAACTCCCGAAGTCCTCACTTATCTCCTAAATGAAGAAGACCCCAATAGCCCGAAAACTGCTATTACCGTAGAGAACACCTCTCCTTGTCCTATGGTTCTTACCATTATTGGCAATAATTATCAGAAAAAAATTCCGATTGCTGCTGGTAAAATAGGATCTGCTATGATCTTGAAGAATAAAAATTATCAGCTATCTGGGAAGATTTGTAATTCTAATTACAAAAGCAACAAGTACATTACAGGAGTTACCACTATTAAAGTGTCTCAATAGAGGAATCATTATAATCAACAAAAACCCCACTCAAGATAATGAGTGGGGTTTTATATTTCAAAGATAAATCTTTTAGAATTATTCAGCAGAAGCTTCGAAATCTGCATCTTTTTCAGCAGATACTACTTCTCCTTCTTCTTTAGATTTTTCTTTATCAGCTTTTCTTTGAGACTGACCTTCTTTGATAGAATCTGAAACTACGTTCAAGATCATATCAATAGATTTAGAAGCATCATCGTTTCCTGGGATAACGAAGTCTACTTTTCTTGGGTCAGAGTTAGTATCCACGATACCGAAAACTGGAATACCTAATTTTTTAGCTTCAGTTACAGCAATGTGTTCTCTCATAATATCAACTACAAAGATTGCAGAAGGAAGACGCACCATGTCAGAAATAGAACCTAAGTTCTTTTCTAGGTTAGCTCTCTGTCTGTCCACTTGAAGTCTTTCTTTTTTAGATAAAGTTTCGAACGTACCGTCTTTTTTCATTTTGTCGATAGAGTTCATTTTCTTTACAGCCTTTCTGATAGTAACAAAGTTTGTTAACATACCACCTGGCCATCTTTCTGTAATATAAGGCATATTAAGTTCAGCAGCGTGTTTTGCAACCACTTCTTTTGCTTGCTTTTTAGTAGCTACAAAAAGAACTTTTTTACCTGCAGAAGTTAATTTTTCTAAAGCGCTACACGCTTCATCCAATTTAACAGCTGTTTTATGTAAGTCTACAATGTGAATACCATTTTTCTCCATAAAAATGTATGGAGCCATATTTGGATTCCACTTTCTAGTCATGTGACCGAAGTGTACACCAGCCTCTAGAAGGTCTTTTACATTTGCTTTTGCCATGTTTTTGTTGTGTGTTAGTTTACTTTCCGCTTTTTAAGCAATCAACAACTTCTTTAGATGGGAGAAGGGTTTGGATGCTAAACATAACGGGCAATTTTAAAAAAATTTAGATTAATAGATTTCAGATATAGGATAACAGACGAAATAAATTCTGTACACTGATACCTCCAATCTTGAGTCTGAAAATTAACGTTTTGAGAACTGGAATCTCTTTCTTGCTTTTTTCTGACCTGGTTTCTTTCTTTCTACCATTCTTGCATCTCTTGTAAGTAAACCTGCAGGCTTCAATGCTAATCTATACTCAGCGTTGATTTCGCAAAGCGCTCTAGATACACCTAATCTGATAGCTTCTGCTTGACCTGTATTACCACCACCGAAAACATTTACGGTAACGTCATACTGACCAACAGTTTCAGAAAGGATAAACGGCTGGTTTAGCTTGTAAACCATTACGTCTGTAGAGAAATAATCTTTAGCGTCTTTACCGTTCACTGTAATGTTACCAGTACCTGGCTTTACGTAAACTCTCGCAACAGAAGTTTTTCTTCTTCCAATTTTGTGAATTATAGACATATTAATTATTTAAATTCGTTAATATTAATTGTTTTAGGCTGTTGAGCTTCATGCTTGTGCTCTGTTCCCTCATATAAATAAAGGTTTTTGAACAATGCAGATCCCAATCTAGTTTTTGGAAGCATACCTTTTACAGATCTTTCCAATACTTTTAAAGAATCCTTCGCAAGAAGTTCTGTAGCCGTCATAGACTTTTGACCTCCAGGGTAACCTGTATGCCAGATGTAAGTCTTGTCTGCCCACTTATTTCCAGAAAGAGTAATTTTCCCAGCATTCAAAACAATAACATTATCACCACAATCTACGTGAGGTGTAAAGTTTGCTTTGTGCTTACCTCTCAAAATCTTTGCAACCTGAGAAGCTAATCTCCCCAATGGTTGTCCTTCAGCGTCTACTACAACCCATTCTTTATTTGCAGTAGCTTTGTTCGCTGAAACAGTTTTGTAACTTAATGTATTCACACGTTTTAGTTAAAGATTAAACATAATTTTCCCCGTAAGGGTGTGCAAAGGTACACAATATTTTTATAATGTAATAATAAATTTCATTTAAATCATCTGACTTTCACTACATCTTATAAATTCTCGCCAGTCAAATACATTTTAAAATAATAATTAAAATATAAAATGCAAGATTATGTGATGAATCTTCTCCTATTTCAAAATTCATATTTAAATAGAAAATTAATTCAATTATAGGTTGATAATTTTAGTTATAAAAAAGCAATAAACCTCCAAAAAGATTTATTGCTCTATTATATATTATTAAAATACATTTAGCTTCTTAAAGATTTGGAACTGCGCATACTAGCAATTAAATAATAAGCTACAAATACTGTAGAAAACTTAAGAATTGCTGGAACTGCCAAATCTAGATTATAGATAAAAGTTCCTACACCTACAAGTACTGCCATAGCGGCAAATGAGATGCCCAATTTCTGTACTAAACTGAATGACGGATTATCTAAATAATACGATAATCCCCAAGCAGAACCAAATGCGGTAGCATAAAAAATTGCCAAACCCATGTCTTTATTATCACCAAAAAAATAGTTGATAACGAAACTTGCAACAGTTCCTAAAACGAAATATATAAGTGCTCTTTGCATCCTACAAAGGTACAAAGTTTTCGAATAATGAAGTTTCTGCTACGTACATTAATTCTGAAAAATCATCTTCTTCTTGTTTCAGTTTTTTGGTTTCTTCTATCAGCACATTTTTGTCATTGTAAACTCTATAATATTGCATTTTCTTTGATACTTCTCTTTCTACTCTTTGGTCATCAGTTTTCAATGAAAGCTTACCATCTATTAGATAATCATCCTTTATTGTAGCTTTTCTTACTGCTTTACCATTTTCATATTGAGTAATTACCCCATTCAGCAAATCACTTTCTGGATCTGAAGTATATGACATGATCATTTTCTGGTCCATATTGTATATTTTAGCCTCGTAGATATTTTTGGCTAAATTGTATTTTTTTTCAAGAAAAATTTTACCATCTTGATCTGTTATTTTCATCGTTTGAACCTTTCCATCACTAAATACGGTTTCTGAATTATTGGTAATAATATTTCCGTTGTAAGGCATACCATCTTTATATTGAAGCGTACTTCTCAAATTACCATTGTCATCATAATAAGATAATTTATCATTTTCGCCATCTTTATAGGTAACTTCAGAGGATAGTCTCTTTGTTTCTTCATTGTAAGTTTTTTCTGAAACTAACATTCCTTTTGCATACGTTGCAATTCTAATTGGAGTATCCAAATCCTCAGAAAAATCATAGCTTACACCATCTGCGGGAGATAAGCTATTACTATCCTTATCCAAAGCGTAGGCAAGTTCTGCTATTTTGACTCCATTCACATCATAGGTCTTTTCTACTCCATCTTTTTTATTCAGTTTTTTCTCTTTGGCTACCTTACCATTTTTATAGAATAGCTTTTCTTCTACAATACTTTCATCTTTACCATATTTACTAATAGATTTTACCTTCATTGGTTGGTAATAATACTCTACTACAACTCCCGAGGTTACATAGTCCTTACTGTATTTAGTCCCTATATATTTTCCCCTTTCATCATAATATTTAGTCTCCGTAGCCTCATAACCATTAGTATAGACGGTTTCATAACGTATTTTATCTTTATCTTCGTCATAAACTACTTCTTTAGTTGGCTCGGATTTTTCATATTCTGTAATGCTATTATAGGTTCCGTAGTCATCCTTGTACGCATATCGAGTTCCTCTAAAATTGATATCTTTATCATACACCATATCTTCCAGTACTCTTCCATTTTCATCAAACCCTTTTGAAATGCCCATTTGGGTCCCATTCTTAAAATTAGATGTAGTTTGCACTTTACCATTAGGATAATACCAAGTTACTTGCCCATCCCAAACTTCCGCATTAGGCGTACTATCAGAGGCTAAACCTTGCATCTGAGGAGTTCCGTTTTTGTAAAAATCTTTTACCAGTGTGAGATTTCCTTGTTTTGTGGTTTCGCGGTAATATTCCATCTTATCCTTCGTGGTCACCTCCCAATCTTCATTAAAATAAATGATCTGCTGAGCATTTGCCAAAGAATAAACGCCTATTGTTGTTGCTACTAGTAACGATTTTAGATTCATATCTATCTACTTTTTAGATTTAATTTTTAAGGATATAAAGATAATTATTAAAGAAAAGTATATCCTTCGCTGAAAATAGTGATTTTTTTGGAGATCTAATCCTATAAAAATGATACATGTACAGATGTTCCAATCCATAGTAAAAGCATTTTTAAAATCCCCATTTTGCATATAATCATAAATCATTATATTTGAAACTTGACTAAATTACTATATGGACACTCAAAAATACACCCCTAAAAATAAGGTAAGGATTGTAACAGCAGCCTCACTTTTTGATGGGCACGATGCAGCGATTAACATTATGAGACGTGTGATACAAGGTACAGGATGCGAAGTTATCCACCTAGGACACGATAAATCTGCCGAAGAAGTAGTAAACACTGCTATACAAGAAGATGCTAATGCTATAGCTCTTACCTCTTATCAAGGTGGACACAACGAATATTTCAAATACATCTATGACCTTTTAAGAGAAAAAAACTCCCCACAAATCAAGATTTTTGGTGGTGGTGGTGGCGTTATCTTGCCCGAAGAAATAGACGAATTGATGGCTTACGGAATCGATAGAATTTACTCTCCAGATGATGGTAGAGAATTGGGACTTCAAGGTATGATTGACGATTTGGTAAAAAGATCAGATTTTGCTACTGGAAGAGATGTTTCTGTGGAGGATTTAGAAAATATCAGCTTCGACAATTCTACAAGCATTGCCAAAATTATTTCGGCGGTAGAAAACTTTTCAGAAGAGAAACCAGAATTGGTAAAAGCTATTGAAGAAAAATCTAAAGATCTTACCACCCCAATTATCGGGATTACAGGAACTGGAGGTGCTGGAAAATCTTCTCTTACAGACGAATTGGTAAGACGTTTTCTTCGTTCTAACCCAGAGCAAAAAATTGCAATTATTTCTATAGATCCATCCAAAAAGAAAACTGGAGGCGCACTTTTAGGCGATAGAATCAGGATGAATGCCATCAATGACCCAAGAGTTTATATGCGTTCTATGGCAACTAGAGAAAATAACGTTTCAGTTTCTCCATACATCCATTCTGCACTCAATATCCTAAAACTAGCTCATCCAGACATCATTATTTTAGAAACATCAGGAATTGGGCAATCGGGTTCTGAAGTTTCAGATTACGCAGACGTTTCTATGTATGTAATGACTCCAGAATACGGTGCGTCTACGCAATTAGAAAAGATAGATATGCTAGATTATGCAGATCTCATTGCTCTAAATAAATCTGACAAACGTGGCGCTCTAGATGCTTTGCAAGCGGTAAAAAAACAGTTCCAGAGAAATCATCTTTTATGGGAAACACCGTTAGAAGAAATGCCTGTTTATGCTACAAAGGCTTCTCAGTTTAATGATCACGGAACAACTGCACTTTTCAATACTTTGATTTCTCAGGTTAATGATAAATTTTCAGGTTTGAATTTAAAACCATTCGCAGAACAGGAAGTGAGTGATGAAGTAACAATTATCCCTCCAAAAAGAGTTCGTTACCTATCTGAAATTGTAGAAAACAATAGAATCTACGACGCGCACCTACAAAAGCAAGCTGAACTTGCAAGAACCATGTACCACATTGATGGTGTAAAAAAATTAATATCTAATGAAGTTTTAGACGCTGAATATCAAAAAGCCGAAAAAGAACTTCAACAAGAAAATATAGATTTCCTAAACAATTGGGAAGATACCAAAAAAGCTTTCCAAGAAGAATTTTTCTCTTATATTGTACGTGGTAAAGAAATCAAAGTGGCTACCTCATCAGAGTCTCTTTCTCACCTGAAAATTCCAAAAATAGCATTACCAAAATACAAAGATTGGGGCGATCTTATCCTATGGAAAGGGCAAGAAAATCTTCCTGGTGGATTCCCTTATACGTCTGGTATTTATCCTTTCAAAAGAACTGGCGAAGATCCTACAAGAATGTTTGCAGGAGAAGGTGGCCCAGAAAGAACCAACAGAAGATTCCATTATGTATCTTCAGATATGCCAGCAAAAAGACTTTCTACAGCATTTGACTCGGTAACATTGTACGGACAAGATCCTGCTTTACCACCAGATATTTATGGTAAAATTGGTAATGCTGGAGTTTCTATTGCAACTTTGGACGATGCCAAAAAATTGTATTCAGGTTTTGATTTGATTAATGCAATGACGTCTGTATCAATGACGATCAATGGACCAGCGCCGATGCTTTTGGCTTTCTTTATGAATGCTGCTATTGACCAAAATGTTGAGAAATATATTGCCGAAAATGGTTTGGAATCTAAAGTAGAAGCAGTTTTAAAAGCAAAATTCGACGATAAAGGTTTAGCAAGACCAAAATACAACGGAGAACTTCCGCCTTCTAATAATGGTTTAGGGTTACAATTACTAGGAATCACAGGAGATGAGGTAATACCTGCAGATGTTTATGCTGAAATTAAAGCTAAAACAATTGCTAACGTTCGTGGAACGGTTCAAGCTGATATTCTTAAAGAAGATCAAGCTCAAAATACGTGTATTTTCTCTACAGAATTTGCATTACGATTGATGGGTGACGTACAAGAATATTTCATCAAAGAAAAAGTAAGAAACTTCTACTCTGTTTCTATTTCTGGTTATCACATTGCTGAAGCAGGTGCAAATCCGGTTTCTCAGTTGGCATTTACTTTAGCAAATGGTTTCACTTATGTAGAATATTATTTGTCTAGAGGGATGGACATTAATGATTTTGCTCCTAACTTATCTTTCTTCTTCTCAAACGGTATCGATCCAGAATATTCTGTAATCGGACGTGTAGCAAGAAGAATTTGGGCAAAAGCTATGAAATTGAAGTATGGCGCAGATGAAAGAAGCCAAATGTTGAAATACCACATTCAAACTTCTGGAAGATCTCTTCACGCTCAAGAAATTGATTTTAACGATATCAGAACAACGCTTCAAGCTTTGTATGCAATCTACGACAACTGTAATTCTCTTCACACCAATGCGTATGATGAGGCAATTACTACGCCTACAGAGAACTCTGTGAGAAGAGCAATGGCGATTCAATTGATTATTAATAAAGAATTAGGTTTAGCGAAAAACGAAAATCCGTTACAAGGTTCGTTTATTATAGAAGAACTTACCGACTTAGTAGAAGAAGCTGTTTACGCAGAGTTTGATAGAATCACTGAAAGAGGTGGCGTATTGGGTGCAATGGAAACGATGTACCAACGTTCTAAAATTCAGGAAGAATCTATGCACTACGAATGGTTGAAGCATACGGGAGAATTCCCAATTATTGGAGTAAATACTTTCTTAGGAAAAGATGGTTCGCCAACGGTTCGTCCGGGAGAAGTTATTCGTTCTACCGAGGAAGAAAAGCAAGTGCAAATTCAGACACTTCATAATTTCCAAAAATCGAACGAAGACAAGTCGGCAGAAGCTTTGAAAACATTGCAACATGCAGCAATCAATCAGCAAAACTTATTTGCCGTGATGATGGATGCGGTGAAATATTGTTCTCTTGGACAAATTACCAATGCTTTGTTTGAAGTGGGTGGTATGTACAGAAGAAATATGTAGTCCGTAGCCGGACAGGCAATTAATAATAAATAAACCCTTGAAGAATATTCTTCGAGGGTTTTTTCTTACATTTGATCTCGAAAAACACTTATCAATCCTATGAAAAAGAATATATTTTTATTTCTTTCTATCTTTTCTATCTTCATTTATTCATGTAAAAGCGAGAAAACCATTCAAGAGCAAAAAGTAAATAAGCAAGCTATTGTAGATTCTACGATTACTGCCTTTCAAAAAAAACTTTACGAAAGTCAAATAGATTCTATAGTCAAAAAATATAATTTTAATGGTAGTGTCGCACTATTTAAAGATTCGGTTGACATCTACAGAAAAAATATTGGTTTTGCCAATTTTAAAACAAAAGCAAAAATAGATTCTTCCACTATTTTTGCCATTGGCTCTATCAGCAAGCAATTTACTGCTGTTCTTATTTTAAAAGAAATTGAAAAAGGAACATTGAAATTAGAAGACACCGTTTCTCAATATCTAAAAGAATTTCAAACCAAAGAATACGAGAACATTACCATCAAACAATTGCTAAATCATACTTCAGGAATGAATTTGATGGGACAAAGATTAATGTTCAAAAGTGGCGAAGATTTCAATTATTCTAACGATGGATACAATGCTTTGGGGAAAGTGTTAGAAAATATAACGCAAAAATCCTTTGATGAAAATGCCTTAGAATTGTTTAAAAACGTTGGACTTCAAAATACATTCACTGCAGATTTATATCAAGGTAAAAATTTCGGGAGCGCTTATCTTGGAGATTCAAAACAGCAACAAGAACTTCCCAATATGCCCAAAAGATTATCTGGTAAAGATGTAGGAACGCCTGCAGGTGGCATACTTTCTACCATTGATGATCTTCATCTTTGGAACCAAAAATTGTATACTGGAAAAATCATAAAGCCTGAAACTTTAAAAGCAATGACTACAAAAAGTGCAACAAGAATGCACCAAATATTTGGAAAAATGGGATACGGGCTCGGCATTATGCTGAACGACAAAAAACCTCTAGCCTACTTCCATAGCGGATATGTGAAGGGTTCTGCGTCGCTGAATATCTATTATCCAGAAACCAAAACTTCGGTTATAATCCTTTCTAATCTCGCAGATGAAGGAAAAGGGAAGAACTCTATTTTCAAGCCTCATATTGATATTAAAAGCAGTACAGATCATCTAGAAAACACAGCGATTCAATTTAAAAAATAACAATTACTCTACTATATAATTTTGAATTTTCTTGAGTGTTTGCTTGTGGTTTATAAAATTGAAAATAGCAAATGAAACATTTATTTGTATTACTATAGGTATAAATAGTGTCATCAGAAATCCAATCAGGTGAGAATGTTCTGAACCTTGTAGGTAATTATATAGAAACGAACCATCTCTTAACGTAACCTGAGCCATCAGTCCACTACTTGTAAGTAGTAAACCTACATTTTGTTGATATATCGTATAAAATGATTTGCCTCTAAATTTAAAATCATACTTCATATATTTTTTCATTTTTAGATGAGACAACCACACAATAATTGGTAGTATCACAAAAATCCCATTTTGAATCCTAAAAAGCACACTAAATACATCTACATCTTTAGAGATAAACACGAAAATAAGATTCAAGCCTAAAGAAATTGATGCAACTAATATTGATTTTTTAAGTAGATCCCAATATTTTTCTTTGCTCAGTTTCTTTACAATCATTGGCACTTCATCTTGAAAAAGCAACTTAAATTTCGTTGGTTTCAAATCTTTTTCCCAAGCCAATTTAGTTTCGGTAAATGCATTTTCGAATGTAATCTCTTTTTCGGCTTGTATTTCTGCAATTTGTGTTGACATATGATCTTTTACTTCTAGCAGAATATCCAATGGAAGCTTGTACAGCAACAGATAATCTTCAATTTGTTTAAGTTCTTCTTTTTTCATATTTCTAAAGTAAAATAGTTGTGTTTTTCATTTTGTAATAAGTCATTTGTATTTGTGTAGAAATTCCAAATACAGAAAATATTAGAAAATAAGTGATAGATTCAACCTCGAAAAATGTTCTACTTACCATAAATCCAATTCCAATAATCAAAGCAAAAATCTGATTTCTTATAATTAATGGATGAAAATTGAAGGCGACTAAATCTCTAAATTTTAGATTCTTAAATAAAAATCCATACCCAAGATAAATAAAAAGAATCGCACTGAGACCAAGCATAGAATACAATAGTGAATCTGGAAATAGCACATACAAACCAATAATTCCTAAAGATATCACTAGAGAAATCCCCATTATTCTTCGGAATCTCATTTGCAAAATGGTTTTTTCTATCCTGGCTATTTTTTTAAAGCTAAAAATATCTGCTTTCACCATTTCCAAATCGTACTTCCACAAGATTTTGATTTTGATAAAAGCTTCTTGGAAATTTATTTTTTCCGAAAACATTAGTTCTGAAATTTGAGGCACAAAATGATCTAAAACCTCATTCAATACATTATCAGAAAGTTTTCTACTTTTCAAATAATGTTTAATTTGTAGTAGTTCTTGGTTTGTGATCATCTATTAAAAATTGTATTTAGATTAAACAAATACGATTTCATTTCAACTTCCTGCGTCGCCTGTTGCTTCTTCCCTTTTTCTGTCAGTAGATAATATTTTCTACTCCTTCCGTTTACTTCTTGAGTTTCGGAAAAGATAAGTCCATCAGCTTCCAATTTGTGGAGCAATGGATACAACGCACCTTCCGTCATCTCTAGTTCGCCTTCGGTAAGCTCTTTCGCACGCCGTGTCATTTGGTAACCATACATTTTTACTTCTTTTGAAAGCAATTTCAAAATGATATTTTGTAGCGTTCCTTTATATAAACTATTTTTCTTCAAGATGCCAATATTAATACATCGTAAAATTATGTATAATTTTCTTATGTATTTATTTTTAATTAAAAACTTAGATTTCTCATAAGTTTTATTTAAACTAAAAGATTCGTTTCTAATTAACAAGGTAAAAATCCTTCTCACTATTTATAGTGAAATATCTATTACGCAATGGATTAACCTCGTCAATAGTAGCCAATTCTGTATTTTTACAAAATGAAAACACCTATTTTTATTTTTGTTTTACTTTCCTTTTTTGCAAATGCACAGAAAGTAGACAATTCATTTCATGGCTTTTATCAAGAGAAAAAAGACAATACCTTCTATAAGCAATTTGAATTTGATGGCAATGGCAAAGTGCTTATCGCAGGTTTGGATTATGGAGACTTTTTTACCAGAAATGACAGCATTATTGTATATCCAGACAAAAGCTTATTTATATTTAAAATTCAGAAAAATAAAACAATCAAAGGAATTTCAGATTGGGTAGAGAAAGGAATTTGGGAGCCTATCAAGGATTCTATTGTGACAAATAATAGAAAAAATGAGCAACAAGCTCAGCGAGAAGCCCAATTATTAGCTGAATATTATGACAGAACAAAAGCAAAATCGAGTTTAGAAGACTTATTTTCTGGCAAAACAAATCCTGTTTACCAGGAAATGTGTGATAAAGGGCTGTCTAGATCTTGCATGAATCTCTTCGGAATGAAAATGCTAGAGTATACACCAGCCCTTCTTAATGAACCTGAGAAAATTGCATCTAAAAAGCTGAAACCTCATCCTGAATTAATAGCCTTATCCAAAAAAATAGTTGCCCTAGGAAATCCAGAAGGATACACCGTCTTGGGAAGTTACTATCATATATTAGGGTTAAAAGAGAAGGCAAACTCCGAATGGGACAAAGCGATAAAATTGGGAAGTAGAAAAGCGAGCATGGCAAAAGGATTGATAGAATTCGGAAAAAGCTTGGAAGAGTAATTCTCATTTTTTTCGATGGTTAAAAATTAATAAAGATTCTGAGTTTCTGTCTATTTAAATAAATAAGAGAAGCCTTATCTTTGCCTACGATGATTGTAGCAGAGAAAATAATATTAGGAATAGACCCCGGAACTGCCATTATGGGATTCGGGATTATTTCTGTGATAAAAGGACAAATGAAGATGGTCTCGATCCACGAGTTGATTCTAAAAAAACACCCTAACCACGAAACTAAGCTGAAGCATATATTTGATAAAACTTTGGCTCTTATAGACGAATACCATCCTGATGAAGTAGCTTTGGAAGCGCCATTTTTTGGTAAGAATGTACAATCTATGTTGAAATTGGGTCGCGCACAAGGGGTTGCCATGGCAGCAAGCTTACACAGAGATATCCCAATTACAGAATATTCTCCCAAGAAAATAAAAATGGCTATTACGGGAAATGGAAACGCAAGTAAAGAGCAAGTTGCAGGAATGCTAAAAACTCTTCTCAACCTTAAAGAATTTCCTACCAAATATTTGGATGCCTCAGACGGATTGGCGGTTGCCGTTTGCCATCACTTCAATTCTGGGACGATATCCGATTCTAAATCTTATACAGGTTGGGATGCTTTCCTAAAACAGAACCCTGAACGCTTGAAATAACCTATAATATAAAATAAAAAGGTAGATTCGCTAACCTTTATAAATACAAAAGAGTTTGGCATTGTACCAAACTCTTTTTTTCATGACCATAGCAAGTATGTTTGCTAAAATTTTAGTTGTTCAAAAACTTTTTAGATTCTTTAATTTTATCATTAGAATAATTGATGATGTAAGAACCCTTCAGTAATTCGTTGGTTATTTGAATTTCGTTGGTTTTCGTATTTCCTTTTTGAAATAATTTACCACTCATATCATAAATTTGATATTCTCCGAAATACGCATTGTTACTTCCCATCAATTTTAGTTTGTTTTCATTTTTAAGATAAACAAGTTTCGTATCCACATTGTCTTTCACATCAGAAGTTCCTAAAACATCCAAAATTCTTACCGCATAATCTTCCATTTGTCCGTATTGCAAAGGAGAACAAGCATCGAAATCGGGCAATGCTGTAGTGGTCTGAAATGTAGCAGCATCTACTGCTACTCTCATCCTTAGATAAGTATTTTTCACAGCATTTGCTGGAGCCGTTACATTACCCGTGATGATAGGATAAGAATTAGAAGCTACATTAGCAGGAGAAATATGATTGATAACCAATTCACTAGCTTCAAAACTTCCGTTATTATTATAATCGATCCAAACTTTAGTTCTAAATTTATTGGGTATGCTAAATCCGTTAAGATAAGTAACTTCCAAAGGTGTTGCTGTACCCACCGCTATATCTGTGCTGTATGCAGGTCTAATACAACTCGCTGCAGTAAAATCTGCAAAGAATACCGGTGCTATCTCATCAGAATCATATCCATTGGTCGTACTACTTATAGAGCCGAAATTAACTTTTGTTGGTCCTATCGCAAAATTGTTATTAGTAGGATGTAATGTAGTAGGGGGATTACAAACTGCTGGGATTACCGAGACTGTAGAAGGAGGAATAGCAGACAGATCTTTTGCTGCTGTAGAATTTATCAAATTTTTTCTATACTCCATCATGCTCAATATCGCACGATCTCTTTGCCCATCTGTAAATTTTCTTTCAACACTCGTATAATTCATGATGTTATATTGCGTCCCATCATAGTTGACATTGGTGCATGGATCTATCGCATTATTATTGGGCACTGTTACACCGTACATACTTCTAGAAGGCGATGTGTCGCATACTCCATCTCCCGTAGTGGCACAATTACCATTAGGTGGACAAGCGTTTTGAATGGTATAACCTATTCCTTGGAAGGTATGATAAAGACCAAAAGCATGTCCTAATTCATGTGTAAGTGTAGTATCATTTGTATTTTTTATGGTTGCCACCTTCATAAAACTTTCATAATCGAAATCGTAAGAATTTGGGAAGGCAGCATATCCCATCAAACCATAGGTAAGCTGTTGCTGGCCATCAAATCCTATAACTACGTAGATATTAAAGTATGAGTTTTCTGGCCAATGTGGGGCAACTTGTGTTTTTATCAAATAATCGTCTGCACCATTAGAAGTTTGCATACTTACTCCATAATCATCGTATCCTGGTATTGTACTACCATTGTATCTTACTATACCACTCGTAGTTTCGCAATTCGGAGCACGTTTAGCTAATACTAGACGGAATGGCATCACAGAACCACCTGTTGGCCCTGGTCCCTCAGTATAAAATCCATTTCCATACGTAGTAGCATACATAGAATTCGCACGATCGATCCAATTGGTAATTTCTGTATCCGTCACTGAAAGATTAGAATTCGAAGTCGCTGATGACTCTATTACATGCACTACTACTGGTATTTCATACACTTGTCCTGTGTACAAAGCGTTAGCATAAGTAGATTCACCATATTTGCTTAGTAATAATTTTTTCATGTTAGAATCTGCCATGCGCTCGCTGAATGCATCTCTATTCTTTTTTAGGTCAGGATATTTCTTATCCAGTCTGCTCATCACAGCATCAAAACCGCATTTCTCGCCCTGAAAAGTTTGCGAAAAAGCCTGATTAAAGAATACCAAAAGCGCCAGTATACCAATTTTATTCATTCCCTCTGATTTTTTTTGATTATTTGGCAACAAATCTAATCTTTTTTTAATGATAAGCAAACGATTAGGGTAATTTAATTTATTATTAAAAATTATTATAATTCTACATGTCTACAAAATCTTTGTTTAAATAAGAAAATAAAAATCTACTTGGCAAAACCTATTACTTGTTGTAACATTGGTATGATTTTTACTATGATAAGGGTATAATTTATTTGTGAAATGCGAAACACTAAACAACCTATAAATCAGGTAGGTTATACCAGCAATGGGTTCCAGAAATTCTTGATGATCTGTTCTGGAGCTAATCTTCATATCCTAAAGAAAACTCCTAGCGAATGGAATAAATTTGCGGGTATTGGAGGGATTGTACTTTTCACTGCCGTGTTTGCTACGTTGTCTGCAGGTTATGCTATGTTCACTGTATTTGATGATCTTCTGATTGCGATTAGCTTCGGGATTTTGTGGGGATTAATGATTTTTAATTTAGATCGATATATTGTTTCGTCCATTAAAAAAACGGGAACTTGGTGGAACCAAATATTAATGTCTATTCCGAGGTTGATTTTGGCAACATTTTTAGGAATTATTATTTCTAAACCTTTAGAATTAAAAATATTCGAAAAAGAGGTGAATAAACAACTGAATACCATTATCCAAAGGAATAAAAAACAATTGCAAGGGGAAATGAGTGGCAGAATTCTTCAGCAAAGTGGACCTTTCGAAACTGAAAAGAAACAAATTTCCGATAAAATAGCTTTGTACCAAAAATCTTATGATTCGGCAGCAGTAGAATTGGAGAAAGAAATTTTGGGTAAACAATCTGGGCTGACGAGTGGTAAGGTGGGCTTCGGAACCAATGCCAAGCGTAAACAAGAACTGAAAGAACAGCGTTTCCGAGATTTGGAAAATTACCAAAAACAAATTGCTCCAAGATTGGATTATCTTGATAAAGAAATTTCTAAAGTATATACCAACCTAGAAACAGAAAGGAAATCTACAGAAACGTTTGAAGATAAATACAATGGGTTTGCGGCTAGACTTCAAGCGCTAGATGAATTGGGGAAAAATTCTGCGATTATAGCTACTGCAGCAGCCTTTATCATGGGCTTATTTATCTGTTTGGAAATTTCTCCTGTTTTGATAAAACTCATCTCTGGCGTTGGACCTTATGATTATCTATTGGAAAAAACTGAAAACGAATATAAATTGTATGCTAAAGAGAAAATAACCAAGGGAAGTTTAGCAACAGATAATCGAATAAGGAAATTTGAGGATGATTTGGATGAAAATTCATCCTCATGAAAACAAAAAAGGCTTACAGGAAATCTGTAAGCCTATTATATTTTATAGCCCCGATTGTAGCGGCATCCTTTTTTGATAGCTTTTGGCAAGCTGGGCCAAAAAAGATACAGTGGAAAGCGGGAATTAGCTTCTAAAAACTGAATTCTTATAGAGAATAGTTAGGCGCTTCTTGTGTGATAATAACGTCGTGAGGATGAGATTCTTTAAGACCACTTCCTGTAATCATTACCATTTTAGATTCGTTTTGAAGAGTTGTAATATCTTTAGAACCACAGTACCCCATACCTGCCCTAAGACCTCCTGTTAATTGGAAAATCACGTCTTCTATTTTCCCTTTGTGAGGAACTCTACCTTCTATACCTTCTGGAACAAATTTCTTAGCTTCAGATTGGAAGTACCTTTCTTTACCTCCTCTCTTCATTGCAGAAAGACTTCCCATCCCTTGGTAAGACTTGAATTTTCTACCTTGGAAGATAATTTCTTCTCCTGGAGCTTCGTCTGTTCCTGCTAAAAGTGAACCTAGCATTACTGCTCCTGCTCCACTAGCAATTGCTTTTACAATATCACCTGAAAGTTTGATCCCTCCATCTGCGATTACGGTAACGTTTTTGCTTTTTGCGTATTCGTATACGTTGTAGATTGCTGATAACTGAGGAACTCCTACACCAGCTACAACTCTAGTTGTGCAGATAGAACCTGGTCCTACCCCTACTTTTACTACATTTGCACCTGCTTCTATAAGATCTTTTGCCGCTTCTGCAGTTACTATATTTCCACCTACAATATCCAATTCTGGATAAGCAGCACGTATCTCTGAAATTTTATCTAAAACTCCTTTAGAATGTCCATGTGCAGAATCTATACCGATAATATCTACGCCAGCTTTCACCAGTGCAGCTACTCTATCCATTGTATCTTCTCCTACCCCTACACCTGCTCCTACAATAAGGCGACCTTTATCATCTTTGTTTGAGTTTGGGTATTCTAGTTGATTATCGATATCCTTGATGGTGATAAGACCTACCAATTTGTTTTCCTTGTCTACGATAGGTAATTTTTCTACTCTATTTTTAAGTAGGATCTCTTTGGCAATCTCTAGATTGGTATCTTTATCTGAAGTGATAAGATTTTCTTTGGTCATGATCTGTTCTACCTTTCTATCTAGATCTACCTGATACTTCACATCTCTATTGGTGATAATACCAACTAATACATTATCTGCATCTACCACAGGAAGACCAGAAATTTTATAACGAGCCATTGTTTCTTTAGCTTCAGCCAAAGTATGGTCTTTCGTTAATGTAACAGGATCTGATATCATTCCGTTCTCAGAACGTTTTACCATGTTTACTTGGCTTGCTTGCTCGGCAATCGTCATATTTTTATGGATAAAACCCAAACCACCAACTCTCGCTAATGCAATCGCCAAATCGCCTTCGGTAACTGTGTCCATGGCAGCAGAAACGATAGGTACGTTAAGGGTAATTTTGTCGGTAAGTCGTGATTTTAAAGAAACTTGATTCGGTAAAATTTCTGAATAAGAAGGTACTAGAAGAACATCATCGAAAGTGATGGCTGTCTCTACAATTTTGTTATGAATAGACATCTTTACTTTCTTGCAAAATTAAGTTTTTTTGGCGAGATACGAAAATACTTTTTGATAGTTTACATTTTATTTAATAAAACACCATTAAAACTGAAAAAACCGCATCCTAAGGACACAGTTTAAACAATATTAATAGTAGGAAATGAATTCGTTTTTATGCTAAATACCAAAGTGAAGCTCCATAAAACTGCGTTTGGTATCCAAAATCTGTTTTTGCTCTGTAGAAAGCAACATCAATTGGCTAATTGATTTGTTTTAAACTTCCTCCAGAAACTTTGCTAATATTGGATTCTATTTCTGGATTTCCTTTGTATCGAACAGATCCACCAGAAGAAGCCTTTACTTTCATTTTGTCTTTTACATTTACATTAGCACTACTTCCTGAGGTCGATTCTATAATGGTATTATTGGTTCTAAAATCTACACCATCTAAAGAAGCACCACTGCTCACATCAAAAAATCCCTCATTAGCACTTCCTTTTAGTTCTACATTGGCACCACTAGAATTTTTCACACTAATTCTTTGTGATGAAATGTTAGCTTTCACATTAGATCCTGAACTGGCATTAATAATAAGGGCATCTCTTATTTTCAATTTTCCTACTACAGAACCACCAGATGAAGTCTCAAGATCAAAATTATCCATACTTAGTTCATCTACAATGGTGAGCTGAGCACCCGATAATGCTTTAACGTTTTTCAGATGAGGAGCAGAAACATTGATGCTTAAATTCTTGAATCTTAAATTGTTCTTACCTTTATTATCAATATAAATTTTAAGGGTTCCATTTTCTACTTTCGTGATAATATTTCCCAGTTTATCTGCATCTGCAATTACTTTAACGCTAGTTTTAGATTCTTGTTTATACACTACTTTTACACCAGTACTAACATGTAAAGCTGAAAATTCGCCAACGTTTCTTGTTTCTCCATTCAGATAATTACTAATATCTGCAATAGTTTCAGTTTTGCTAGTTGAAGGATTAAGAAATGTGAAATTACTAGCCGAAATCATTTTGTCAACATCTACTTTTTTTATCTTTCCATTTAATAAAAATATAATGTTTTCTTCTTTGGAATCAATGTTAAATATCAAATTCTCTAAATAGCCCCCTTTTTCTCCTTCTGCTAGAAACCTTATGGAGGAACCGTTATTATTAGCCGACATCAATTCTTCAAAATCTAATTTCCTTAAAGCAGCATTGACACGATCTACTTTTTGAACATTTAATTTTTCGATTTCGATATTCTCAGATTTTAATCTTTCTGGATAAGTGGCTTTGGTTAAAATTAACATTTTGACACCATCCACTTGGCTTAGAATAGGTTTTATATTTTTAATATAATCATCATCTATATCAATGCTTTTAAGAAGGCTAAACATCGGCTTTTTAATATCGATAGAAGTTACTTTACCCGATTTTTCGAAATTTCGGAAAAACTCATCCAGTTTTTCTGTTTGTGCAGAACACAACACAAAGCTGGTAGAAAAAATAGTGAGTAGGAAAAGTATATATTTCATGTAGTTAGTTTTAGTATTCTTCATTATAATTTTCGTTTTTATGTGCACTCGCCACCGATTTTTGGTACTTATTGCCTAATCTCATCAGAGAGTATTGTGTCACTTCCAATGCTTCCTCCTCATTGGTTATTTTCTTACCATTAACGATGACATATGAAGATTGGTATTGGGTAGAATCTTCTGAAGTGGTATTTTTCAACTGTTTATTATCTACAAAACGAGGTTTAGATTCTTTTTTAATTCTTGCTCTTTTAGACAAAATATCATCCAAAACATCTTTTTCGGCGATGGTATTTTCTTGGAAAATAGAATCTTTCTTGGCACCAACAATAGAATCTGGAAGATGTACAGCTACTTGATGCTCGTGATCCTGATTTTCTTTTATAAATTTAGATTTTTGCTTAATAATTTCACTTTCTACATACTTACCTTGCTCTTCTAGATTTTGTTGAAAGAATAAACCATACACAATTCCTAAGCTAGCAACTAATAGTACGCTGGCAGCCATCCAAAACCATTTTGGCAACGATGGTTTTTTGTGAATAGGAATAATTGGAACTTCCTCAATATTTTCCGCCTTTTGAAGAAAATCTTCAAAATCCCAATCCATTTTCTCCTCCCTTAAGTCTTGAAAGATTTGGTTATATTGTTCCTGAGATTGATCTTTGTTCATAACTCATCAGTTGAGAAATTTGTTCTTTTACTTTTTGTCTAGCGCGCATCAAGTTTAGCCTTACTGCATTTTCTTCCATATCTATCATTTTAGAAATTTCAGAAACTTCATACTCTTCTACATCTTTCAGATGGATCACCATTTTTTGTTTCTCCGGAAGTTTATTGATAAATCCGATGATATGCTCTTTTAGGTTATTCACATCCATGCTGTACAATTCGGACCGATAAAGCTGTAGATCTGCGAAACCCAATTTTACATCATGATGTTTCAATCGGTTTAGGCATTCGTTTCTTACAGATTTTAAAATATAAGATTTCAAATTCCCAAACTGTGCCAACTCTTCTTTTTTCTGCCACAATTTAATCATCAAATCTTGTACTATATCTTCCGCTTCATCACTACTCACCACAAATCTTTTCGCAAAACGATACATCTCATCTTTGAGAATGAAAACCGTATTCTTGAAAATCTCTTGGGTCATATTTTTGTTTGTATAAGTAAGACAATCTATTAAGCTAAAGTATTACATCTAAAACTAAAAAAACATTTAAAAGTCTACATCTTCCTAAAAACACATTTAATTAATTTTTCTTTTTAAAGAATAATAATTTACTTATCTTTAGTTTAATTAAAAAAATTGATGAAAATTAAATTCCAAAATCCATGTTCAGTACTTTGGGAAAGTATGCAAGACGATCCTAATGGAAAATTTTGCGATAAATGTTCTAAATGCGTCATTGATTTTACTGATAAAACAGAAGAACAAATTGAGAATTTTCTAAAGAAAGAAAATGGAAATGAAATCTGTGGTAGAATTACAACAAAGTCATTATCTGCCGCAGCAGCGGGAATTGTCTTAATGACAAATCTTACATTTGCTCAAGCACAAGCGAAAAATAATTTTGGCTCTACTACCGAACAGAAAATTACTAATACCACAAGAATATCGGGGAAAATCGTTCACAAAACAAAAAAGAAAGCTATTGCAAATGCTGGAATAATTTTTGTTTCTAAAAAACAATACTTAAAAACTTTTTCCGCAGAAAATGGTGAATTTTCTTTAGAAATACCTACCACTATTTTAGAAAAAAACAATTTATTATATATAAATTTTGATGAAATTAATTCTCAAATCAGAAATAAACCTGAAAGAAAACCGCCGATTGTTATAGATGATGATTTGTTTGAAAATGCTACTATTTTCTTTTCTAAAAACGATAATATAAGAGATAAAGAATTTCAAATAGAATCTAAACAAGTTTATATTGGAGGAATAGCAATAATGGTAGAAAGTCCGCCAGATTACTATTATTTTAACGGAAAAAGCATTAGCGAAAGAAAATTCGAAAACCTTAGAAAAGAGCATCCAGAATATCAATTCTTTATCTTCAGTGGCAAAGAAGCTAACGTAGTAGCCAATAAAAGTTATATTAATGTTGTAAGGTTGCTATTTTCTAACTAAAAAAACTTCAAAATAATTTGAAGTTTTTTAGCTATTTCTTTTAATATTCGTTAAAAATATGTTTAAGAATTGCTTTGTCGTCGTCGGTAAGAGGTATTTTTCTTCTTGCCATTGCTTTTTCAGCCACTTCGTATGCTTTATCTAGTTTAAATTTTTCATCGTCTCTAAATCCACCCCAAGAAAAACTATCAATTAGGTTTGGAGGAAATCCTGCCTTGAAAATATTAGATGCCACACCAATTACTGTACCTGTGTTTAGTTGGGTATTAATAGCAGTTTTAGAATGATCTCCCATGATAACACCAGCAAATTGCAACCCTGTATCCTGAAAAGCTTTAGTTCTGTAGCTCCATAATTTTACATTGCCATAATTATTCTTGAGATTAGATGAGTTGGTATCGGCACCAAGATTACACCATTCTCCTATTACAGAATTCCCAATGAAACCATCATGCCCCTTATTGGTATATCCAAAAATAATAATATTACTTACTTCTCCACCCACTTTACAATGTGGGCCAATGGTTGTAGCACCGTAAATTTTTGCACCTAGATTAAATTTGGATTCTTCACATAAGGCAATGGGTCCACGCAGATTACAGCCCTCCATTACTTCAGCGTTTTTCCCAATATAGATTTTACCGGTTTTGGTATTAATTGTAGAAAATTCTACTTGCGCGCCCTCTTCAATGAAAAGATCTTGCTTATTGCCTAAGAACCCGTTGGTTTCAGAAAGTTCCTGAGAAATTTTATCTTTGGTCAAAAGTTCAAAATCGAAATCGATAGCGTCTTTATTGAAGGTGAATAAATCTGTAGGTTTTTTAAAGAATACTAAGTTTTCTGTAATATCTGTCATTTTCTCTATTTGATTGAGAGAAAAGCCTTTCATATTTATTCTTGCAGCAACCAGCTCATCTTCATAAACCAAAGCTTCACCTAGCTTTAGATCTTTTATTTGCTGAATCACCGTAGATGTAGGTAGAAAATTGGGAACCAAAAATAAACTTTCTACATCGTCTGGACTATTATATTTGGTTTGCAAAAAAAGTTCTGTAAAAAAAGAAATCTCACCGTTGCCTAAAATCTTCATCCATCTTTCTGTAAATGTCAGAATGCCACATCGCATTTCTGCTACAGGTCTAGTAAAAGTAAGAGGAAGAAAATCTTCCCAATACTGTGCGTCTGAAAAAACTATTTGCATTTTATATATAAAGTTATTTGGTTTAATAATAATCTGAAAGCTCTTGTACAAAAGGATTTTATCATTTTTCTAGAAAGTTTCATCATCAATCTATCAGATATTTTTCCATACAAAAATACAATAAAAAAAGTCTTCCAAAAATTTGGAAGACTTTGATATCTTTAAAATCAAAAAATTACTTAGCGAATTTTTTGTATTTATTCATAAACTTGTCTACTCTACCAGCAGTATCCACTAATTTAGTTTTTCCTGTGTAGAATGGGTGAGAACTTGAAGAGATTTCCATCTTGATCAAAGGATACTCTTGTCCTTCATACTCGATTGTGTCTTTAGTCTCAGCAGTAGATTTGCTAAGAAATACCTCGTCGTTACTCATATCTTTGAAAACAACTAGTCTATAATTTTCTGGGTGAATTCCTTTTTTCATAATACAATTTTTAAAAAAAATTAAAGTTTTTGCTTCTGAAATAGTAATGGTATTTCTCTGCTAAATTTTAGGTTGCAAAAATACAATATTTTTTATAATATACAAATAGAAGTACATAATTTTTTTGTTTATAAGAAATCTAAAGTATTTTCGTTAAATTTGAAACTTATCAAAATTATGCAATCAATGAAATTCAAATTACTGTTGTTTTGTTCCTTCTGGATGCTGTTATTGGCCATTTCTTGTAACAAGGATGAGATCTCTTTTGATGCGCCTACGCAAGATCTTAGATTTTCTAGAGACACTGTATTTTGTGATACCGTTTATCACCAAGTACGTTCTGAAACCTATGTAGTGAAAGTTTTCAATAATGAGGATAAAGATGTGATGATACCTAGAATTAATTTGGAAAAAGGCGCTGCATCACTCTATAAAATAAATGTGGATGGAAAATCTGGACACGACTTCAAGAATGTACCCCTGAGAAAAAAAGACAGTTTATATATTTTTGTGGAGATTGCACCACAAGCTACCGGCCCAGAAGCGATAGCAGAAGATAGAGTCCTATTTTCTACGGCAAATGGACAACAGCATGTAACCTTATTTTCGGTAGTACAAGACGCAGAATTTTTCATAGAAACTCCTACTAATCCTAATGTACTATCCACTCATACCACGTGGACAAGTGATAAGGCAAAGATTATCTATGGAGATCTAACTGTTAATCCTAATATTACCTTGGATGTAGAACCAGGAACGAAAATCTATTTCCATAAAAATAGTGGAATGAAGGTATTGAATGGAGGAACTCTAAATCTTAATGGAACTAAAGACAAACAAATTGTTCTTCGTGGTGATAGAAATGATACTTATTATGATACCATCCCAAGAAATTGGAATTCTATAAGAATGGAAGCTGCATCCATACTGAATATGAACCACACCCGATTATTCGGAGGAACTACAGGTCTAGATTTGAGACAAGCTAATGCTAATATCAACAATTCGATGATCCACACTTTTTACGATTATGGAATACATGCGGTTGCCTCCAAGGTACTTGCAAGCAATTTGGTAATGAGTAATTGCGGGGAATCTTGCGTAGGGATTTTCAAAGGTGGAAACCATCAGTATACCCATTCTACTATTGCCAACTATTCAGATCTAATGGTTTCTAGAAATCGAGTAGGAATTTTTGCTACTAACGAGTGGAAAAATGACGCAGGACAACCAGAACAAGGCGCTCTGCAGCAGCTTAATATTCTGAATAGTATTGTGTATTCTGATAGAGATAATGCCGTGAATTTCGAGCAAATGCCAGGGCAACAATTTAATTTTTTAATTCAAAATTCTTTATTAAAATATTCTAACACTTCAGATGCAGGATTTCCTTTTGACAGTAATGCGAGTATCATCCAAAGTACGAAGAATGACGACCCAAAATTCATCAACTATTTTGCAGCGCAGATGAATCTTAGAGTAAAAACAGATTCGCCAGCTAAGAACAAGGGTAATGCTTCCATCGCTGCTACAGTTCCTACAGATATTGTAGGCGTTTCTAGAACCACAAATCCAACGTTAGGCGCTTATCAATAATGGAAATAACTCAACTGCAAAACCAAGTAGACGAATGGATAAAAACCATTGGCGTACGCTACTTTAATGAGCTTACCAATATGGCAATGCTTACCGAAGAAGTAGGTGAAGTTGCCCGAATAATTGCCCGCCGATATGGCGAACAAAGCGAGAAGGAAAGCGATAAAACTAAGGATTTAGGTGAGGAGTTGGCCGATGTTCTTTTCGTTACTTTATGTCTTGCAAATCAAACAGGTACCAATTTGCAAGAAGCATTTGACAAGAAAATGAAAGTGAGGACAGAACGAGATAAAGACCGTCATCACAACAATGAAAAATTAAAATAATAGCGTAAAGATTCGTTCTAATTTTTAGCCAAAATGAATCTTTAAATTCACCTTAGAAGTAAGAAAAACAATGAAGATTCTGCACTCCAAATTACTTGAAAATAAACTCATAAAAATCAGCGGTTCGAAAAGTATTTCGAATCGTTTGTTGATTTTAGAAAGTCTTTTTAGTGCCATTCGTATTACCAATCTTTCCAATTCTCAAGATACTCAATTGCTCAAAAAAGCGTTAGAAACCGAGACCGAATTGATAGATATCCATCATGCTGGGACAGCGATGCGTTTTCTCACTTCTTACTATGCAATAAAAGAAGGTAAAACAACAATTCTTACGGGTTCTGAAAGGATGAAACAACGTCCTATAAAGGATTTGGTAAAGGCTCTACAAAATCTAGGAGCTGATATTACCTATCTAGAAAATGAAGGATTTCCACCTTTAAAAATTGTTGGTGAAAAAATTTCAGTAGAAAAAGTAAATGTTCCGGCACATATTTCGAGTCAGTTTATCACATCTCTCCTACTTATTGCTGGAAAATTGGAAAATGGTTTAGAAATAAACTTGGTTGGGGAAATTACTTCTCGATCTTATATTGAAATGACTTTAGAAATTCTGAATCAGTTTGGAATAAAAAATACATTCGAAGGCAATACCATAAAAGTAGATTATTACAAAGATTCTTCTACAGAAAATCAGCAATATGAAGTAGAAAGCGATTGGAGCTCGGCATCTTACTTTTATTCTTTTGCAACCATTGGACGAAAAACAATTTCTCTGAAAAGTTTTTATCCAAAATCTACACAAGGAGATTCTGCAATTGCTAAGATTTACGAAAAGTTTTTTGGTCTAAAAACGATTTTCGATTCATCTCAACAGCTTTTAACATTAGAACCTATTGAGGATTTTTCTTTTCCTGAAAGTATCAATTTGGATATGAATAATTGCCCAGACATTGCACAAACTCTTTGCGTAACGGCAACGGCTTTGCAGATTCCTTTTGAAATTTCTGGATTAGGAACTTTAAAAGTAAAAGAAACAGATCGACTTTTGGCTCTTCAAAACGAACTCATAAAGATTGGTGCAAAAACTTACATTACAAATTCTACAATACAATCTTTGGAATTTGTAAAACCAGAACCTAATATTTCTATAAAAACATACCAAGATCACAGGATGGCAATGAGTTTTGCTCCTTATTGCTTGATTTCCGAAATTACTATTGAAGACGAAAATGTGGTAGAAAAATCATACCCTCAATTTTGGGAAGATATCCACAAAATATTAGAATAATATGAAAAAAAATATTTTCAACTTCTTTTTTATTTTCATTACAATTTTTGTAACAGCGCAAAATAAATTTAAATTGCCAAAAAACTATAATCTTGTACAAGAATTAGAAGGTGATCTTGATAATGATGGTGTAGCAGAAAAAATAATTTTAGCAAATACAGATGTCCTGTTAGATGGTATTGATAATGCTAATTTTAAAAGAGAACTATTAATCTATAAAAAGAAAAATAGTAAATATGAAATCTGGAAGACAGGTGGAGATTTTCTTATTTCGTCACGAGATGGTTTTTATCCTGACGATAATACAATTGAAATAAAGGTTAAAAAAAATGTATTAACCATACATCAAAAATTATATTTGAATTCAAAAACAACAGAAATAGATCATTTTACCTTTAGATTTCAAAACAATGATCTTTTTTTAATAGGTTCAAGAATTTACTTTCAAAAAAATTGTGATGGAGAAATTGTAAACGAAATAAATTTTTCAACAGGTAAATGCATCTTAAAAGAAGATTATGAAGTTTGCGAAGATGATAGTTCCGTAAAGACAAACAGCATTTACAAAGAGTTTATTCATAAATTTACAAAACTTATTAGTTTCAGAGAATTTATTAGCGGACAACACAGTATAAAAGTTCCCAATACAAATAAAACAATTACTTATTAAATGTCAAAAACCATTATAATTACAGGAACATCATCAGGAATCGGATTTACGCTTGCCGAATATTTCGGAAAAAAAGGACATCAAGTATATGGACTCAGTAGAAAATTTACACAAAGTGAGTATTTCAAGTCTATTCCTACAGAT
>NZ_JAZQRK010000009.1:0-69570 GCF_045629545.1 Chryseobacterium sp. | reverse complement strand
CGCATCTCAATTTGCATTTTATCGATCATGTTTTGTGTACGTGGGTGCGTAGAAACAATAATTGGGTAGTTGTATTTTTCTGCAATCGCATTTAATGAAGTCATTAATCCTCTAAAATTCTTTTCCGAATTAATATTTTCTTCTCTATGTGCAGAAACTACAAAGAATTTTCCATCTTCTAAACTTAACTTTTCAAGAACAGTAGATGCTTCAATTTGTGGTAAATAATGATTTAAAACCTCAAACATTGGAGAACCCGTTTTGATAATTCTATCAGCTGGAAGTCCTTCTCTCAACAAGTATTCGCGAGCAATGTCAGAGTAGGTCAAGTTGATATCCGAAGTATGATCTACAATCTTGCGATTGGTTTCTTCTGGAACTCTTTGGTCAAAACATCTGTTACCTGCCTCCATATGGAAAATAGGAATATGACGCTTTTTAGCAGGAATTGCACACAAACAAGAATTCGTGTCTCCTAAAACTAAAAAAGCATCTGGTTTCAATTCTTCTAAAAGCGGATCTATTTTAATTAAAATATTTCCCACAGTTTCTGTTGCCGTTTTCCCTGCTGCCTCTAAGAAATAATCTGGTTTACGAAGTCCTAAATCTTCAAAGAAAATTTGGTTCAGCTCGTAATCGTAGTTTTGCCCAGTATGGACGATGATATGTTCTACAGCTTCAGATTGGTCCAAAGCCATTAATACTCTTGATAATCTTATGATTTCTGGTCGTGTTCCCACAACCGTCATTACTTTTAATTTTTTCATTTTTTTAGCTATTGGCTATTAGCTTTCAGCATTTAGCTGATTACCTATAGTAATTATTTTAATTTGTTGATTAAACCTGCCAGCATTTTTTTGATTTCAATTATTTGATTATTCAAAAACAAATAATCACTTTCAATAATAAAAGATAATTCAAATGACAAAAATATAAGATATTCTACTTCGCTTGCAGATGCAAATGCAATTTGAATAAATCTTTTAAAATCTGCATCACTCCCTCTTCCGCAACCTTCCGCAATATTGGTAGGTACCGAAATACTCACTCTTCTCAATTGAGATGTCAAACCAAACAATTCTTGCTTTGGAAAAGATTCGCTTACTTTATACAATTCTTTTACGAGTTCATGTGATTTACTCCAAACTTGTAATTGTCTAAAATCTTTCATTTTTCCTCATATATTGTAGCCTTTGACATTCGGCTTATTTCTGAACGCCGAAAGCTGACAGCTCAATTTAAACAGTTTCGAAATAAGTATCTGAATCCTCTGGATTAAAAGGCTCATCGATCCAAAAGATGGTGTATAAATCTTCCGTTCCAATGTTTTTGATGTTATGGGTATACCAAATCGGCATATCTACATAAGCAGGTTCAGTTCCATCTAAATAAAAATCAAGCACCTCATCTGTGTCAATTTTTCTTAGCTGAATTAAGGCTTTTCCTTTAATTACGGCAAAACGTTCAATTTTACGGGTATGATAATGATTTCCCCTTGTAATATCTGGGACTGTAGTAGAAAATGAACACTGTCCGCCAATTCCCAAACGAATTACTTCTACAAAAGCTCCTCTAGGATCCGTATGTTGAGTAAATTTAACCGGAAAATGCGACTTATAATCTATATAAGAACGATAGGTATTGAATAAATTATGTTCGAAAGTTGAATTTAAAACTGGGATTTCACCACCCTCAAAATATTTTGTTTTATAGTCATTCAAAAGTGCTAGCACATCCGAAACTTTATTTGTTGAGGTTGGTTCAATTTGTAATTCTGGTTGACTTTTTTCAGAACGAATTTCATTAATGATGGTCATTACCAATTCCTGAACGTAGATTAGTTTTACTTCACCATCATTAGCAATTGTTGGCGTTTCGCCATGCGTTAATTGATGACAAAATGTGGCAACGAATGAGTTATAGAAAGGTTTTCCAAATGCACCAAAAACATTAGGAATAATTAGACCCGTTACTTTTCCATGGTTTTCGTTAGCCCAATTTACAATCGCTTCACGACCTTCACGTTTTGATTTTCCGTAAAGATTATTTCTTTCTTCTTGCGTAGAAGAAGAGATTAACACATGTGCTGTTGATTTTGTTCTCTTCAGAGATTCCACCAATTGCTTGGCTAAAGCTACATTGGTTTCGTAAATGAATTGTTCAGATTCATGACGATTCATTGCAGCTAAATGCACAATGACATCACATTTTGAAACAAATTCATCCAAGACTACCTCATTTCCAAAAAATTCTTTTTGAAATTCTACTCTTTCAAATTCTTCAGGAAATAATCCTAATGTATTATATAAATGTTTTCCTACAAAGCCATTTTGCCCTGTAATACCAATCTTCTTGCGTGATTGGTGATTAATAATTGGTGATTGGTTACTCATATTTACTTTTTGTGATTGGTTATTAGTGATTTGCAAAATTTTCAGAAAGCAATGACTAATAACAAATTACTATTCTACATTTTATTACTAAAATAATCTATTGGAAATCGATATTCATCCTGTATTTCTTCTAAGGCAAAATCTGCTAAAACAAGCAATTTACTTTCTTTTTCAAGAGATTTTATCGCAGTAATGCAGCCTGAAGGAATATGTAAATAATCTAATTGATTATCTTCCAAGATATATTTACTCATTTCTAAATCTTTAGACGGATGGTCGAAATGATCCACTTTTATCACAGAAATTTCAAATTTCCCCTTCATACAAGCGAACCAACGCTGCTCTATTTTATGACCTTGCCAACCTCGAATAAATTCGGTTGAATGGTTTTCTATCGTGTAAATGCGTTTTATTTTGGAAGCATCAAATTCATTATTGAAAGTGATAATTCCTCTATCGTCTTGATGACGGTTTCCGACTGTAATTGCTGAATGGATATTTGTCATTTAATTTGGATTATTGTTATCGATTTACTTAAAAACAAATCTCTTATCACTATTTACAAATTACTAATAAGGATATTGCATTACATCTTCTCCAAATACTTCTTTGCGAATTAAAGGTAAAGTAGAAATCAATTTTTTCAAACCTTCTACCCCTTGCTGTTCTGTATTATGAGAATGATAATCTTCTATGACAGCCACTTCTTCTTCTCCTTCAGAAAAATATTTGGCATAATTGAGATCACGATTATCAGCAGGAACACGATAAAAATCCCCCATATCCTCTGCTTTTGCCATTTCTTCTCTTGTGCAAAGCGTTTCGTATAACTTTTCGCCATGGCGAGTTCCTATTACTTTTACGGGCACTTCTTTCCCTGTCAATTCAATAAGAGCCTTCGCTAAATCTCCAATAGATCCTGCAGGAGCTTTATTAACAAATAAATCTCCAGGATTTGCATGTTCAAACGCAAAAAGAACTAAATCCACCGCATCTTCTAATGACATGAAAAACCTGGACATATTAGGATCTGTAATGGTGATAGGTTCCCCTTTTTGAATTTGATTTAAAAACAAAGGAATAACAGAACCACGAGACGCCATTACATTACCGTAACGCGTTAAACAAACCACAGTATCTGTAAGATTTCTTGCTTCAGCTACAGCAACTTTCTCCATCATTGCTTTAGAAATTCCCATGGCATTGATTGGGTAAGCTGCTTTATCTGTAGATAAACAGATCACTTTTTGTACCTTGTTTGCGGCGGCGGCACGTATTACATTTTGAGTACCTTCTACATTGGTTTTTACCGCTTGCATTGGAAAAAATTCACAAGAAGGAACTTGTTTTAGCGCTGCAGCATGAAAAATGTAATCTACTCCACGGGTGGCAGGTTCTACAGAGGAGTAATCGCGTACATCTCCGATATAATATTTAATTTTAGAATTTCTGTATAAATTTCGCATATCATCTTGTTTCTTCTCATCACGAGAAAAAATTCGAATTTCACTGAAATGGTCAGTTTGCAAAAATCTGTTTAACACCGCAGTACCGAATGAACCTGTACCACCAGTTATCAGGAGGGTCTTATTTTGTATTTTCATGATAATAATATTCAGTATAAACTGTTTTTTACTTCCTTATCTGGATAATTAATTAGAACTGCTTTGAATTTACCCTTAAAGATAAATAAGCTTCCCGCTGCAGCTCCAATAATTTTAAATTCTTTATATAAACTTTTTATTTGATCTAAACTTCCTGCTCCTCCCAATATCGTTATTGGTTTTGAAATGTGCTCAAATACTTTTCTTACCAATTGGAAGTCATACCCTTTTTCTGTACCGTCTAGATCAATAGTATTAATGATAATTTCTCCAAATTGTAATTCTTTAATCTTTAACAAAAATTGAATTAAATCTGTTTTGGTATTTTTTGTCCCGTTGTGGGTATAAATGTCATATCCTCCGAGTAATCTTTTTTTCACATCTATTACTAATACTACACTTTGGCTCCCTACTTTATTACTAATTTCATTCACTAAATCTAGATGAGTGAACAAAATACTGCTTAAGGCTATTTTTTCAATCCCTAAATTAAATATTTTTTGGGCTTGCTCCACCGTTTTTATTCCTCCTCCGTAGCATATTGGCATACGAGACTGAGAGGCTATATCACCTATTAATTTGTAATTTGGTTCTTTACAATCTCGTGTGGCTGAAATATCGAAGATACAAATTTCATCAACATGTTTTTCGTTAAATATTTTTACTGTGTTTACAGGATCTCCAATATATTTTGGATTCTTAAAATTCGTTGTTTTTACAACTAAACCGTCTTCAATAAGCAAACTTGGAATAAGGCGTGGTTTCAGCATACTATTAGATATTTGCAAAATTTTTCAGAAACTCCATCCCTGCAATATGACTCTTTTCTGGGTGGCATTGTATACCATAAATATTATCTTTTTGAACAACCACTGTTATCTCGTTTCCATAATAGGTAGTCGCTATAATATTTTGTTCTTCGTCACAATCCATACAATAAGAATGCAGAAAATAGAAATCTTCTGCCTCATTTATATTATGAAAGAGTATAGAGTCTTTTTTTTTACTCACCGTATTCCAGCCCATATGAGGTAATAAAGTGTTCTGATGTAATGCGGAAGTGTCTATTTTTACAACTTTTGATTTTATCCAACCCAAGCCTTTTCTATTTCCCTCCTCACTACTATCTGCCATCATTTGCATCCCTACACAAATTCCTAAAATTGGAATTTTATGCATAATCACTTGTTGATGTAGCATGTCTATCATACCTGACTCTTCTAGTTTTTCCATAGCAAAGTCAAAATGGCCGACACCTGGTAAGATAATTTTTTTAGCTTTCATCAGCTGATCAGGGGTTTTAGCCAAAGAGCATTCAATACCTTGTTCTTGGAAGATATTAATAAAGGCATTGATATTCCCAATACCGTAATCAACAATTGTAATCATCTGAATAATCTTTTTTCCATTCCAAAAACTCGCATAGCTTGAATTCCCAAACCGATTAATTTTCTCTTGGAATTATAATTCCTAAAAGTTTTATTTTCCCCCTTAAAAAGATTCTCAAATTCATGTTCAGAAAAATCTAATTTATCAGCGATATATTTTTTTTCATTCATCAGCTCCTGTTCGGTTAATTCTGGCGTTGAGATTCTATTTAACGCTTCATCTCTAGTCATTTGTCCTGTTAGAATTAGGCTAGAAAAATGTGCTTTTCTTTTATCAAAACCAAACTTCCTGGGTAACCAATAGTCTTCGATAAATCTCGTAAAACGAGACTCATGATGTTTGTGCTTGAATGATTTCCATCCAAACTTTTTATATAATAAATCTTCAACCTCTTTTTTATTGTATTCAATATAATTCAATGGGTGGAAAATCTTCATTCCCAACATTTTTTGATAATAGATTTTATACGTTAAAATATCTATTATTGGAAATGATTTTAACTTGATATTTCCAAAACTTTTATGAATATCGTTTACTAATACTATATCTATCCCTGGATATGCTCCCCATTCTTCTGGCTCTCTACAACATTCTGTACTATAATTGGCACCAGTAAAAACATATTTTATTCCATTTTTATTAGCGAATTTGTAAAGGCTAGAAAAAAATGCGATATCTTGAGGCATGTCTTGATCTGGAATTTGAGCTTTGAAAAAAGATCTTTGTAAATCTTTCATTTCATTCCAATTGATCACATCAGTGTACAAATCCAAATTCAAACCCGTAATTAATTTTTCAATGTTAGATATAGCTTGTTCAGTATTCCAGCCTGCATCTACATGATAGATTAAAGGCCTGAGCTTCAATACTTCTGCTGTAATATATACACAGTAAGAACTATCTAAACCTCCACTTAGTCCTATAATACAATCATACTCCTTATTTTTACATTCAGATTTTATTTTTTCTGCATATTTTAGTAACTCATCCATTCTACCTCTTCCAAAATTCCATTCTGGTACTATTCGTTCTAGAAAGTTTGTATAATAATCACTTTCACCAAAATTATTAAAAATAATATTAGGATCTGTGGTATCCATAATGGTTTTGGAGCAAGTTTGGTTTGTTGTCATTGCTTTATTTTTCACTTAATATATAGGAATTGGATTTAATCCCTTCGCTAAAGCGGGTATTGATAAATAAAAAAAACTATTTTTTTCTGCATCCGTATCGATGCAAAATTGCACAACTTCATTCTTATCAGGCATAGCAAAACCTGAAATCCTTACCCATTTATTTCTATTCTCATTATTTATAAATAATGAAATATACTTTCCTTCAACAGCTGAAATAGCAATATATGTACCCTTAAATGCTGGTGGAATAAATACCCAAGCACTTACAGAAAATTTGGTTTTACCATCTGGTAATTCTATTGGTGATAACTTTGCTCTTCTAACATATTTTGTATCAATGATTGTTATTTTTTTTGTCATATCCAAAGGGAAGCCCAATGGGCTTAATATATCTGATGCAGAGAATGAGATTGAATTCATATTTACATCAACTTTATTAAGCCAGTTTTTCTGTAAGATATTATTTGATTTAATCTTTGATGAAAAATATTCACTTCCTAAATATTCAACCGTACCTTCTGAATTTTTAAATATAATATTGTTATTAATACCAAGATCCTGAATGTAATTTGAGGAATATCTTAATGTATTAGTAATTTCAAAATCATTAAATTCTCCACTGTATTCAATATAATTATTAGCAGTATTTGGTCTTAATAAAACAAGTTTTGCAGTGGTGTTGGTATTACCTAGAAAAACTTTATTACCAATTCCCTCTATAATCATCATATAATCTTGAGGTTGATCTTCAAAATTCCAATGCCAGTCGCAATTTTCAAATTTATTATTTGACCCTAAAACAAACCATGGTTTCTTATAGTCTCTACTTAAAAGGTTAAATCTTTCAAATCTGCAATTCTGAAATGTATTATTATTTCCAACATATTGTGTATTACTAGCAGGTTCTATATCAATATTAATAAATAAATTTTTTTCAGCTCCTAAACTTCTTAAGTCTATAGATGAATTGCGTTGAGCTCCATTATAAAAAGTATTTCCATTACTACCTCCTAAGGTTTTGATACCTACCCAGTTTGATTGGGAAAAATAATTGGTAAATATATTTAGATAGGATTCTTCTAATATTAATGCATTTAAAAAATTTTCAATATATACGTCTCGCCAATCTGAAGAATGCATTTCTTTACAGTGTACACCCGTACCTTTCATATTATCTTGTGGTAGTGAGTACTTATTAATTGTATTTACTAAAGATAGATTATATAATGTGAATCTAGCTGTGGATAAATCAGGAACTTTACTTTTGTAGCTTATACCTATCCCTAAATGTTGAATTTTTAAAACTGAGTTTTTAGCACCGTCACCTTGTATAACTAAGTTATCGAAATCAATATTCAGAGTTTTCTTTAGTATATACTCACCTTTAGGAATGTATAACACTCCGCCATTAGATGCCTTAATATAATTAATTGCGTTAACAAAAGAATCGGTATCGTCGTCTTGCCCGTTTCCTTGAGCATAAAACCATTTCACATTTACTTGTCCAAAGTAAACTCTACGATAATATTTACCATTTTTTTTTATATATATAATCCCATCAACTTTTGTATCATCAATTTTAGAACCATTTATCCATTCTGATACCTCTTCGAAACTTACTGCTTCGTTGGTATATTTGTCATTTTGCACTATAAAACCTAGCTGCTGAGCTCCTGATTTATTAAATATCAGGACAAGGAAGATAAATAATAAAAAGTTATATCGTTGCTTCTCCATACTCTTTATTTAATAGATTTGTATTTGATATTTTTATTATATAGAGTGTGAGCGAATGGCAGATAACGGCTAAAGGAGATAATAGAAATGGATTTCCAATAGATGGGAATACGAATACCATCAGTCCCAAACATAATAATCCTAAAAAATTCCTCTTATCATTATTTCCAAACATTTTAAAAATTTTCCAAAATGTATAAATGTAGATAAAAAAGAGTAAGCAAGCCATAAATCCAAATTTATGAAGCAAATTTAGATACGTAAGTTCAAAGGCGTATGGTGCATCATCTGCCCTTATATAATTAGCATTAGTCAAAGACGCACCTAGTCCTCTACCAAAAAAGCTTATGTCGTCAATTAAATATACAGATTGTTCGGACCTTGTAGCGTTAGAAACTTCTCTATTACTAAACAACTCTATTAAAGTATCAGTAAGTTCAAAATACACTAAAATTCCGGCAAATAATAAAAGAGTAGAGAAAATTTTTATAATTACATTTAAGCTAAATCCTTTTAAAAATCGAAATATTATAATTAGTGCCATAATTATAAATGACGCCAGAATCATCCCTTTAGAGAAGGATATAATAACACTTGTAAAATAACTTATAAGAAAAATAATAATAAGACTACCTTTGCTAGTAAACAAAAGGTACTTATTATTACGTCCTATTGAAAAGAAAAATGTACCAAAAATAATTACAAACGGTATAAATATAATTAATTGTAAAAAACAAAAGATAACGCGTTCTCCCCCAATACCTGAAATATTTCCCTGGGTGAAGGCTAAGTAGGTGAGATAAAATATTACAGGAATTCCTATATATGCATTAAAAAAAACACTTTTTATAATGGAATAAACACTTAATTTAGTTATATAAAAAAAGTAGAATATGAGGTAAAATACCATCCCTCCAAAATTTCTAAAGATATATTTTTGAGGGACGTTGTTTATTAAACCTACAAATACTCCATACATCCAAACACCAAATATTAATAGCGGAATTAGATCAATAAAATTATAATTTATTTTTTTTAACAATAATTGCTTTAGTCCTCCAGTGATTAATGTGATAATCATAAATGCTACCAATAGTAGATACTGGATGGTAGTTCCGCCTGAAGCTTCATCTTTTGAAGGTAGGCTTGTGAGTGACATCGCTGTAAACAAAATAAAAAAGATAAAGTTTAGTTTTCTTCTTTTTAAAATTTTAATCATTTCTATCAAAACTTTTTAAGAAGATTAACTAACATATAAAATCTATCAAATAAAATTTTATTTATTTTATAGGGGCTTTTACCGGTCAAAAAAGTATCATCTTTTATTGATGCTGAAAAATTTTTACCATGCCGTCTAAAATATATTAATTTTTCATCTAAAACTTTAACTCTTCCTTTTAATTCTGCAATCATACCAATCCACATATCATGTGAATTTAATTTTTCTGGAAAAGTTAAACTATTATTTGCAATTTCCTTCGTGAATGCCATACAACATCCTGTATAGATATTTTTATAGAATGTTCTTATAAAACCGCTTCTAGGAATAGTCCCTCCAAATAGAGAATCTTTTATTATATTATTATTTCCATCAATTAAAATACAATCACTTAACACCAAGTCATATTCTTGTAGATGTTTCATACATACCTCAACTTTATTATCTACCCAAATATCATCTTGATCTGAAAGAAATACATAATCACCTTTTATTTGTTTCAACAAAAATTCAAAATTCTTTATATGACTTCTAAATTTATTTTGAAATAATACAATTCTCGCATCATCGAAACTCTTAATAATATTAATTGTTTCATCCACACTTCCATCATCGGATATTAACAATTCATCACCATTATTAAGTTGAACTAAAATAGAGGCTATTTGTTCTTTTATGTATTTTTCACCATTATAACAAGCTAAACAAACTGATATCATAATATTTTTTTATACGCTTTGTATGTATCTATCCCAACTTTTTCCCAACTAAATTTACTAACAATTATGTTTTTAATCGCATCAAAATTTCTTTCTGTTTTAATTTCGTTTAAAATTCCATTCTTAATTGAATTAATATCTACTGGATCAACAGCTGTCGCTATTTTATTAAAGTAGGTGTCAAAAGGTAAATATTTTTGATTTGATGTAACCACTTTGCAGTTATTTAGTAAAGCTTCTAAACTAACCAAACCTGGTGATTCTCTTAATGAAGCTAGAACATGTAGTGAAGCATACTTATAGAAGTTACACACTTCTTTATTATCAACATAGTCAACAAAAAAAACATTTCCTCTTTTTTTCGATATTTCTTTTATTTTTTGGAAATAATGCTGTTCAGCTTTAAATCCAACAAAAACAATTGGAATATCAACATCCATTAAAGCTTTAACTACATTCAATTGCCCTTTTATTAGCTGTATTCTTCCTACTTGTAGAATATAGGGTTTATCTGGCAAATCATACTTTTTTAAAAACTCACTCTTTTCTATATAAACATTATTTTTTACATCAGCAGCGTTAAAAACAACACTAACCTTATTTATATATTTTTCAGGGTCAAGATTCGTAAAATGACATAATTGGTAATATTCTTCAATAGAGTTAGGTAACAAAACATCAGCGCCTTTAATAAACTTAATCGATTGTGCTTTGAATTTAGAGGATAATACTACTGGTTTATTAATGATTTTTCCAAGGCTTAAAAAAAAATAGCGATCAATTGTTCTAAAAAAATTATTATCAAAGTGCTTACCTAATAATCTATAACCATATGAATAGTTCCAAAAAATCGTTGAAAATGCAATTTTAATACCTAATGACTTGGCTCTTTCATAGAAAGCTTTTGAAATATCAAGAGTTGCGAAATTAAAAATGTGAGCAATATCAAAACTTTCATCCAATAAATTAGGATCCGTCAAGACTAATATACTTACCGAATTATCATAATTCAGCACATTTTCCATTGTTTTTAAAAGTTGAGTAGTGTCTCCTCCTTTATTTGATGGGGAATCCCAATCTTGTCGAATACAATAAGCTATTTTCATCTAAATTTTCTTTTTAATATAAATAAATTGAATAGTAGTATGGCTTATGTAGCTAATTAAATATGCTAGAGAAATACCCACCGCACCATAATTATACTTTACTACAAAAATATAACTGCATACTATAAGTATTACAGCCCATATTAGATTCACATAAAAACCAATCCACATTTTCCCTTGACTTGCAATTGCCTGCCCAATAACATTATTTACCGTAATAAAACCTGTAGTAAAAAACATAATTATTAAAGGTATTAAAGCGTCGTTGTAATTACTACCATAAAAGTAAACAATAAAAGGTGAAGCTATTAAACAAATTAAAACCAATGAAAATCCTATAATAGTATTTATTTTTAAGTTTTTATTAAAAATTATTTTGTACTCATCTCTGTTCCCAACACTTGCAGCTAACATTGGTAAAGCTATTTGCGCTAATGCAGCAGGTATAAACAAAATGGTATTCCTCCACTGATTTGCGATATCAAAATTTGCCATTTGCCCATAACCGTTTGGTTGATTTACCAATAAGTAATTACAATACCATGTTACTGGGCCAACCATTAGTCCAGCTAATATTGCCGGTAAACTAAATTTCCATAATACGGAGGTTTCCTCAAAATTATTTTTATTAAATATTTTTATTTTAAATTCTGAATAAAAATATTTTTTTAATGTAATAAAATTTAGAACGAACAGCAAAACAAAATTTGCACCAAATGCAATAACTACAGCATCAAGCCCAAAAAATTTTGCTGCAATTACTAAAGCTATTGACGATAAAATTCCAGCAATTGCGTTATTGATTGACAATTCTTTAAATTTTTCTATCCCTGCTAATATTCCATTTTGAATTCCATTCAAAGAGGAAAAAAATAATATAAAAGAACTTATCCTTATCTCAGTAAATAATTTTGGAGCATTAATTTGTGTGGCTATTTCTTTAGCATAAATAAAAACTAAAACTGATACCAATACACTAATAAGTATTGCAAAGAGGTTTGATACTCCTACTATTTTTTCTACTTTTCTTTTGTCTGATAATCGATATTGAGATATATACTTTGTGGCAGTCATCCCTAATTCTAGACCTGCAAACATGGCAAACATTAATATTGTGGATTTTATTATTCCAAACTGACCATATTCTTCCTTACCAAGAAATCTTGTCATTAATATCGTTGCAATTAATAAAATAAATTTAGAAATTACATTTCCTAATAAAATCCAAAAACTTTGACTAAAAATTTTTTTATTAATATCAGAAGATAATAAATGATTTATCTTATGTCTAATATTCATTTTATGCCTTATAATGATTGAATAAAAGTTACGATTCTTTCGCATGCTTTTCCATCACCATAAGGATTATGAAGAGCACTCATTGAATTATATCTTTCGTTATCATTCAACAAATTATTTGCTTCATTCACTATTTTTTCTTTATCTGTACCTACTAATATCACCGTACCAGCTTCTACTGCTTCAGGTCGTTCTGTTGAATCTCGCATAACTAAAACAGGTTTTCCTAAACTTGGTGCTTCTTCTTGTACTCCCCCAGAATCTGTAATGATTAAATAAGACTGAGTCATCAGCCATACAAATGCAGGATAAGCTAATGGATCAATAAGTTTTATATTATCTATTCCAGATAAAATATCTCGTACGGGCTTCTGAACATGTGGATTCAGATGTACTGGATAAATTATTTGAACATCAGTATGTGAAAGTGCGATATCTTTTAAAGCTTCACAAATATTAATAAAACCTTGACCATGATTTTCTCTACGATGACCCGTAACAAGGATAATTTTTTTTGATGAATCGATGATTTTTTTTAGATTACTAATTTCTGTGTTATCAATATTTTTCACGATCTCAGAACTACTCAATAAAGCATCAATTACTGTATTTCCTGTAACCAAAATATCATCGTTAGCAATATTTTCATTTAATAAATTCTCTTTTGATTGAATAGTAGGAGCAAAATGATAATCCGCGATACGACCTGTAACTTGTCTATTGATCTCTTCTGGAAATGGAGATCTTTTATTGTGAGTTCTCAATCCTGCTTCTACATGACAAATTTTAGCACCAGAATAGAACCCAGCAATACTTGCAGACATTGTTGTTGAAGTATCACCATGCACATATATATAATCAGGTTTAAAATCTTCTAATACTGGTTTTAATTGTGTAATAATATCTGCTGTCAAACTATACAGATTTTGATTGGGCTTCATTAAGTCTAAATCAAAATCAGGTACTATTTCAAAAAATTCTAAAACCTGGTCTAACATTTCACGATGTTGTGCCGTTACACAAACTTTAGTTTCAAATACTGAATTATTTTTTTGAAATTCTTTAACCAAAGGAGCCATTTTAATTGCTTCTGGTCGAGTTCCAAATATTATAAGATTTCTTTTTTTATCCATTTTATATTATTGACAAACTTTCATTAAATACTCTCCATAACCACTTTTAATCAATGGTTTGGCAATTTCTATTAATTGCTCTTTCTTAATGTAGCCCATGCGGTATGCTACTTCTTCAATTGCTCCGATTTTCATTCCTTGACGTTCTTCAATAACTTGTACAAACTGTCCAGCTTGCATCAACGAATTGATTGTACCTGTATCTAACCAAGCAGTACCTCTATCGAAAACTCCAACTTTTAACGTTCCTTTTTTTAGATATTCGGCATTAATGTCTGTAATTTCAAGTTCTCCTCGAGATGAAGGTTTGATATTTTTCGCTATTTCCACCACCTTATTGTCATAAAAATATAAACCAGGTACTGCAAAATTTGATTTTGGTTCTTTCGGTTTTTCTTCAATGGAAACTACATTATTGTCTTTGTCAAACTCCACAACTCCATAACGCTCTGGATCACTTACTTGATAGGCGAAAACTACTCCTCCATCAGGATTTGACGAATCTTGTAATAATTGAGACATTCCACTTGCATAGAAGATATTATCTCCTAAAATTAATGCTACCTTATCATCACCAATAAATTCTTCTCCTAAAATAAAAGCTTGCGCAAGACCATCTGGACTTGGTTGTTCTTTATAAGAAAATTTACATCCAATTTGAGAACCATCCCCTAATAATTTCTCAAAATGAGGTAAATCATGTGGGGTTGAAATAATTAATATTTCATTAATACCTGCTAACATTAGTGTAGAAAGGGGATAATAAATCATGGGTTTATCATACACTGGCATTAATTGTTTACTTACTGCTAACGTCAATGGATGAATTCTTGTACCTGATCCTCCTGCCAAAATAATTCCTTTCATAATATCGTTTTAAACACTAATTATTTATTTCTAAAAGTCTCAAAAGATTGTGCTTCTAGATCTTTATCCGAAATAATCATTTTATCAGCTGGAATACCCCAATCAATCCCTATTTCTTGATCTAATGGATGTACACCATCCTCAGATGCTTTATTATAACCGTTGTCACATTTATAAAAGAAGGTTGCTTTATCAGAAATCACAGAAAATCCGTGTAAAAAACCTCTGGGGATAAATAATTGTCTTTTATTATCTGCTGATAATTCTACTGCAACCGATTGACCATAAGTTTCTGAACCTGGACGTACATCTACAGCAACATCAATAACAGCTCCTTCTACTACACGTACCAATTTTGCTTGTGCATGTTCTCCTGCTTGCATATGTAAACCTCTCACAACTCCATAAGAAGAATTGGATTGATTATCTTGCACAAATGTAGGTTTGTAACCTAAAATTTCCTGCATTTTATCTTCATGATACGCTTCAAAAAAATATCCTCTCGAATCTTCAAAAACAGTAGGTTCAAGTATAAAACATCCTTTCAGTTTAGTTTCTGTTGCCTTCATTTAATTGTAAATATTGTTCAAAAAGTTAATATTGTTCATAAGGTTTATACTTTGATCAAAATAAGATTTTGGTTAATCACTTCAATGATTTTATTAATTTTGAGAGCATGGTTTTAATAAAATTTAACTTCTGTTGAAACACTAATAAATCTTTTATAAATCCTAATCGGAAAGCCATTTCTAATTGTGTTTCTAACTCACTTGCTGAACCCAAAGATATATAAAGAAAACGAATAAATTCAACTTGACTTTGGCGACCTGCTCCTTCTGCGATATTTGAAGGAATTGAAACAGCAGCACGCTTTATTTGACTTGTTAATCCATACATTTCCTCCTTGGGAAAAGATTTTACAGTTTCATAAATCAAAACAACCAAATTCATAGACTCTTGCCAAACTTTCAATTCTTTATGACTAGCCATATTACGTTTATTATCCTTATTAACTTTATCTAACCTTATTAACTTTATCTAACCTTATTAACCGTTAATTATATTGATTTTTGTAATAATTTTGATAATCCCCAGAGGTTACATTCTCTAGCCATTCTTTGTTTTCTAAAAACCAATCAATTGTTTTTGATAAACCTTGTTCGAATGTAACAGAAGGTTTCCATCCCAATTCTTGGTTAATTTTTGTGGCATCAATGGCATAACGCAAATCGTGTCCTGGACGATCTTTCACAAATGTGATTAATTGTTCTGAAGTTCCTGCTTCACGACCCAATTTTTCATCCATTTGTCTGCATAATTCTTTTACCAAATCAATGTTTTTCCATTCATTGAAACCGCCTACATTATAAGAACCTCCATTCTTTCCTTCATGAAAAACTAAGTCAATTGCCTTAGCGTGATCGATTACAAATAACCAATCGCGGGTGTATTTTCCATCTCCATAAATTGGAAGTGGGTTATTATTCAAAATATTGTGAATACATAACGGAATCAATTTCTCAGGAAAATGATTGGGACCATAATTATTCGAACAGTTGGTTAAAACTATTGGTAAACCGTATGTATCGTGATAGGCTCTTACAAAATGATCTGAAGATGCTTTTGACGCCGAATAGGGTGAATGCGGATCGTAAGAAGTGTGTTCTGTAAAAAATCCTTCATCGCCCAAAGCTCCAAATACCTCATCTGTGGAAACATGATGAAAACGTTTCCCTTCAAAATGGTCTTTCCAGATTGTTTTCGCTGCATTTAATAAGTTCACAGTTCCAATCACATTGGTCATTACAAATTCTAACGGATTTGTAATGGAGCGGTCAACATGAGATTCTGCTGCTAAATGAATAACACCATCGGGTTGGTGCTTTTCAAAAACATCAAAGATTTGTCTAGCGTCTGTAATATCTGCCTTTACAAATTCGTAATTTGAATAATGCTCAATATCTTTTAAGTTCTCCAAATTTCCTGCATACGTCAACGCATCAAGGTTGATGATTTTTGTATCGGGATACTTTAGTACAAATTCTCGAACCACGTGTGAGCCTATAAATCCGGCACCTCCAGTAATTATTATGGTTTTCATCTTCTATCTATTTTTATAGTCTTTTATCAACATTAGCTTTAGGTAAACTCCCTTTCACGTCGTAGATAATACCATTTTTCTTTAGGCTACCAGTAAAGTTAAAATCCAGGAATTCTTTATGTGCCACCGTTAGGATAATAGCGTCGAATTTCTGAGATTCCTCGGCAAGTTCGGAATGACAAAATATCCCATACTCCTTTTCTACTTCCGCAGGATTCGCCCATGGATCGTAAGTAATAACCTCTGTCCCATACTCTTGCAAATTGGTGATTACATCAATCGCTTTAGAATTTCTAATATCCGGACAATTTTCTTTAAAGGTAATACCTAAATTTAAAATTTTAGCGCCTTTGATATTAATATCTTTCTTGATCATTAATTTTATAACCTCAGAAGCTATAAACGCACCCATAGAATCATTTAGTCTTCTACCTGCCAAAATAATTTCGGGGTGATATCCATGCTCTTTAGCCTTTTGAGCCAAGTAATAAGGATCTACACCAATACAATGCCCACCCACCAAACCGGGTTTGAAAGGTAAAAAATTCCATTTTGTACCTGCTGCCTTTAATACATCATGGGTATCAATATTCATTAATGAGAATATTTTTGCTAATTCATTGACGAAGGCAATATTAATGTCTCGTTGCGAATTCTCTATTACCTTTGCGGCTTCTGCTACCTTGATGGTAGGAGCCAAATGAGTACCTGCTACTATTATACTATTGTATAAATTGTCTACAATCTTACCCACTTCCGGTGTAGAACCTGAGGTTATTTTAAGAATTTTTTCTACTGTATGTTCTTTATCTCCTGGGTTAATACGTTCTGGTGAATATCCCACATAAAAGTCCACATTAAAGGTAAGCCCTGAAATTTTCTCCAAAACAGGTACACATTCTTCTTCTGTCACTCCTGGATATACAGTAGACTCGTAGATAACGATATCGTTCTTTTTTAGAACCTTACCTACCGTCTCACTTGATTTGTACAAAGGAGTAAGATCTGGATGATTATGCTTATCCACTGGCGTAGGAACAGTAACAATATAGATGTTTGCCGCATCCAATTCTTCTAATTGATCCGTACAAAACAACCCACTCTTATTATAACCGAATGGATTTTCATTGAGTAGAACAGATTTTAGCAATTCTGTAGTAATCTCTTGAGTAGCATCTTTGCCTACAATCAGTTCTTCTATTCTTTTCTTATTGATATCAAAACCTACTACTGGATATTGTGTTGCAAAAAGTCTTGCAAGCGGTAAACCTACATATCCAAGACCAATAATTGCTATTTTGTAATTTGTGTTCATCAGAAAATCAGCTATGAGGGAGCTGTTTTATTTTTTAAATAGTTTTTGGAAGAAAGATTTTTTGGTATCAGCAGCATATCCATAACCATAACTTCCATATCCACTATGCATTTTGCTGACATCATTAAGTACTAAACCAACGTTCTTAATCTTTTTATCCTTTATCTGCTTATTGATAAATTGTACCAATTCTTTTTCTGTATAACCAGATCTTGTTACATATACCGTAACATCTGCTACATCAGCAATCAGGAATGAATCTGTTACCAACATTAGTGGTGCAGTATCTAGTATAATATAGTCGTAATGAGGCTTTAAACTCTCTACCAGTTCCTGATATCTACCATTAGCTAAAAGTTCAGTCGGATTGGGAGTAATTGCTCCAGAATAAATGACATCACAATACGGATTAAAAGTGGTTTGATATGTTATTTCTTCTGCAGTCATTGTATTATCATACATAAACTCTGACAAACCTATAAGACCTTTGCGCTTCTCGTTATACCTTTGTAACTGTGGATTTCTAATATCCGATCCGATAATGATTACTTTCTTTCTAGGAGTTGCAAGGGTAAGCGCCAAGTTAACAGAAGTAAATGTTTTTCCTTCTCCCTTTACGGATGAAGTAACAAAAACTACATTGCCTTTTTTATTTTTAGGCAGCATAAAATTAATGTTGGTAATTAAAATTCTAAATGCTTCTGCCAATGGAGAAAGATCATTTAATTCAACTAGCTCTGCACCTCCTTTTTCTAATGATGGCAATTCTCCCACCACGGTTGCTCCTTGAGAAAGTTTCTCCAGGTCTGTTTTAGATTGAATTTTATTATTAAATAATTCAATCAAATAAATTATAAGAAAAGGAATTAAAAAACCAACTACCAAAGCTGCTAGATAAATAATCTGCTTTTTTGGTGATACCGGATTAGTATCCGTTAATGCATCATCTACTATTCTAGCTTTTGGTGCTGCAATAGCTAAAGAAATAGCTGCCTCCTCTCTTTTTTGTAACAGTAAAAGATAAAGTTGTTCTTTAATATTTTGTTGTCTCTCAATACTTCTGAACATTTTCTCTTGAACAGGTATTTTTGAAATCCTGCCAGACAATCTATTTTGTTCAGCATCAATAGCATTTTTATTTATTTCTAATGCGGACCTACTTTTTTGTAAACTCTGCATAACAGCGCTTCTCATACTATTGATCTGCCTAGTTGCATCTATAACTAGTGGATTGGCGTTGGTAGAGTTCTCTAATAGACGGTCTCTCTCTGCTACCAATTGGTTGTAAGCAGCTATATCTGAAGTAAGATTAGAATCAGACAGTCCAACATTTAAAGGCAAAACTTGGTTGCTTCCCTTTTTGTTTAAATACCCAATCAGACTTCCTACAAGTTCAAGTTGAGATGCATTCTCCAACTGCTTTTGTCTGGTTGCCATTGATGTTTCCAATGATAACTCGGCTTCAGTTTGAATATCTGCAATATTATTTCGAACTTTAAAATCTTCTTTCTGGCTCTCTACTTGTCCTAGTTCTTTAGCAATTAAATTAATACGATCATCTATGAAAGTAGCCGTTTTTTGAGACTCAGAGTTTTTATCTAATACTGCTTCTCTATTATAATTTACAGCAAGCCTATTTAAGATAGTCTCCGCCTTATCAGAATTGGGATAAGTCATTTCCAACTTGAGTACAGTTGCTTCCTTCTGAACTAAATTTATATTGAGCTTATCTAAATAAAAACGGGCTCTATCCATACCCGACATAAACTGGAGTTTATACTCTAACTCTCCATTAATTTTACCTGAAAAGTTAGGGTTTTTTTGAAACATTACTACTCCAAAGGGCATCGTAAATGCCTTATTGAAATACGCTGTAATATCGCCTGTAAAACTTTCTGAAGATATAATAATTTTATCTCCATTTATCCTTGCAATCACTTGCTTATCAGGATAATTCGCTTTTTTATTTTCACTAAGTATTCTAACAACAAATGGTGAAGTATCTTTGAATAATTCTTTATCCTTTAAATTTCCTTTTGCATATATATTCGTTTCTAGTCCAAGTTCTCTTACTACTGAGAGCATAAGCTTTTTGGATTTGAAAATTTCTATTTCATTATCTACAGAATTTGTTCCCATACCACCAATTCCTCCTAGCTCAGAAATTACTGACATTTCTGGCTGCGATGAAGCAGATTTTTTTACTTCTTTTATTAATAAAGTTGATTCTGTGCTATAGGTAGGAACAGAATATCGTAAAAAGAACCATGCCAATATGGTTGTAATAATTACACCAATCACAAACCAATACCATTTGTACAAATAGGGTTTAATGAGTTCTCTAATATTTAGAGATTCTTCTTGAATCTCTTCTTGATTATAATTGCTATCCACTATAAATTTGGTTATGGTGTACTATTAATTTTTTGTTAACGCTAATACTCCAATGACTAATGAAGCAATTACGGATGCTACAGAGATATACAATCCAGTATTAGGATCTACTCTAGCCCCTTTTTCTCTATTGGCATTCGGTTGTACATACACCATATCATTTTGTTTAAGATAATAATATGGAGAATTGATGAAATTGGCGCTCGTAAGATCTACTCTTTCCTTGGTAATTTGTCCATCACTATTTCTTACCACCAAAACATTAGTTCTAATTCCAAAAGCGGTAAGATCACCAGCTAATCCTAATGCACTAAGTAAAGTTGTATTACCATCAGGAATTACGTATGTACCCGGTTTCGCAACTTCCCCTAAAACAGATACTTTAAAATTAGTTAACTTTGTATCAATCACCGGACTTTTTACGTATTCAGAAACAAGACTTATTAATTTTGTATTTAATGTTTCAATTGTTTCATTCTTCACACTTACTTTTCCAATTTGTGGGAAAGTGATATTCCAGTCAGTGTCCACGATATACATGGGTCCAGAAACTGGTACTTGTTGTTGTAAATTATTGGAACTCGGAACTGTATATTGTGTTATGGTATTACCGGAAGAATAGACCTGATTGAAAGGCTTTACTACATCCATATCCTTTGCAGATACGGAAATAATCAAATTATCACCAGGTTGCAATGTGCTTCTACTATTTTTAATTGAATTATCAAGAACTATGTTCTCAATATCAGTCATATAATTTAACTGTTGCTTTGGTGCACAAGATAAGGTAGATAGTGCAATAGCACTGTATATAAAGTATTTTTTCTTAATCATTTTAATAAATTTTTAACAAAACTAGTTTATTAATTATAATTATTTATATTTTTAGTGAGTATTATGCTTGTTAACAAAAAACAAACCAATATTTCAAAAACGAAATATATTAAATATTAATAGGTTCTATATTTCATTTTTAGCATTTGTATTTTCATTATCTAGAGCTTCAAACTCTGAATTATTGCTTTTAAATTCTGGGACAATGGTCTTAAGAATTCTAACCACTTGAACTTTGTCGCGTCTAACTGCAGATTTTATTATTTTTTTGCAAAGTAATTCTACTTCTGCAAAGTCTATAGTTGGATCTTTTGAGATCATTATCTTTTCATGGTGAGTTGGTACTGTGGTTGCATCATCACTCAATAGCTCTTCATATAATTTCTCACCTGGCCTTAATCCAATAAATTTGATCTTGATATCCTCATCGGGTTTAAAACCTGATAATTTAATCATTCGCCTTGCTAGATCCAAAATCTTTACAGGCTCTCCCATATCAAATACATATATTTCACCTCCCGCACCCATTGTACCCGCTTGCAATACCAGCTCACAAGCTTCAGGGATCGTCATAAAGTAACGTATTATATCTGGATGAGTAATAGTTACAGGACCTCCTTTCTCAATTTGCTTTCTAAAGTGGGGAATCACAGATCCGTTAGAGCCCAATACATTTCCAAAACGCGTCGTTATAAATTTAGTCTTATTTCCTTCTAGTTTTTGCAACGATTGTACGAATAATTCAGCAACTCTTTTGGATGCACCCATTACATTGGTAGGGTTTACCGCCTTATCGGTAGAAACCATTACAAAACGGTTCACGTTATATTTTTTTGCAAGTGTTGCTAGATTTCTTGTACCCAAAATATTCACAAAGATGGCTTCATGAGGATTTTCTTCAATCAGGGGTACATGCTTGTAGGCAGCTGCGTGATAGACCATAGAAAACTCATAGCTTTCAAAAATTTTTTCTAGTCGGTAACTATTTGAGATGTCTGCTAATACAAATTTGAATTTTTGATCTGGAAATCTTTCTAGCAATTCTAACTCTAGCTCATAAAGTGGGGATTCTGCTTGGTCCAATACAACAATTAATGAAGGGCTGAACTGAGCTACCTGCCTTACAATTTCACTGCCAATAGAACCTGCACCACCCGTAACCAAAATATTTTTTTCCGAATGTCTTTTGATAACATCCAAATTTTCTATCTTAATAGGTCGACGATTTAGCAAATCCTCAATTTGTAATTGTCTAATTCCTCCTACAAGATCAGCGTCTCTCATTTTTGAAACTGTAGGCGCTTTTAATACTTTCAATCCATTGTCTAGTGCTAAAGTCATCCACTCTTCCACCTCTTGTTTGGACATGATTTCTTTAATAATCAATACAGCATCTATTTTTTCTAAAAGGTTGATGTGGGCAAACAAACGATCGCTGTTATAAATATTTCTACCCAATAATGTTGCTTTATTAGAATCTGATCGCTTTGTAATAAAACATTCTAGCATATAAGGATAGTTTGGGTTGTGCATAATGGCTCTTGCCAAGGAGACCGATGCATCACCTACTCCTACTACCGCTACTCTAATTTTTTTGGCTCCTCCCTTTAGGTCTAAAAGAAGATTAAAAAACTGCTTGGTAATCATCCTGAAAAAAAACATGGACGATACAGAGATTAAGAAAAATAAAAATAAACTAGGGTAAAGGTACAATGGTCTTTGTAAAAATGATTCTATGCCATAATTACAGATCAATGCAACTATTAGTGTTGAGCCCGAAGATAAGATAATTTTGAAAAAATCGAAAAATGTCGAATGTCGAATAATACCTGCATAGGTCTTGAAGACAAACATAAACACGATATTAATTACAATTAGCAGAACACTTCCTTGTATACCAAAATCCGGAAAATTAGATCTTACATGTAGTTTCTCTATGAATAGATTTGAGAATAAAATAGAAGCTACGATAATCAATAAGTCTAATATGATGACCGCCCATCTAGGAATATATCTCAGCTCAGTGATTTTCACAATATTATCTCCACCGTAAAGCGTAGCAAAAGCGTCATTCAGCTTTTTCATTCAACATTTGTTATTTGTATTATGCCACAAATATACTCATATTATTGAAATATTCTATATCTTTCATACAAATCCAATGCAACGTCATTTTGTATTTATATTCAAAATATTTAATTTTAAAAAATATTTAAAAACACATTCCTGATGAAATATAGTGAAGTTTTTTAGATACTTTTTTACTCGTACAAGATCAAATCAAAAGCAATTTGTATCCAATGAATTAAGAATTAAATAAAATAATTTTCACACAATAGTAAAAAATCATCTCGTTAAAGTCCACTAAATAATAGGTAAAAATATTTCTTTTTAGAATTGGAAACATAATCTTATTATTACAAATATAATCACTTCCTTAAAATTAATTATGTACCATACATTTCTACTGAATTACATTTGAAACATCATCATATGAAAAACCTTTACCTAATAGATGTTTTATTGTATTTGCCTTTTTTTGATAGTCTTTTAGTCCTACTAATTTTTCATAATAATTGTCATATAATTTCTTAAGGGTTTTGTAATAATCATCATTATCAATTTCGTCCATGCACTTGGAAATTAGCTTTTCGCTGATGTTTTTTTGCTTTAGATTGAGCTTAATTTTTATCTTACCCCAATTTTTCATATAAAACTTTCCTCGAATATAACTTCTCGTGAAACGCTCTTCATTAAGGAAATTTTCTCGCAGAAGAAAAAGCATAATTTCTTCTTTAGCTTCTGGGATAAGAACAAATTCTCTCATTTTTTGCTCTACCTCAGCATGACAACGATCTTGGTATACACAATAGTTCACTACTTTTTGTCTGATTTCTTCGTAGGTGTAAAGCTTTTTTTCGCGCTGCATTTTGATTATTTTATTTGTGAAAAGTTCTTTAAATAAAAAGAAGCGCAAATACAATTTGCGCTCCTTCCTAGTATGTATTAAATTTTAGTAATTGAAGAGCGCTTTGCCTTCCATCAATTCATTTACTTTCTTTCTTACAGAAGAAATTACTTCTTCATTTTTAATATTGTCTACTACTTCAGCGATCAACTCAGCAATAGTTTCCATATCATTTTCTTTAAGACCTCTTGTTGTAATCGCTGCAGTTCCTAATCTGATACCAGAAGTAGTAAATGGAGATTTATCATCAAAAGGAACCATATTCTTATTACAAGTAATATCAGCTTTCACAAGGGCTTTTTCAGTTTCTTTACCGTTCACCCCTTTGTTTCTAAGATCTACCAACATCAGGTGGTTATCTGTACCACCACTTACGATATCGAATCCTTTACTCATCATTGCAGAAGCTAATGCTTGTGCATTTGCTCTTACTTGTTTTGCGTAGATTTCAAATTTAATGTCCAAAGCTTCTCCAAAAGCAATTGCTTTCCCACCAATAACGTGCTCTAGTGGTCCACCCTGAATTCCTGGGAAAACAGCGCTATCTAGCACTTGGCTCATTAATTTGGTTTCCCCTTTTGGAGTTTTATGACCGTACGTATTTTCAAAATCTTTACCCATCATAATCATTCCACCTCTTGGACCTCTTAATGTTTTATGAGTGGTAGTAGTTACTACATGACAGTGCTCGAATGGAGAGTTTAATAATCCTTTCGCTACTAAACCTGCAGGGTGTGCAATATCAGCCCAAAGTGTAGCTCCTACCTCATCTGCAATTTCTCTAAATTTTGTATAATCCAAATCTCTAGAATATGCAGAGAAACCTGCAATAAGCATTTTTGGTTTTTCTCTAAGTGCAGTCTCTCTCATTTGGTCATAATCTATCAATCCAGTTTCTCTTTGTACACCGTAAGAAACAACATTATAGTGCATACCAGAAAAATTAACAGCAGAACCATGAGTAAGATGTCCTCCCATAGAAAGATCCATCCCCATAATTTTGTCTCCTGGTTTTAGCACGGCTAAATAAATGGCAGCATTAGCTTGAGAACCAGAGTGTGGCTGTACGTTTACATAATCTACCCCAAACAATTCTTTCGCTCTATCGATAGCCAAAGTTTCCACTTCATCTACTACTTCACAACCTCCGTAATATCTTTTACCAGGGTATCCTTCTGCATACTTGTTCGTCAGCACACTACCCATAGCTTTCATTACGTTTTCAGAAACAAAGTTTTCTGAAGCAATTAATTCTAATCCATGAGATTGCCTTTGTCTTTCTTTTTCAATTAGGTCGAAAATGATGTCCATTTATTTTTAGTTTTTGAAATTTTCCTTCCAAATATACGTAAATTGACCACAAAAGACTTCATTTAACTATAATTTTTGAATTTTATCTTTCTTAAATTAATTTGAATTAAAGCAAATTTATCATCCTAATAGAAGGCTACCTTCTCTTTATTCTCTGAAAATTAGCAAGCTGAATAAAATAATTTTTTAGCAACATCCACCATCAGGCGTGCAAGAATTTTGCTTTTTTATAACTGCAAGTTTTATATTCTTCTTCTCTGCTGGAATTCCGCAAGCGTCTTCAGCGAGACAAGCCGTAGTTTTATTTTTTAGAATAAAATGTTTTCCATTAAACTCCAAGTCGTATTTGCCAATAGTTGTATCTTGGTACTCCACTTCAATGTCATGATCTTCTATTCCCAATTTTTCTTCTGATAGTTTAATAATCTGCAACAATTTATGGGGCTTTAATCTATGTTCGAAGTCATTGGCATTCCACAATTGAAAGTTGACTATTTTTTCGGATCTAATGACGCCACCACAGTCTATAAAGTTTTTGGTAACGCTTCCTACTTCAGTTACATGAAAGTGTTCTGGAACCCACTTTCCGTTTTCCAATTGAAATTGTACATTTTCTAAGGTGGGTAAAATGTTTTTAATCTCTGATAATTTCATTTTAATAATTTTTAAAATTTATAACGTAATATTACGATAGAATTTTATACAAAAAAAGCTTAACAACAGCTTTTACTTTTTAACTTTTCAGGAATTTCGGAGAAGTAATTATTTAAGATTGAAAATGCTTTTTCATCGATACAGTAACAAATTGTATTGCCTTCTATACTTCCTTTTATGAGTCCTGCATTTTTCAACTCCCTCAAATGCTGAGAAACGGTAGGCTGAGCCAATGGCAATTCGTTAACAATATCTCCACAAATGCAAGTGTTTACTTTTAATAAATATTCTATAATCGCTATTCTCGCTGGATGTCCCAATGCCTTGGCAATAGTGGCTATTTCATTTTGTTTTTCTGTGAAAAATTCTGCTTTGGAGCTTCCCATAATAACTTTAATTCTATATCGCAATATTACGATTTAATTCGCAATCTAAATTTATTTTTAGTTTATATTTTTTAAATTTAAAACAAAAAATAGCTTGAAAATAATTTCAGGCTATTATATTCAATAAAACTAATGGGTTTATTTTTTCGCTTTTTCTTTTAGTTCTTCTTTATCTTTATCCGAAGGATTCCAAACTTTTACTTCTGCATTTTTATCAATACCAGATAGGATCTGTACATTGATACCATCGCTAGCGCCCAATTTTACAAATACTTTCTTGAACTTTCCGTCTTTCTGTTTTACCTCCACAAAGGACACATCTTTTCCACTTCTTTTTTCATACTGCACCAAAGATTCATCCAGAAGTAAAGCATTTTTTTGAGAACTCATTACAATTTCTCCGTTTGCGGAGAAACCTGCACGGATATATTCGTTATTAGGATTGAATACATCGCCTTCTACTGGAAACTTTATCGTCCCATTGTTGTCTTTTCCCTTTGGAGCAATCATCGTTAGTCTCCCCGGGAAAGATTTGTTTTGGAGTGCACCAATTACAATGCTCATATCCATTCCTTGTTTTAGTTTCCCAGCTTGTGCTTCATCTATTTCACCTTGGAAGATAAGAGAACTAAGATCTGCAATGGAGCAAATGGTAGTTCCTGCATTGAAAGAGTTAGCTTCTATCACCTGACTTCCTACTTTTACCGGAACTTCTAATACGGTACCAGATGCTTTAGAACGTATCTGCGTAGTTGCCAGCCCTTGCAACTCTGGTGTAGCTCCTGTTTTTACAATTAGCAATCTTTTTTGGGCAGTCTGCAATTGCTGATTGGCGTTCCTTAAGTTTTGCTGCTGAGAGAAGAGTTGCTGTTGAGAATTTAGATATTCTTGCTTTGATATGACACCTTGTTTGAAGAGTTTTTCTTGCATGGCATATTGCTTTTGCATATTATCCACATTCATCTTGGCATTGCTTATTTGCAGAGATGCATTTTGCACTTCCTGTTGGGCGTTATTTACCTCAGCGATATTGGGTATAATTTTCACCGTAGCAATCAGTTGCCCTGCAACTACCTTATCACCTTCATCTACTAATATTTTTTCTATTATCCCCGCAATATTGGGTTTTATTTCAATTTCTTCTTTTGGAACAATCTTTCCAGTTGCCATCACTTTATCATCCATATTTTGTACGGTAGGTTTTCTTGTAAGAAAAGCCTCACTCTCTTTGGAGTTGGATGTTACGAGATATCGTATTCCTGAAAATAATGCGGCAAACAATAAAAGCCCCAACACAATATAGATGGCTTTTTTCCAGGTAAACTTCTTTTTCATATGTATTGTTTATTATATATAAATTAAAAAATAATTATAGAGCATCTCGTTCTTATTATTCGCTCCTAAGAGCCTCAATGGGTCTTATTTTCACAGCTCTCTGCGCAGGTATCATCCCAATGATTAAGCCTAATATCACCATTACAGACATTGCAGCAAATACATTACCGTAGTTAACCGTTGGATTGTAGAATGGAAACTGATCTTGATTTTGGGTTAAAGCATTGAAAATCATTAAGACAAAAATTCCGAGAATAAATCCGAGAATACCAGAACTCAGCGTAATAACAACACTTTCTAGCAAAATTTGGTTTCTCACTTCAGACGGTTTTGCACCGAGGGCACGTCTTATTCCTATTTCTTTGGTTCGTTCTTTTACAGTGATCAATAGAATATTGGAGATCGCGATAACCCCAGCCAAGATGGTAAGAGTACCTACAATAATAGTTAAAAGTTGCATCCCTGTAAGGAAACCTGTAAGCTTTTTGAATTCTTTACCCAAGTTGAAACTACCGAATGCACTGGAATCTTCTGGTGAAACATGATTTTTGGATTTCAATTCAGTTTTTACAAGTTCCTCTACATCGCTTACGTCTACATTGGGCTTGCTTACAATAGCAAACATATCTATTTGGTCTCCAGCATTGTACATTTTGGTGTAGGTAGAAAGTGGAATGAAAGCTGTACGATCATTCTCGAAACCCCCTCCTTTTCTTACTCTGAAAACGCCGATTACATTGAAGAATATTCCTTTTATATTGATAGATTGCCCTAGAGGATTTTCTTTCTTTTTAGAATTGAAAAAATTATCATAAATCTCTTCACCAATTACAACCACGTTTTTATTACCCGAAACATCAGCATCATTAATATAACGCCCGAATATCAATTTTTTTTCTGAAATTTTATTACCAATAGGAAAATCGCCTGTCAGAGAATAAGTTGCATTTTTACCATTTTTGGACATCGTTTCTCCGGGAGTGCCTGTAAAACTACCACGAGAATTTTGGGGAGATATATAATCGATCTGTGATATTTTTCTTTTTAATAGTTCAACATCTGATAATTTTAGGTTCACAGATCGTCCTTTTGGAAAGCCATCGTAAGGGATGGAAGTATTTTGTGCCCAAAGAAAAATTGAGTTGGTTGCAAAACCAGAAAATAGCTTGTCAAAACCATTTTCCATCCCTTTTGCCGATCCTAGTAAAACTACATAAAGAAACATACCCCAACCTACTCCTATCATTGTTAGAAAAGTACGGAGCTTATTATTTTTCAGGGAATAATAAATCTCTTGCCAAGTATCTTTTTTAAATAAAATATTCACGTTTGGATTGACTTAAGGGTTGATTATAATAATATTTTTTTGATTTTTATTCGAAAAACACCTACATTATTCTGTTCTCAATGCTTCAATCGGTCGTATTTTTGATGCTCTATAAGCAGGTACAAATCCCGCAATGAGTCCAGAAAAAATCAATGCTACAAAAGCCATCAAAATAGTGCCCCATCCAACGTTTGGATTTTTTATGAAATATTCTTCCAAACTATCTCCAATAAGATTCAGTGCAAAAACTCCTAATCCCACTCCTACAAATCCAGATATAACAGTAATCACAACACTTTCCTGTACAATGAGTGCTACAATACTAGCCGGTTTAGCTCCAATGGCTTTTCTAACTCCAATTTCTTTGGTACGTTCTTTCACAATGTACACCATGATATTACTGATGCCGATAATACCCGCCAGCAAAGTACCGAGCCCAATAAAGGTAACAATCCCGGTGAGTACTGCAATAAACATGAAGGTGTCATTCATATTCTTGGCGTTATTTCTCACGCGTACGGCATTCTCATCATCAGGAGATACATTTTTTTTGGCTTTTAGTTTTTTTTGCAGATCCTCCCCATATTTTATTGCGTCTGCGGGTTTCATATTTTCGTCATACGCTATAAAAACCGTACTTATGGTGTCAGAACCTTTCTTCATCTGCTGAAGTGTGCTAATAGGAATGGTTATCACTCGTTCGTCCCAATCTCCACCATCATCAGAAAAAACACCAATGATCTTGAACATGGTCCCATTAATATCCAAGTCCTTACCTACAGGGCTACCATTTTTCACCAAGTCTCTTTGTACCATTCTTCCAATAACGGCCACGTTTTGTTTTCTATCTAGATCTCCTGGGGAAATATATCTCCCATCTAGCATTTTCCTGTTTTCTATAAATTGTTCTTCACTATTAGAACCGTTTATCTGATAATTGCCACTTTCTTTACCATACTTCACCAGCAAATTGGCTTGATATCTTGGTGCAGCCTGACCTACTTTTTCTTGGTCGGTATTGACCAAAAAATCATAGTCGTCATTATTCATCGTTACAGTTCTATCAGATTGTAAGCCATTGTAGGCAACTGTAGTTTTACCTGTAAAAATAGTAATTAAGTTTTGTGCATCTCTAGCAAACCCATCAGTAAATGCATTTTGAAGACCTTTACCAATCCCGAAGAGGACAATGAATATAAATAATCCCAATGCTACCGTAAAGCCAGATAAAACCGTACGCAATATATTACTGCGAATAGAACTGAATATTTCTTCCCAACGATCTAGATCAAACATAGGATAAAAACTTTAAAAAAATCAAAAATGAGTAAAAGACGATTCATAATTTAATAATAAATAAAAAATTACAAAACAATCTGTTTGATGTAAGAATCACTTTCTATCACACCATCTCTTAGCACCACATTACGCTTGGTCTGCGCTGCAACATCGTTTTCGTGAGTAACTACGATAATAGTTTTACCTTCCTTATTGATGTCTTGCAACAGTTTCATAATATCATGCGTAGTTTTGGAATCTAGCGCTCCTGTAGGTTCATCCGCTAAGATTACCTTAGGATCTGTTATTAGTGCTCTAGCAATAGCTACTCTTTGTTTTTGTCCACCAGAAAGCTCATTGGGCATATGATCTGCCCATTGTGCAAGACCCACTTTCTCTAGATATTCTAGCGCTTTTCTGTTTCTCTCTTTTCTTGGAACATTTTGATAATACAAAGGCAAAGCAACATTATCCAAAGCAGTTTTATATCCGATCAAATTAAATGATTGAAAAACAAATCCCAAAAATTTCGAACGATACTCTGCGGCTTTCACTTCATTCAGATGTTCTATTGGGATACCATCTAGTTCGTAGACCCCAGAATCTTTCTCATCCAAAATCCCTATAATATTCAGCAAGGTAGATTTCCCAGAGCCCGAACTTCCCATAATGGAAACAAATTCGCCCTCGGAGATGGTAAGATCAATCCCTTTAAGAACGTGAAGCTTACTCTTTCCTGTATCGTATGATTTATTTAAATTTTGAATAACTAACATGAAGTGATTGATGTTTTTATGATTAATAAGTAGAATAATATTTCAATTTGTTACAAGATATAAAAAATCTTAACAAAGTGCTCTGTTTAGTCACTAAGCAATTAAAATACAGCGTAATACATATTTATGTTTAATTAAAATTACTTATCAATACACAAATTTGCAAGATAAGTATCTATAAACCAATAGCAGAGCCACTTGTCTGTAAATGTGGAAAACTTTTGAGGTTAGAAGTCAAGCAATTACTGATTTACCCTTTCAATATCAGTCTTAGTTTTTTAACTTTGTGCTCTGCGCGTTACAGGAGATGGATGATTATAAGGTATTGGGAAACTATAACACCAAGCCCAATCTACAAGGTAGTTTTTTCCACTCATGAGAATAGTACACAATGATCAATTTTATAATTTTTTTTTAAGACATTACAATTTAATATGGGAATTTTTGATAAGAGAATAAGCTACAAACCGTTTGAATATCCAGAGATTATTCAGTTCGTAGAGGCTATCAACAAATCATTTTGGGTACACTCTGAGGTAGACTTTACGGCGGACGTTCAAGATTTTCAGTCTCAGCTAGAACCTCACGAAAAAAATGCGGTGAAGAACGCTCTTCTTGCTATTGCACAGATAGAAGTTTCTGTAAAAACGTTTTGGGGAAACTTATACAATCACATGCCAAAACCTGAGCTTAATGGTTTGGGATCTACCTTTGCAGAGTGCGAATTTCGTCATTCTGAAGCGTATTCTCGTTTGCTAGAAGTTTTAGGCTATAATGAAGAATTTTCTAGTGTAGTAGAAATTCCGGCTATAAAAAAGAGAATAGATTTTTTATCTAATGTTCTGAAACACGCCAATTCTACCACTCAGAAAGAATATGTTTCTTCTCTTCTACTTTTCAGTATTTTGATAGAGAACGTTTCTTTATTCTCCCAATTTGCTATTATTTTATCTTTTACAAGATTTAAAGGATACATGAAAAATGTATCTAATATTATTGCATGGACTTCTATTGATGAACAAATACACGCTAATGCAGGGATTTACCTTATCAATAAAATTCGTGAAGAGCAACCCGATTTGCTTACAGATTCTGACATTGAAGATATCTATACATTGGTAGACCAATCTATCGAATTGGAAGGTGAAATCATCGATTGGATTTTCGAAATGGGAGAATTTAGTTTCTTTACCAAAGAAGATCTTTTAAACTTTATGAAATACCGTGTAGACGATAGTTTGAAGAAAATAAACATGGATACTCGTTACAATATTACAGCAGAACAATATCGCCCAATGGTTTGGTTTGAGGAAGAGGTATTCGCTAACTCTATGGACGATTTCTTCGCAAAAAGACCTGTAGATTATACAAAACACGATAAGAGTATTACAGCAAACGATTTGTTTTAACCTCATTTATATTAAATTAATCAATACTAAAAATCTCAGCTTTCAATTTGGAAGCTGAGGTTTTTATTTTAAACGAAATTTTAAAATTTAAACCAAAAAAAAAGAGCTCCGAAGAAGTCTTTGTATATTGAGATTTATATTTTAATCGACAGAATGAACAATTGTTCCCACTGGAAATAGCTTTCTAAACACAAAACCAATGAAAGGTCCTGCCAACACTACTTGTAAAGGAAATGCCAATGCAAAATTCTTTGGTATCGCTTGAATCCACAACATAAAGAAATCACTCGTAAACCCATTAAAAATGGCTGTACCGAAGAAAGACATCAAGATCACCATCCCAGAAACAAATAGAAATGCAGTGATAAGGATTTTTTTCATCAAGGGATCATTCTCTTTTAGTACTTTATAAGAAATCCCCATCGCAATATTGGCCACGATAAACCACTCGCAAAGGAAAGCGACACAGAACATTAGTGGAAAAGCGAGCCAAGCATTTTTTAAACTTTCTACAGAGAAGCCCTCTGCAATTACCACATAATAAGTAGTCATTATAATCGCCATAAAAGTGACCATCAAAAAGGTATACACTAATTTTTCCTTTTTATTAATCGGCATTTTATTCATTAATCTAATTTTTTTTATTGTTTTTATTTGAATTAAATTTCCATCCAAAACTCAAACGAGCTCAAACTCATTTTTTTTTGAAGTACAATGGGGGAAAACATTGGTAAGAAGTAGTTTCATAAAGCTGTATGCTATAAAACAGAAAAACTCCACCTTATAAAAAAGTGAAGTTTTTGCGATCCGGACGGGACTCGAACCCGCGACCTCCGCCGTGACAGGGCGGCATTCTAACCAGCTGAACTACCGGATCTTTTACAATAACTCAGAAAGCTCTTCGTTTATTGTGGTGCAAAATTACACTTTTATTTCTTAATAGCAAGTATTTCTATAAAAAAAGTGCTCTCTGTTACAGAAAGCACTCATTATCAGGGTGATTATTTTATAAGTGCGCGCTTAATTTCTCAGCGATTACTTCTTTAGGAGAAACTCCTACTAATTTATCTACTACTTCACCATTCTTAAAAATAAGAACTGTAGGGATGTTTCTAATACCATATTTCATAGAAACTTCTTGATTATTATCTACATCTACTTTTCCTACAACAGCTTTCCCTTCAAAATCTGTCGCTACATCTTCGATGATTGGTCCTAATGTTCTACAAGGGCCACACCATACTGCCCAAAAATCTACTAAAACTGGTTTATCCGAATTCAAAACCATTTCTTGAAAAGAGCTATCTGTTATTTCTAATGCCATATTATTATTTTTAAATTATTACAATTATATTCTAAAGCAAAATTACAAAATTTATGTAATATGCCTATCTATGTTCTACATTACTATTTTCTATCATTGCACTATGGGAAATCTCTATCAAAGCTTTCACGAAAGCATCAATCTCCGCCTTGGTTGTTAGGTGACTGAAAGACACTCTCAGAGGCGTACAATTTTCCATTTCTTCCTCAGATAATAGCATCATCATTACCATAGAGGGCTTGGATGCTCCTGAAGAACATGCGCTCCCTTGAGAGATGGCAATACCTTTCATATCTAGCTGCAAACCAATTAATGGGTTTTTGAATGGCAACAAAATACTTACAACAGTGTACAAACTATTTTCTATCTCCGCACTTCTACCATTGAATTTTACCCCAGGAATTGCTGCCGAAACTTGATCAATAGTATATTGCTTGATATCTTGCATATAGGAAGTATATTCATCCATATGAGTTATAGCAAGCTCCAATGCTTTTCCAAGACCTGCAATACCACTCACGTTTTCGGTACCCGCTCTCAAACTTCTTTCTTGCGGGCCTCCGGTGATAATTCCTTTCAACCCAGAAGATTTTCTTATGAAGGCAAAACCGACTCCTTTTGGACCGTGAAATTTGTGAGCACTGCATGATGCGAAATCCAGAGTAATCTCTGAAAAATCTAATGGCATATGAGACATTGTTTGCACTGTATCCGAATGGAAAAGAGCATTATACTGCTTGCATAGTTCTGCCATTTTTTTTAGATCTACTAGATTACCAATTTCGTTATTGGCATGCATCAAACTTACCAATGTTTTTTTATCAGAAGATTTCAATAATTCTTCCAATTTAGACAATTCAATATCTCCTTTTTCATTCGGGCGAATATAGTTTACCTCCACACCTTTTCTATTCTTCATCTCTAGAATACTCTCAGAAACACATTTGTGTTCTAAGGGCGAGCTGATAATGCGTTCTAATCCAAGATGTTCTACAGAAGATTTTATGATCATATTATTAGATTCTGTACCACAAGAAGTAAAGATAATCTCTGCTGGTGTTACATGTAGATAATCTGCAATCTGCCTTCTTACATTTTCTATGATAATTTTTGCATCCTGTCCAAAACTATGTGTAGAAGAAGGATTCCCAAAAGTAATTTTCATGGTATCTACCATTGCATCTATAACTTCTGCAGAAAGTGGCGTTGTAGCAGCGTTATCTAAATATATTTTATCCATTTTTATTTTGAATATTGTAATTCTACAGTGTTAAATTTTAAATTTGAGGGTACAGCAATAATGCTCCAAGGGTTTGATGTCATTTGAATTTCCATTCCACCAGATTGATATTCAGGAACTTCAATAAACAAAGTATTTTCTTTTACGTAAATATTTTTTATCTCACTAATTCTATGATCACCAGAATTGAAATTTCCCAAATTGTATAAAATTACTTTTTTATCTATAGGAAACGCTGGATATTTTTCCACAGCTTCTTCGCCTTCAGCCTTTAGTTCAGAATCATTTTTTTCAAAAATTTTAGCATATTCCTGCACATTATTAATGATCTTAAATTCTACTTTTCCCGTTCCACCTTGCGATTCTGAAACCAAAATTTCTCCTTTTTGTTGCCCATTTGTAGTCTTTTGAGATACAGAATTTGTACAACTCAAAATAATGGCAAAACATAAAACTAATAGTTTATTCATAATAATAATTTAAGATGATTCAAAATTAGTGAAAAAATTGATAATGTCCCTCATTCGCCCAATTCAACATTACTCTATCACCTGAAGTATCTCCAAAAGCTATCGTTTTATCAAATTTATAATTTTTAATTTCTTTTTTTATGCGCAGTAATTTTTCTTCTCCGTTACAGTTTTTACCCACGAAATTACCAGTAAAAATTCCATTATCAAATTCGGCTTCCGTGGCAATAAGTTCCATCTTAAGCGCATCTGCAAAGGGTTTTGTCCAAATATCCAAAGAGGCAGTTACTATGAAACTTTGGGTATTTTCGCGATCCATATTTTTGATGAAATCTAATGCATTCTCACGAACCACTTTCGGATAATATTCTTCAAAAAATAATTGAGATTTGGTTTCGATTTTAGATTGTAATTGTCCTTTCAAGATTGATCCAATGAAACTTTTTTTTACTTTTTCTGCGTCTGCTAATTTCAGTTTAAGCAAAATAAACAAAGGAATATGCCTGGCGAACTGAATTCTAAATTTAGATGGATTATAGAATTTCAAATACAAAAACATGGTGTCTTTGTAGGTAAGTGTGCCATCAAAATCAAAACAATACAACTTTTTCATTCTATTCACAATTTCAATTTTTTAAAGATAAATTCCGGTATATTTCTAATGATCATCATAATAATTCCCCAAATAGGAAGTACATAGACCACATTTTTCTTCTTTGTATAAGCTTTATAGATGCAAGCTGCAGCTTGTTTTGGCGTTGCCGTAAGTTTCGGATTTAGAGGTAAACCTTCAGTCATTCTTGTCGCCATAAAACCTGGTTTAACGGTCATGACGTGAACTTTCTTAGGAAACAAATAATTTCTAAGCCCACTAAGATACGCTGTAAAAGCGGCTTTAGAACTTCCATAGATAAAATTACTTTGTCTTCCTCTATCGCCTGCAACAGAAGAAAGTGCAATGATAGTTCCTGATCTTCTATTTTCAAATTTATGCGCGAAATAATTGATCACAGGTACCAATTTGGCAAAATTGATATCGATGATTCTTTCGGTATTTTTATTATCATACAAACCTTCTTCTGTGCCATCGCCAAGATAACCTGTAGCACAAAATAAAAGTGGAGATTTGATTTGATCAAAATCAAAATAATTAATTTCGTTCGTAAGATCTAGCTCTATAATTTCAGATTGTTGCAAATATTTCACATCAATATGCTGTGCAAACCTCTTTGTAGTCTCTTTATTTGAAGTAAAAAGATATATTTTCTCAAATTTTTCACCTTCTTGTAATGCTTTTTCTACAAAAGCTTGAGCTACTTCAGAAGTACTTCCTAAAACTATCATTTTCTACTTATTATTTTTGATTCTTTTGTGCTGTAAAGACACAAATTTCGAGCTATTCACATTTTTCAAATAATTGGTAAGCGAAGATTTACTCATACTATCTTTGGTAAGGTAAATTCTACCTCCGAATTCTTCCACTATTTGATCTAATTGGTCTACTAATTTTTTTAATTTTTTATTGACTTTAAAATCCAGAGCCAAGGTATATCCTTCAGTCGGGAAAGAGTTGTAAGCTTCTGGATTATTTTTACCAAAAAGTTTAAGAACCGCCAAGAAAGATCCATTACCGCTATTGGCAATAGTGTCCAAAATTTTGCGCATTCCTTCCTTACCTTTTTCTTTTGGGATGACCATTTGGTATTGAATAAAACCAGATTTTCCGTAGATTTTATTCCAATCGCTGATGGCATCCAATGGGTAGAAAAACGTTTCGTAATCTATTAAAGAATTTACCTCCTTTTTAGACTGCTTTTTATAATATAAATAATTAAAAATCTTTACTGTAAGATTATTCAATGCAAAATTCGGAAAATAAAAAGGAACTGTGGGCTGAAATTTCTTCTTTAATGTAAGCGGATCTTTAGCTTTTTCACCAAACAATTCATGTCTAAAAGCGTGCTCGCCACGCATTAAAATGCTTCTCCCAATATCTTTTCCTTTTTGTAGACAATCTATCCAAGCTACTGTATAAGTCCAACTCTCGCTTTCATCGAATAGTTGAAAAATCTCATCCAAACTATCCGCTTTTATACTTTCTTGTCTAATATAAGATGTTTCTATATTTTTAAGTTTAAATTTAGCTGAAAGGATAATTCCTGTAAGTCCCATTCCACCAATGGTAGCCCAAAATTTATCAGAATTATCATTTCGAGAACACAAGATTACATCTCCGTTCTCAACCATTAATTTAAATTCTAAAATATATTCCGAAAAACATCCTTCCGCATGGTGGTTTTTACCATGTACATCAGATGCGATAGCGCCTCCTACAGAAACATATTTGGTTCCTGGCGTTACATAAAGAAAATATCCTTGTGGTACAGATACCTCCAAAACCTCAGATAACAACATACCAGATTCGCACTCTATTATGCCATTAAGGCGATCAAAACTTATAAATTTGTCTAATTTTTTGGTAGAAAATATACTGTCGCCCAAAGATGCATCTCCATAGCAACGTCCGTTACCTCTAGCAATAACCTCATTATGATTGATTACGAAATCTTTAATACTTTTTAAAGTATCTTCAGATCGCATTTCTTTTTCTACGATAGGGTAATTTCCCCAATTCGTAACCTTTTGGATAAAATTTGGTTTCATTTTTTAAAGTAGATTAAAATTAGGAATGCAGCAACCCAAAGCACAAGGATTACTTGTATATATCGATCTCTATAGACAATTTTTGTAGGTGATTCTGTTCTGTTGTAAACTAATGTTTGCTGTAGATATCTTAAAAATGCAAAAACTACGAAAACCACTGTAAAGAAAACTCCTTTGTGCAGTTTTGCTTGTATTTCTGGTGACAAGGTAAACATAATATAACAAACAATAGCCAATGTTACAGAGATGGATAGTGCGATATCAGCAAATTGTACATTATATCCATCTAAAGCTTTTCTAGTTTTACCAGAAACTTGAGCATTTATAAGCTCTCCACGTCTTTTTCCTATTGCTAATACTAAAGCCAAAACAAAGGTAAGCAAGGTTGCCCACTGCGAAATATAGATACCTGTGATGTATCCACCAGCTTGTACACGAAGTACAAATCCTGTAGCAATAATGAAAATATCAATAATGGGAACGTGCTTTAGCTTAAAGGTGTACGCTATATTCATCAAGAAATAAAAGCCAATAATCGCTGCAAATTTCCAAAGATCTTGATTAAAAATATATTGAGCGACAAATATTAAAGCAATATCAATTGCTAATAAAGCAGACAGTATAATAAGCGCATTGGGCTTTGAAATGGCTCCACTAGCCAGTGGACGTTTACGTTTTTCTGGGTGTTTTCTATCGGCTTCAATATCATTATAATCGTTCAAGATATACACTACACTTGCTATAAGGGAAAATATAACAAAAGCAAATATACTTTTGGAAAGAAGGTTGGTATCAGTAAATAACCCTGAGAAAAATAGAGGAACGAAAACAAAGAGGTTTTTTACCCATTGCTCAACCCTTAGGAGTTTAAAATATTTCTTCATTTATGATGTTTCGAGCGTAAAAATATGAACTTTTTTCAGTAAAAAAAAATGTGTTTTGCAAAATAAAAAAAACCGCCGAAGCGGTCTATATTATATCTTTATATGAATTGAAAATAACTATTGTCCTTGTTGAGCGTCGTTGATCATTTTTTCGTTTGCGGTAATTGCAAACTCTACTCTTCTATTCTTAGCTCTACCTTCGTCAGTATCATTAGTAGCTACTGGCATAGATTCTCCTTCACCCTTAGCAAACATTCTGCTAGAAGTAATTCCTTTAGAAATTAAATATGATCTTACAGAATTTGCTCTTCTTTCGGATAAAGATTGATTGTAATCATCTGAACCTTTGCTATCCGTATGACCATAGATGTTGATGTTCGTATCTGGGTTATTCACCAACACTTCTACCAATTTATCAAGATTAGTTTTAGCCAAACTTGTAAGATCAGAAGAATCAAATGCAAATGTAACAATACTCTCGTTCATTGTAATTTTGATACCATCCCCTACTCTTTCTACCTCGGCTCCTGGTAAAGTTTCTTTGATCTCCTTAGCTTGCTTATCCATTTTATTACCGATAACATTTCCTGCAACACCTCCGATCACACCTCCTAATACAGCTCCTAATGCAGAATTTTTACCTTTACCTACATTATTACCAAGAATTCCTCCTAATACAGCTCCCGATGCGACTCCTACTGCAGTACCTCTTTGCTGGTGATTAGAATTTTGAACTGCCTCACAACTTGTCAATAACAAAGCTGAAGATAAGAAAAGTGCTGCTATATATGTTTTGTTGAATTTCATAATTTCTATTTTTATGCTAATATTTGATAATTTTTTATTTCATACCTGATCTTTCAAAGTTGTATACAACTCTGATCGTAGTTCCATCGAATGGAACATTTTGCTCTAACGAAAATTGATCTGTACTTTGATTAATTACACTAAGCGTATATCCTACTGTATTTTGTTTTGCTTTTGTACCATCCATTACTTTTTTAAATAAGAAAGTGTTTCCATCTTTTACTTCAAATTTTATAGGTTGAGTAACTGATGGGCAATTTCCTCCTCCGGTAATGGTATATGCTCCGGTAAAGTTATTAGGAATCATTCTCCAATGACTCCCTACAAAGCACTGTGCATCTGCACCCTCGTCAAAAGGTTTTATTTTATATTGCTTATCATAATCTATGCTTACAATTTCCCAATCACCTTTCAATTTTAAAAATTCAGATTTTTGAGTTTGAGCAGTCTTTGCTTTGTCCACTGCAGAACAAGATACAGCGAAAATTGAAGTTCCTAAGATTCCAGCAAGTAGTAGCTTTTTCATAAAATATTATTTTTATTGTATTATACACAAAACCGTGCCAAAATTAAAAGTTTTAAAACAAAAAAAGCCCGCACTTGCGGACTTTAATTTTGATAACATACCATAAACAGTTGGTTTTCAAACTATTTTACATCATTTTTAGGAGTTGATTTTTTTTTCGCTTTCACTGCTTTTTTCACAGTTATCTTACTTTCTTTATAGAAATTGTTGTAAGCATATTCCGCAGCTTTTGCTACATCTATCACACCTCCAGCTTGAGACTGTGTATTGAAACTATTATTATCATTCGTATTACTTGTTTTCACAAAAGATTCTATAATCTCATTTGGCTTCAAACTTGGCATATAAGCTAATAATACCGCAGCTGCACCTGCAACTACCGGCGATGCCATAGACGTACCTTGTTGGTAGCTATAGTCATTTTTAGGAACTGTAGAATAGATTTTTTCTCCTGGTGCGAAAACATTTACCATTTTACCATTATAGTTTGAGAAACTTGCTCTTAGATCATTACTACGATTCGTGCTTGCTCCTACTACCATAACATTGTTTACAAATGGAGTTTCATCAGTAACGTTTTTGAAGTTGGTAGGATAAGCCAAATGCTCGGCCACATCTTCATTTTCGTTTCCTGCAGCTTTTACCAAAAGTACCCCTTTATCTTGTGCGTATTTGAAAGCATCCCAAACCACATTTTTACCGGGAGAAACAGGCTTACCGAAACTCATATTCAGTACTTTTGCCCCATTGTCTACAGCATACCTTATAGCATTAGCAACATCTTTATCTCTCTCGTCACCATTAGGCACCGTTCTTACTGCCATTATTTTTGCCACTTTTGAAGCAACACCATACTGTACTTCTTTACCTTGTGGCAATCCTGCGATTATACCCGAAACGTGAGTTCCATGCTCAGCATCTGGACCCTCATAATGGTTATTACCATATATTTTCTCAGCATAGTCGTCATAGTTATCGCCTACAATATCTTTTCTAGGATCAAACTTCAAATCGTACTGCTGAGCGGCTGGACCATAATGATCTATCGCCTCTTTCATATCTTTTTTAACTGCTGTTTCAAATTCTGCTGCGGTCTTACCTTGATAATCTGGATTATTGGATATCTGACGTAATATTTGTAATGCCATGGCTGATTTTTGATCTGTTGGCTCCTTTATTTCAGACAATGTTTTTGGTGATACTGGTTTCCCATTAAGCAACATTACCATATTAGGAATAAGTTCAGAAATCATTGTATACAATTTCAAATTTTGAGAAGCATCACCACTCTTTTTATTATAAAGTTCTTTAGATTTCATGTACATAGCAAATTCTTCCGGCATTTTTGCCTGATTTGCTTTATTAGTTGTAGAATTTTCTCCCTCGAAAATAGGTTTATACTTAGCAACAACTCTAGTTACTTCCATATTATCTACACTGATATCTGCATTTTTGCCACCAATGAAGTTCCATCCATGTACATCATCGATATAACCATTATTATCATCATCTTTACCATTATTTGGGATTTCATTAGGATTTTTCCACATGTTTTTCACCAAGCCTGGATGATCTACTTGTACACCACTATCCAAAACACCTACAACTATAGTTTTTGGCTTTAATCCTTTAGATTCTAAATATTTATAAGCATTTGCCGTATTCACTCCGTACACTTTAGAAGTAGTATAATCGTTGTGGTACCACGTCTTTAAATCTTGATCATTCTTCGGGTCTATTTTCGGTGTTGCTGCTTCTTGAGCGGAAGCAAAATTAAAGCCTGCTAAAAAAACAGCTGCTAATAATACTTTTTTCATAAGATTAGAATTATTTAATATTTTTAATATAGGTAGTAGATTCTGGTCCTTTGTTACAAATAAGATCAAGAATCGACAAATCTTTCAAAAATCCAAATTTATCTTCAAAGATTTGATAATATTGTTCCATTTCAAATTCTGAAGGTTTTTTTGGAGAAAAATTCTCTCTATAGTTTATTTCTTTTGGAAACTTGATGTATTCGTCATTCAAAGAGTATGCCTTTTCTGTTTTAAGGATTTTTTGAACGATATCTATACTTTTTAAATTAAAATCTAAAAGATATTTTTCCTTAGTATCATACAACCCTTTCAACTTATCTTCATAATATTCAAAATAAGGAGAACTTTGGTACATATTTTTGATAGACTTCCAATGGATATCCATCCAATCTTCTCGATACGAGATCTCTGTACTTTTAAATTCTCTATTTCCGTTGTGAATAATTGGGATGATCAGCGATAATTTTCCATTCGCTCCATAAATATTGGTTCTATTACGATAGGTTTGCTTTGGGAAACTTTCAAATTGCTCGAATAAAATTTCGTTTTCAGAGTCCAAAAAAATAGAAAACCATGAAATAGGTGGTAAGTAAAATGCGGGTAATAGTACGTTTTTCATATACTTTATATTAAAAATGAAGTACTTTTTCAAATACTTCATTTAGTTTTATGTTGATTAATTAATAATTATTCGTCTTCTTTTTTCTTTTTGTTTACTAGCTTCATGATAGATTCCCATCCAAAGAAAAGCCCCAAAATAATAGCTGCTATCCACCAGTAAGAAGTTTTGTTGGCTTCACCAGTGTTAGTTGCTTTAAACATTCTTTCCCAACGTACTTTCCAAGGTGCTTGGTAAGAAGATCCAGAATCTGCAAACGCTCCTTGAATACTCATCCAAGTGAACATTGGTTTTCCAACGATATTTTCTTCAGGTACAAAACCAAAGAATCTTGCATCGAGAGAAGCATCTCTGTTATCTCCAACCATCATATAATAATCTTGCTGAATAGTATACTGATTGGTTTCTTGCCCATTGATGAAGATTTTACCATTTTTATTTTCTAAAGTATTATACTCATAATTCTTAATGATCCACTGGTACTCTGGTAAAGTTTCAGCATTAATGGTTACTACATCACCTTTCTTAGGAATTTTTAGTGGTCCATATTGATCTTGATTCCATTTTTTATTGATGGGGAAAATCGTATTTGTAGTATCAATCTTACTGGAGAATAGTACATTACCTAGTTCATCACCCAAAATTCTACCCTGATTGTCTTTTTTAGGAAAATAAGCAATGTCAGATACTCCAGCTTCGATGATGTCTTCTTTTGCTTCAATTACTTGAGGTAATTTTTTAATATCTGCTGCTACTTTATCTGTAAGCCCTTGGAATGCATATAAATATTTCCCTCCATCGAGTTCCTTTTCTTGCACAGGCAAGAATCCATATACATTATACAAAGAAGGAATGTCCAATTGGCTTCCTGTAGTCACCAAATATCTGTGCTGAACTTCCTGATCTCCCAATACAGTTTCTGGTTTTCCATTGACAAATAATCTTCCGTTTCTCATTTCGAAAGTATCACCTGCAACAGCAACCAATCTTTTCACATAAGGATCTGCTCTATCCAAAGATGTATGCACAGAATCTCTAGGATAATTGAAAACTACAATATCATTTCTTTGAGGTTTACTGAATTGGAAAATCCTTTGATATGGAAGTTTAACAGCATCCACATAAGATTTCATATCGTCTTTAGGATTTCCTTTCTCACCAGTATCCAAAGTTGTACCTTGTAAGAAAGGGATTGCTACAGGACGCATTGGCATTCTGTAACCGTAGCTCCATTTATTTACGAATAAGAAATCTCCTACCAACAATGTTCTTTCCATAGATCCTGTCGGGATCCCAAAAGGTTGGGTAAAGAACACGTGAATAATGGTTGCAAAAACTACTGCAAAAGTGATAGATCCCATGAAGGTATCTTTCTTTTTCTCTATTTTTTCTTCGTCAGTAAGATACAAATCGTTTTCATCTTCTACCTCTGCATCTTTAGAATAATTGACAGTTGCCATGTAGATAAATGGCAAGAAAACCGTTAGTAATTGATGCTGAACCAAACCTTTCCCGAATTTTTTCATTAAATAAATGTGAAAGACAGACATCATAATAGGTCCAACTATCGGTAAGTAAGATAAAAGTGCCCACCATTTCGGGTGTTTTGTCTCCTTTAGAATAATAAAATAATTGTAAAATGGGACAAACGCAAAAAGCGGATTATACCCTAGTTTTTTGAACAGCTTCCAAGTAGAAAGTCCCATCAACACAGAGATGATGAGAACATAAACTGTATACGTTAAAAAATAATTCATAATTTATTTTGTGCCTAATCTATTCGTTTTTTCTTAGCAACTTTACAATTAGTTTATTATTTTGGAGATTTGTTACAAGAACTATAGTCCCAAAACATCTTTCATCGTAAAATTGCCTTTTTTATCTTTTATCCATTCTGCAGCAACCACGGCGCCTAGGGCAAAACCATTTCTGTTGTAAGCAGTGTGTTTTATCTCTATCTCGTCTACCTCGCTTCTGTAATAGACACTGTGAGTTCCTGGAACCTCGTTTTCTCTAATTGCAGTTATTCCTAATTCTGCACCTTGAGTTTCATCTAATTTCCAAGTACTAAATGTAGGATTATTATTTATAATACCTTCAGCCAAAGAAATTGCTGTACCACTAGGCGCATCTAGCTTATGAATATGATGAATCTCTTCCAATTGGCAAGAATATTCATTTACATCCTTCATTAGAGTGGCTAATTTTTCGTTTAAAGCAAAAAATAAATTAACGCCCAAACTAAAGTTAGAACCATATAAAAATGCAGTATCGTTAGATATTGCCAAATTTTCTATTTCAGATTTTTTATCCAACCATCCTGTAGTTCCACAGATCACTGGGATTTTATTTTCCAAACACGCTTTTATGTTTTCATAAGCCACTTCTGGCAAAGAAAACTCTATCACTACGTCTGGGTTATTCAAGTTTTCAGCAGTTGGGGTTTCTTTTAGTCGGGCAACAACATCATGACCTCTTTTGGATGCTATTTCGTCTATTATCTTCCCCATTTTCCCGTATCCCACTAATGCTAATCTCATCTTTTTTCTATTTGAATTGTAATTACCAACAAAGGCAATTATTTTATTTGTTTAAATTTAAAATCTATAACTAAGGCTTAGGCCTGTTTTTGGAGGTTGGTTCCCCATTTCTTCATAAATCACTGCTGGGTTAAATGTTAAATCAGGATCTTTTCGTCCTTCATAAAGATGGGCATCTACCACTGCATCTACAATATTCAGAATGTAGATAAGACCTGTAATGGCAATGGCATAATCTCTTTGCCTTTTACTCCTATCTTGTGCATTTCCTAAAGCTACTTTATCTAAATAAGGTTTTGAATCCACAAATTCATTCGGTATTCCGTTGAGTTTTGCGATATAATATTCTCTATTTTTTTTATATTGATTTTGATTCCAGATGGCAATTCCCACTCCCGTACCTACTGCTCCCCATACAATGGGTACTTTCCAGTATTTCTTATTGTAAACTTGTCCTAATCCTGGTAATACTGCTGAGTATAAACCCGCTTTTGTAGGATTCAGCTTTGTTGGTTTTAGCTTGATGGGAGCATTTACTTTTTCTATCGTTTCCTCAACAGTAGTCAATGGCTTATTTTTAAGCGATAAGCTATCCAAAACTTGAGTTTTCGACAACAAACTATCGGTTGTAACTACCTGAGAATAGGAAGTTACAAATAAGGTGACGAAAAAGGTAAAAAGTATTTTTTTCATTTATTTGATGTGAGACAAGATATACTCTAGTTCGTCTTCATTTTTAAAATCCAAAACAATTTTTCCTTTCTTTCCGTTGCCTGTAGTTTTGATCTCTACTTTTGTTTCCAAAATATCAGAAATTGTTTTTTGGTATCGCTTGTAATGATTAGAAAGTTCTGCTTTAGCTTTTTTCTCGGTAGGAGCTTTTGGTGCCTTCAGAGAAAGTGATGCTTGCTCTGTTTGGCGAACATTCAGTTTTTCTTTAATAATTAAATCAAATAAAACTTTCTGCAGTTCTTCATTTTCCAAACTTATGATTGCTCTACCATGTCCTGCAGTAATTTCTCCACTACGGATTGCATTTTGCACATCCGGACTAAGTCTTAGTAATCTTATAGAATTGGTAATGGTACTTCTGTCTTTACCTACTCTTTGACTAAGATTTTCTTGGGTCATCCCTATTTCATCCAATAACCTTTGGTAGGTAAGTGCAACTTCTATCGCGTCTAGATCTTCTCTTTGGATATTTTCTACCAAAGCCATTTCTAGCAATTCTTGGTCGTTTACCAATCTAATGTAAGCTGGAATTGTAGCAAGACCCGCAATTTTACTTGCTCTAAAACGTCTTTCACCGGAGATTATTTCAAACTTATCACCATCTTTCCTTAGTGTAATGGGTTGTATAATTCCTAGATTTTCTATCGATTTAGCAAGCTCGTTGAGAGATTTTTCGTCAAAATAAGTTCGTGGCTGTGTGGCATTTGGAATAATATCCTCCAATGCAACTTCTACAATATTCCCTACAAAAGTATCAGCACCTTCATCTGTTGCAGAATTTACCGAAGCTTTAGATTCAGCGCTTAATATAGCACCCAAGCCTCGTCCCATTACTCTTTTTTTGTCTTTCATATAGTGTGGTTGTTGGTTGTCGGTCAAATGTTTATCTAATTCCATTTTATCAATAGTTTTAGTGATTAACCTAAAATCATTATCCTTAGTTTTTAACTAAATTTTCATTTCTTAATAAAACTTCTTCTGCCAACTGGATGTATTGTATGGCTCCTTTGCTCTCTGCATCGTAGTTGAGGATACTTTCTCCAAAACTTGGTGCTTCACTAAGGCGTACATTTCTACTGATGATAGTATCAAAAACCATTTCGGGGAAGTGAGAGTTCACCTCTTCTACCACTTGGTTTGATAATCTTAATCTGCTATCATACATGGTAAGCAGTAACCCTTCTATATCCAAATCCTTATTGTGGATTTTTTGTACATTTTTTATCGTATTTAGCAATTTTCCTAAACCTTCTAATGCGAAATATTCACATTGAATCGGGATAATTACAGAATCAGCAGCTGTAAGCGCGTTCACAGTGATAAGACCTAAACTTGGTGCACAGTCTATAATGATATAATCGTAGTCATCTTTTACCGTCTCTAGTGCCTTTTTTAGCATATACTCACGGTTTTCCTTGTCTACTAGTTCTATCTCTGAAGCCACTAAGTCTATATGGGAAGGAATAATATCCAAATTGGGAGTTGTAGTCTGTTTGATACATTTACTTGTATCTACACTATGTTCCAGCAAATTGTAGGTAGAATATCGTACATCTTCAACACCTAATCCTGAGGTGGCATTAGCCTGCGGATCGGCATCTATCAATAAGATTTTTTTTTCTAATACTCCTAATGCTGCAGCTAAGTTAACGGCGGTAGTAGTTTTTCCTACTCCCCCTTTTTGATTAGCGATACCTATGATTTTTGCCATTACTTGAACTTTAAGTTTCAAAAATACACATTTTTCTGTTCTTCCAATATAAGAACAAAACACGATGTACGTTAAAACACTGTTAATAAACATTTTAACCCTAAAAAAAATTATCCACAAAAAACAATTTTTTGTGGATAAGTACTAAGATAGTGAAAAAATCTTAATTATTGAAATTCATAGAGATAGGAAACTTAAAATAACTTCTTACAAATTCTCCGTCTTTATTTTTCCCTGGAACCCATTTTCCTCGGATAGATTTTATGGTTCTAATTGCCTCATCATTAAAATTAGCATCCTTACCATCAGCTTTGATACCCGAAATAGAACCATCTCTTTCTACAATAAACGTAACCATAGTTTTCATGGTTCCTTCTTCAAACCCTGAGTTGTCAAAATTGCTTGCCACTTTATTTCTAAATGCATCGATCCCTCCCTCATATTTTGCTTCCACGCTTAATGCATTCTCAATTTTTGTAAAATCTGTTTTTATAATTATTGGTTGAGTAACAATTTGTGGTGAACCATTATTTATTTGGGGTGTAGTCGGAACATAGGTATTCGTTTTTGCAGGCACCGCGGTAAAATCATCTGTAGTTCCCGCAATAGCATCTTTTGGTATAATCTTTTTTGCAGGTTCTACAGCATCTCTTGTAGGCTCTGGCACTGTACGATCATATTGTTTTACGGATTGTGCTGGTGCTACAGGTTGAGTGGGTTGTACAGCAGGTGGTTGATACACTCGCTCATCTACATCTTTCATTGGAGGTAGCGTATGGGGCGCCATATCTGTAATTGTTACTGAATTTCTAAATGAAGAGATGACAATAGGTGTAATGGATGCGGCTGCTAAAATCCCCAAACCTATAAATAGAGCCTTGGTAAGCATACGATCGGCATCATTTCTAAGAGCATAAGCGCCATATTCTTTGTTTCGATGCTCGAATACAATTTCGTTTAAGCTAAATTCTTGATTGTGAAGAAAGTTTTTCATTGTTTACAAAATTAAAGGGTTAAATATGACTACCATTATTAGTTTTACACTTAAATACAATTAACTATTAAAATGTAATCAAAAATTTTGCCAAATTTTTAATAAACAATGATGTGTTTTATGAATTCTTTATTAAATATATAATTTTAACTATGTGTAAAATAACAAATTTTCATGTAAAAGATTATTGATACAAAAAAATCCCGCCGAAGCAGGATTTTAAGATATGATAATTCTATTTGTTGACTAGAATAATTCTTTTCTGATAATGTTTTGGCTTCTTTCTGGTCCAACTGATACCAAGTAAACATTGATGCCTAAATAATTTTCTATAAACTCTATATATTTTTGTGCATTATCAGGCAATTCGTCATAGCTTCTTACCGTAGTAATATCTTCTCCCCAACCTGGTAAATCTTTATAGATAGGTTCGTAATTGTATAATTTTTCAGTAGAAGAAGTGAAATAATCGATGATTTTTCCATCTTCAGTCTTATAATGAGTAACGATTTTTAGATTTTCGATACCAGTAAGTACATCAAGTTTTGTAATTACCAAATTATTAATTCCGTTAATCATACAAGCGTGTTTTAGAGAAACTAGATCTAACCATCCTGTTCTTCTAGGTCTACCTGTAGTAGCACCGAATTCTCCACCAATTTGTCTGATGCTTTCTCCCAATTCATTGTCTAGTTCAGAAGGGAAAGGTCCGTTTCCAACTCTAGTACAATAGGCTTTGGCCACACCAATAAGGTTTTTCAATGATGTTGGAGGTACACCAGCGCCTGTACAAACTCCACCTGTAGAAGGCGAAGAAGAAGTAACGTATGGATAGGTACCGAAGTCGATATCTAGCATTAAAGCTTGTGCTCCTTCGAATAATACATTTTTACCGTCTCTTATGGCTTCGTTTAGTTCTAGTTCTGTATCTACAATTCTATCTTTCAATAATTGTCCGAATTCTAAGAATTCGTTATAGATTGCCTCAACATCCAAAACTGGTTTTCCATAATATTTTTCAAAAAGAGAATTTTTAACTTTCAAGTTTTTCTCTATTTTATCTCTAAGGATTTCAGGATTTAGTAGATCTACCATTCGGATTCCTACTCTAGCAATCTTATCCTCATAACATGGGCCAATTCCCTTTTTGGTAGTACCAATCTGCGTACCACCTTGCTCTTCTTCACGGTAAGTATCCAATAGGATATGGTATGGCATGATAACGTGAGCTCTTCTGCTGATAAAGATATGATCTGTTCTCAAACCTTTACTTTCAATCTGCCCAATCTCCTTCATGAAGGCTCTTGGGTTTACCACTACTCCATTAGCAATGATACATTTTCCTTTGCACTGCAAAACTCCTGATGGTAGAAGGTGCAAAACAAATTTTTCTTCACCTACATATACAGTATGACCTGCATTGTCTCCGCCCTGAAAGCGAACTACATAATCTGACTTTGCAGATAATACATCGGTGATTTTTCCTTTTCCTTCATCTCCATATTGAAGACCTACAACTACGTAAGTTGACATATTTTACTTTTATTTTTAGATTCGCACAAAATTACTCTGAAAAAATAGGCTGAGCAAATAATGATGCTATTTTATTTGAATGGATTCACTAATTTTTAGTCATTACAGCATAAATATATATTTTGCTAATAGCTCCATTATTATCGATAATTAAAACTAGAAACATTATTAATATAACTCCACCATCGTTCTTACATGCGATACTGAACGGCAATTAAAATTATACAAAATATAATTTTAGATCAACTTTAGACAATTAAAAATAAATTTAGAACCCATAAAAGGCATTTAATTGCAGAAATTTTAATTTTTAAGTATATAAATTGATATAAAGCGCAAAAAGATTTTAATCAAAAATCTAAATTACGTAACTTTGCAAACTACTAAAAATTTTATGGAAAGCATTAAAGTTCACGACAAAACTTTTGTTCCTTATTTAAAGGACGAAGAAATTCAGGAAATTGTAAAAGCTACGGCTCTTAAAATATATGAAGACTATAAGGATGAGGTTCCTGTTTTCATAGGCGTGCTAAACGGAGTGATCATGTTTTTCTCTGATCTTCTGAAACATTACCCAGGACCATGCGAGATTGCATTTATACAAATGAGTTCTTATGCAGGTACAGAATCTACAGGGATTGTATACCAAAAGATGGAACTTACGAAAGACATCAAAGATCGTCACATCATTTTGGTAGAAGACATTGTAGACACAGGAAATACGGTAGAAAGTTTGTTTAAGTACTTCCAAGAAACCCAAAGACCTAAATCTGTAAAATTGGCTTCTTTCCTATTGAAACCTGAAATTTATAAGAAAGATTTTAAGCTTGATTATATCGGAAAAGAGATTCCAAACAAGTTTGTATTAGGATACGGGCTAGACTATGACGAATTGGGAAGAAACCTTTCGGATCTTTATCAATTAGAAGATGGGCAAATCAACCATTAATCTTAGGAAGTAAATTTTAATAATATTATTTAATTAAAGTAAAAATGATAAACATTGTTCTTTTTGGCCCTCCAGGAAGTGGGAAAGGTACTCAAGCTCAAAATTTGATTGAGAAATTTAATCTAAAGCAAATTTCTACTGGTGATCTTTTCAGATACAACATGAAAAATGATACTGAGCTTGGAAAATTGGCAAAATCTTACATTGACAAAGGAGAATTAGTTCCGGATCAAGTAACGATAGATATGCTAATTGACGAGTTGAGAAAACCCACCAATGCAGCAGGATTTATTTTTGATGGCTACCCAAGAACAGCGGTACAAACTGAAGCGTTAGAGAAAATTGTAAAAGACGAGCTGAATGATAACATTGATGTGTGCCTTTCTCTTATCGTAGAAGACCAAACTCTTGTAGAACGTCTGCTAAAAAGAGGCGAAACAAGCGGGAGAACAGATGATAGTAACGAGACTATTATCCAAAACAGAATAAAAGAATATTATACCAAAACTGCAGAAGTTGCAGAATTATATAAACAACAAGGCAAATACGTTGAAATAAACGGTGTGGGAGAAATCAACCAGATCTCTGAAAAACTATTTGCTGAGGTAGAAAAAATAAAATAGTTGGCGGTTATGAGTAATGGGTTATTAGCTTCTCCAATTCATAACTCATAATTCATAACTCATAACTTATAACTCATAACATTTATTGAATGTCAAATTTTGTAGATTACGTAAAAATTCATTGTAAAAGTGGTCATGGTGGCGCAGGTTCTGCGCATCTTCGCCGAGAAAAATATATACCCAAAGGTGGACCCGATGGTGGTGATGGAGGGCGAGGCGGCCATGTTATCATGAAAGGTAATGCAAATGAATGGACGTTGCTACCTTTGCGTTACACGCGTCACATCAAAGCGGAGCGTGGACAAAACGGAGCTAAAAATCAGTTAACAGGTGCATACGGAGAAGACGTATACATTGAGGTGCCTATTGGTACTATTGCTAAGAATGAAGATGGCGAGATCATGGGTGAAATCATGGAAGATGGCCAAGAGATTATCCTTATGGAAGGTGGTAAAGGTGGAATGGGTAACGAGCATTTCAAATCTTCTACTAACCAAACACCTAGATATGCACAACCAGGTATGGATGGGCAAGAAGGATTTGTAGTATTCGAGCTAAAAATATTAGCAGACGTAGGTTTGGTAGGTTTCCCAAATGCTGGAAAATCTACATTATTGGGAGCAGTATCTGCTGCAAAACCAAAAATTGCCAACTACGCATTTACAACCCTTACTCCCAACCTTGGCATTGTGGATTATAGAAATTACAAATCATTTGTAATGGCTGATATCCCAGGTATCATAGAAGGTGCAGCGGAAGGTAAAGGTCTAGGACACCGTTTCCTGAGACATATTGAAAGAAACTCTATCTTATTATTTTTAATCCCCGCAGATTCAGAAAATCATTTCCAAGAATTTAAAATATTAGAAAACGAATTGAAGGAGTACAATCCAGAATTGTTGGATAAAGATTTTATTATCTCGGTATCCAAATGTGATTTATTGGATGAAGAATTGAGAACTGAAATTGCTGCAGAGTTCCCTGAAAACAAGAAACCATTATTCTTTTCAGGCGTTACGGGTGAAGGTTTAGTAGAATTGAAAGATGCTATCTGGAAACAACTTCATGGATAATTATTTTCTTGAAAATTTAAAATAAAAAAAGGGAGAAACGGAACTGTTTCTCCTTTTTCATGCTCCATAATTTATGCACTTTCCTCAGTAGAAATATTCTTTAAAACTAAAAATGATGTATAATAATTGAGTCTAATTAGAGTAAGATGATTGATGTTAGCAAAATTAGTCTATATTTGCACCATATTTCGCGGCATTCTCAGCCATTATAGTAATTTATTTACTTAAAATTCTGTTAATTTTTTTTAGCAGATTTGCTAAAAATGATGAAGTATACTGCTTCACCCGCACTATTTTAATACACAATACTATTTTGTTATTTACAGATTTAAACATTATTAAGCCCATTTTAGATGCGCTTCAAAAGGAAGGTTATGAAAAACCAACACCTATCCAAGAAAAAGCAATACCATCTATCTTACAACATAGAGATCTTTTGGGAACTGCACAAACCGGAACAGGAAAAACTGCAGCATTTGCAATCCCTATTTTACAAAATCTTGCCGAAAGAAAAGGACCAAAGAATAATCATATAAAAGCGTTAATCCTTACTCCAACAAGAGAATTAGCGATCCAAATTGAAGAAAGCTTCAATGCTTACGGTGGTAATTTACCATTAAGAAAATTGGTAGTTTTCGGAGGAGTAAAACAAGGAAACCAAGAAAAAGCATTAAGAAGAGGTGTAGATATTTTGGTAGCTACTCCTGGTAGATTGTTAGACTTTATCGCACAAGGAATTATTAGCCTAAAACATCTTGAAATTTTTGTTCTAGATGAAGCAGATAGAATGCTAGATATGGGATTTGTACATGATGTAAAAAGAATTATCAAACTTTTACCTCAGAGAAGACAAACTTTATTTTTCTCGGCTACAATGCCTACAGAAATCTCAAAATTAGCAGATTCTATCCTTAATAATCCTGTAAAAGTAGAGGTTGCAGCTATATCCTCTACCGCAGAAACCATAAAGCAATCTGTATATTACGTAGATAAAGATAACAAGCTAGATTTGCTAACGCACGTACTTCAAAATACCATCAAAGATTCTGTTTTGGTATTTTCTAGAACCAAGCATGGAGCAGATAAAATTGCAAGAAAGCTACAATCTCACAATATTTCTGCAGAAGCTATCCATGGTAACAAGTCTCAGAATGCAAGACAAAACGCATTAACCAATTTCAAATCTGGTAAAACGCGTATTTTAGTTGCTACGGATATTGCTGCAAGAGGAATTGATATTGATGAGTTGAAATATGTAGTTAACTTTGAATTATCAGACGTTCCAGAAACTTATGTTCACCGTATTGGTAGAACAGGACGTGCTGGTGCAGAAGGTAGCTCTATTTCTTTTGTAGATGGTTTAGATTTATTAAACTTAAAAGGTACAGAAAAATTAATTGGAATGAAAATTCCTATTGAGAAAGATCACCCTTACCACACCGATAATCTAGTTGCACAAAAAAGAGAAGTGAATAAGCCATTCTTGCAACAAAGAAAAAAACCTGCTCAGCCTAGAACTGACAGTACCAAGAAACCAAACAATAAGAATAATTTCGCTAGAAAGAAATAATCATAAAAAAGCCTTCCAAATATGGAAGGCTTTTGTTTTATAATGCAGAGGCAGCAAACATTCGGTTTGCATTTTCTGTAGTCATTCTATCAATTTCTGCAAAATCTAGTCCATAGATATCTACCAATTTCCCAACTACCAAATCTAGATAAGAACTTTCGTTTCTTTTTCCTCTAACTGGAACTGGCGCCAAATAAGGAGAATCTGTTTCTAATACGATTTTATCCAACGGAATTTCGCCTAAAAATTGATCAATCTTTCCGTTTTTAAAGGTAACTACTCCACCAATTCCCAAAATAAAATTAAGATCTATCGCACGTTGTGCTTGTTGTAGGTCTCCAGAAAAACAATGGAAAATTCCGCGTAATTTTGGATGTTTCTTTCTTTCTAAAACTTCAAAAGTTTCATCAAAGCTAGATCTAGTGTGGATAACAATTGGTAAGTCTTTTTCTATTGCCCAATCTATCTGTTGTTCGAAAGCTTTCACTTGGATATCCAAAGTAGTTTTGTCCCAATACAAATCGATCCCAATTTCTCCAATTGCCGGAAAACTTCTTTCGTCAAGGTATTTTTTAACCAAATTCAATTCATTTTCCCAAGATTCTGGTTTTACATAGCAAGGATGAAGTCCCATCATAGAGAAAATATACTCAGGATATTCAGATTCTAACTGAAGCATTTTTTCATGAGATTCGGAGTCTATCGCAGGCAAATAAAATGCGGTAATTCCTTTATCAATCCCTCTTTGTATTGCTTCTTTTCTGTCTTCATCAAATTCTTCAGAATACAAGTGAGTATGAGTATCTATCATTTTATTTTAAAATATTTTATGTTTAGTTTTTAGCTGTTGTTGGGCAATCCTTTGGTTTAGTTTTTCTCTAAATTCTATATATTTCGGATCTTTATCATCATCAGAGCGATGTTGTAAAGCTTTGTTTATTTTAAAATTTTCTTTTATAAAAGCTTTCGTTTCCTCAGAAAAATAAGAATCCCCGAATTTCTCGAAAATATAATTTACCGCTTGAGAATTGGGATGAATCATATCTTCTTTATAAAATCTATAATCCCGAAGATCGTCTACCATGATTTCGTAGATAGGCAAATAATGACAATCGCTCATCGTTCCTATTACTTCATGGATCGCGTTGATAAGCCTAGATTTACTCAACTGGTTTTCTACCATTCCATCTTTGGTATGACGCACTGGCGATACACTGAAAAGTATCTGTACATCCTCATTGCAAATATCTTTTAAATTTAAAATCGTATTAAAAATAGAATCTGCAATCTCTTGGTTGGTAAGAATTTTCTTTTGGAAAAACTTCTGAGGTATCTTATGACAGTTTGCCACCAATTTGTTTTTCGGCTCAAAATTATAAATGAACGAGCTTCCATAGGTAATAATTACCCATTTGGTATCTTGTAGAAAATGATTGGCATCGGTAATCTCATCGTTGATCTTCTTTAAAGTTTGATGGATAAATCTTGTATCAAAACTAGAATGATGATCCAAAGAAATATATTCTTCATCATAAGCAATCAGCTCATCTTCTACATACAACTCAGAATCGTGAAGTCTTTTTACAGCATTGCTGATGGAATATGGATTAAAAATGGTTCCGAAAGGATTGTTTACTGTCTGCAACTGACCTTGAGAAAAAAGATCTGCCATCTCTGAGGCAAAACAAGAACCTATTGAAAATATTTTATCTTCAATATCAATTTTTATTTCAGATTCTTGAATATTAACTTCAGTTCTAAATTTCATAATGTTAAATAAATTGAGGCTAGAAATTAGGCATTCTACCCTTTCTCTAACCTCTATTTTGTATTAGCTATCTCTTCTAAGCAAATAGTTCGCCAGCTCTTTGAAAGGTTTTTTCTTTTCTTCGCTTACGTCTATTTTGTCTAAGAAACTTTGTCCTATTTCGTTGTGTTTTTCGATTAATCTTAAAGCTTTTTCATCTACTTTTACACGTCTGAAAATCTTTTCGATACCGTATACTTTATCAATATTATCGGTCTTTTTAGAATACCAATAATCTAATTCTTTTACTTCTTCTTCTGTTCCATGTTCTTTTGCTAATAGATAAAGAATAGTTTTTTTGTTCTCGTAGATATCACCTGCATGTTTCTTACCAAATTGAGCTTGGTCACCGAATACATCCAGATAATCATCCATGATCTGGAAAGCAATACCGATATGTTTACCAAAGTTGAAAATAGCTTTAGCATCAGAGAAATTGGCTTTAGCAATCATCGCTCCAATCTCGAATGAACAAGCACTCAACACACCAGTTTTATAAGTAATCATTCGGATATAATCGTCATACGTTACATTTTCCTGAGTTTCAAAATTGATATCATATTGTTGTCCTTCGCAAAGTAACAAACCTGTATGAGTAAATATTCTGATACAAGCTTTGAAAATTTCTGGCTCCAAATCTTCGAAAAACTTATACGCTTTCAGCATCAATCCGTCTCCCGAAAGAATTCCTACATTGATGCCATGCAAAGTATGGATAGTAGGCTTATTTCTCCTTAGTGGAGCTTCGTCCATAATATCATCATGTATCAAAGTAAAATTATGGAAAAACTCAATCGCCAATGCGGGCTTTATCGCCGCCTTCATATCACCTCCGAATAAATCACAAGCCATCAGCACCATGATAGGACGCAAACGCTTCCCTCCGTGCGAGATAATATAATTCATTGGATCATACAATTCTGCTGGCTTATCTTTGAAGGTATACTTGGCAATAGCATCAGCAACAATCTGTTGGTAGGTGTCTAAAAATTCCATAAAATTTTATAATTTAAACAAAAATACGATTTTCTAAGGGGTTGCAAAACAAAAAACTTTGCCAATACTGACAAAGTTTATAAGTTTTATTATGGATAATATTTTATGTGAAATAAGTCACCAAAAGATAAGTAATTCCTGCAACTAAAGCTGAAATAGGTATTGTAAGTACCCAAGCCCAAAGTAAGCTTACGGTAATCCCCCAACGTACCGCTGAGATTCTCTTGGTAAGTCCTACCCCAATGATAGAACCTGTAATGGTATGCGTAGTAGAAACCGGAATACCGAAGTGATCTGTAATGAATAAAGTGATCGCTCCTGCCGTTTCAGCACTTACCCCTTCTAGCGGAGTTACTTTCGTAATTTTGGTTCCCATGGTTTTGATAATTTTCCAACCACCACTCATAGTTCCCAAAGCGATTGCTACGAACGATACTAACGGCACCCAGACGTAATGCTGAGAGAAATAATTGAAACGTTCTGCAGTCGCAATGTTTAAATAAACAGGATCTTGTAACATATCCACATGATAGTAGATCAACGCTGCACCAATAATACCCATTACTTTTTGTGCATCATTAAGACCATGTCCTAAGCTAAATAAAGCAGAAGATGCTAGCTGTAATCTTTTAAATGCCTTGTCTGCTTTGTGCGGATTTGAATTTTTGTATAGATGTACAATAATTAGAGTAATAATAATTGAAATTATCATCCCAATTACAGGGGCCAAAAATATAAATATGAATATTGGGATCACCTTGCTGAATTTTACAACATCTTGGGTTGTTAGTTTAGCTAGTGCATGCTTTATAGTATCAAATATGCCAAGATCAGCTTGTGTGGCTACAATTTCACGATAATCAACCATGAATGCGTGTGTAAGTGCTGCTCCAAGAAATCCACCAATAAGAGTATGAGATGATGAAGATGGGATACCAAACCACCACGTCAAAAGATTCCAAGCAATTGCTGCAATTAACCCAGAAAAAATAACTTCTAAAGTAATGAAATTTTCGTTGACGGTTTTTGCTATTGTATTCCCGATTTTAAATTCTCCGATAACATAAACCGCAATAAAAAATGCTGCGAAATTCCAAACAGCAGCCCATAGTACTGCTTGAAAAGGAGTTAAAACTTTGGTAGATACAATAGTTGCAATAGAGTTTGCAGCGTCATGAAAACCATTGATATAATCGAAAATTAAAGCTAAAGCAATAATAACGGTAAGTAAAATAGGAAATTCCATTTTTGTTATTCTGTTTAAGCGTATTTAATCATGATGTTTTCAATCGTATTGGCTACATCTTCTGCTTTGTCTGTAACTACCTCTAGATAATTAAGTACTGATGAAATTTTAATGATATTAATAGCATCATTAGTTTCAAAAAGTTCTACCATAGAATTAGAAAGAAGATCATCTGCAATATTTTCAATTGAATTTACTTTGATACAAGCTTCTTTCACTTGTTCCATATTTTTGAATCCTTTCAAATTTTGCATTGCATTTTGAATTTCTAAACAAGCTTTATAGATTAATAAAGAAAAATCCGCATATGCCTTCATCATAGGAGATTTGTATAAGAAAATATATTTTGCTGATGCATATATATAATCTGCAATATCATCTAATCCTGTTGCAAGTGTGTGGATATCTTCACGATCGAAAGGAGTAATGAAATTTTTTCCCAGTTCTACAAATATTTCATGAGTGATCTCATCGTTTTTATGTTCATAGTCGCTCATCAGTTTCAACATCGAATCGTCATTTAGATCAAAATCTTTCATTCCGTTGTCGAAATCTTTAGACATTGCCACTAAGTTTTCGGTTACTTTCTCGAAAAGCACAAAAAAGATTTTATCTTTAGGCTGAAATGCGTGGAAAATGTTACCAATTGCCATTTGTAAGTATATTTATTTATTTGAGTGCAAATTTCCTAAAAAACCTTGTGAACAAAAAGCTTCCGGCATTAACTTTTGTTAATATTGGCGTAATAAATTGGCTATAAGGCACAAAAAAAATAGCCAGCATATGCTGGCTATTCCTATAATGTATGAGAAAATCAATTAGCTTCTTCAGCTCTCATGTCTTTCCCTTTAAATTTCATTGAAGAAAGATTTCCTAAAAGTTCATTTTTGTAAGATTTTTCAATCTCGAAGAATGAGAATTTATCAAGAATTTCGATATTTCCTATCTCTGCTCTTTTGCTTCCTTTGCTAGAAGTTGCTTTGTTTAGGATTTCTAATACGTCCAATTTTTTCAACTGATCTTTTTTACCAAGATTGAAGAAAAAACGAGTCATATTTTCATCACTTTTTCTAGGTCTAGAGCTTCTTTCACGATCTCCGCTTCTTCTGTCGCCTCTATCGTTTCTGTCGCCTCTATCACGATCTCTTCCTCTATCGCGATCTCTACCTCTATCACGATCTCTACCTCCTCTAGAATCGTCATCTCTATTGCTGAATTTCTGATCTGCCAAATCATGCTTGTCTTTGTAGTACAATGCAAGATCTTTCAGTTGGAATTGCAATAACTGGTGAACCAATTGTTCTTTGGTAAAGTTGCTAAGATCTGGAACTAAACTATCATCAAATTGGAAGATATCTTCATGCTCCGTTAATAATTTTTCGAAAACTCCAGCTACTTGTGCAGAAATAACTTCGTCACCTGTAGGGATTTTTTTCTCTTGGATATCAATCTTAGTTACAGATTTGATCTGCTTCAATTTTCTGCTTTCTTCTGGCTTTATCAATGCCATAGAAATACCGTCTTTTCCTGCTCTACCTGTTCTTCCACTTCTGTGAACGAATACTTCAGGATCATCTGGTAATGAGAAGTGAATAACGTGTGTTAGAGAGTTTACATCCAAACCTCTAGCTGCAACGTCTGTTGCTACCAAGATATCGATGTTTTTCAGTCTGAATTTCTTCATTACTGTATCTCGTTGTGCCTGAGACAAATCACCATGAAGTGCATCCGCTGCAAAACCATTCTGCATCAAGAAATCTGCTAATTCTTGAGTTTCCATTCTCGTTCTACAGAAGATAATAGAATATTGGTTTGGGTTTGCATCAATAAGTCTCTTAAGAGCCTCTTTCTTATTACGGTATCCTACAACATAGTATTCGTGCTTGATATTCTTCTTAACTTCGTTAATAGAACCTACAGAAATACGGTGAGGTGCTGTAAGGTAACTTTTAGAAATTCTCTCTACTTCTTTGCTCATCGTTGCCGAGAACAAGAAAGTTTGTTTTGTTTCTGGAGTTTCGCTCAAAATTGTTTCCAATTCGTCTTTGAAACCCATAGAAAGCATTTCATCTGCTTCATCCAATACCAACCAACGAATCTCTGAAAAATCTAGAGCTTTTCTGTTGATGAGGTCGATTACCCTTCCTGGAGTACCTACAATAATTTGAGGCTTATCTCTCAAAGAGCGCATTTGATCTGTAATACTGCTACCACCATAAACTGCTGTAGTTTTGATGTTTTGCATGTATTTTGAATAATTGGCTATGTCTTTAGAAATCTGTAGACATAATTCTCGTGTCGGGCAAAGCACCAAAAATTGGATTTTGCGACTCGTATCGTCAATCATATCCAAAATCGGAAGCGTAAACGCTGCTGTTTTGCCTGTCCCTGTCTGCGCAAGTGCGATTAGATCGCGTGTATCTGATAGAATAAAAGGGATAGTCTGTTTTTGGATCTCTGTCGGGCTTTCGTAACCCAGTTCGCCAATAGCCTTAAGGATATCAGGTCTTAAATTGGTCTCCGTAAATAAATTCATTAATTATTTTAAACTTTTTGCAAATGTACAACAAATATTTGAATTTTGGATTATCTAATATTAAAGAATTGATAATTTTATTTTAGAAATACCCAAACATTTTTTAATTTCCACAAAAAAAACCCAAAAATTTTATTTAAAATTTAATAATTTTTCAAAAATACAGATGATAATGATTTCCATATCATATTTTATGACTTTCCCACTATTGCGAAAAATTTTCTATTTAAATTTTCTAATTTTATTTATTTAAATTTGAATAAAACAATAGAGTATGTCTACAATTATATCTCCCAATGTATTCGATTTTCTTCGCGCTTTAGACCGTAATAACAACCGAGAATGGTTCAATCTCAATAAAAACCTTTACCAAGATTCTCAAGAAAACATCATCTCCTTTCTAGATTATTTGATAGACGAGATGGGAAATTTTGATGTTAATATTTTAAAAATAGACGCAAAAAAGGCTTTATTTAGGATTTATAGAGATACGAGATTCTCAAAAGATAAAAACCCCTATAAAACAAATTTCGGAGCTTCCTTAGGCATGGGAAAAGGCAGTAAAAAAGCGGGATATTACATTCACATAGAACCGGGGAAATCCTTTTTGGCAGGCGGAATCTACATGCCCGATTCTCCTACATTAAAAGAGATAAGAAAAGAAATTTCCATGAATGGTGACGAATTTCTAAAAATAATCAACAATAAAAATTTTAAAAAATACTTTCCAGAGCTATCTCAAGAACAAAAATTAGTAAAAATCCCTCAAGGATTCGAAAAAGAAGATGTAATGGGAGATTATTTAAAATTAAAAAGCTTCATTGTGGTTTACAATTTAAAAGATAGCGAAGTTCTAGATCCTAATGCTGCAAAAAACTTTAGCAAAATCTTCGAAATTATAAAACCCTTCAATGATTTTATTAATTCATCATTGATACAAAAGTGAGCACTCGCTGATAATTTTAATTTATCTTGAATTGACAATCATACTAGACATTTTATCATACCTATCGAGTATTTTGCAAAAAATATATTGGCAACCTGTTTTACATTTTCATTACCTTTGCGGTCGTTTTCAAACTCTACATTATGTCGCTATACCAACAGCTTGCAGAAAATCTACAATATATAAGTCCGAATTTTTATAAGAAAAGATACTTTAAAAGTTTGCACCATCTTACTAAAGATAATTTTTCTGCTAGAAATGTAGAGCCAGAATTGGTTTGGATAAAAGAGTATTTATCTACCAACTCTACGATTTTGGATATTGGCGCCAATGTAGGTACATTTTTATACCAACTAGAAGACAAACTTTCTCATCACAATATCTATGGTTTTGAACCTAATAAAAAGCTAAATAAAAGACTGAAAAGGCTTTTTCCTACCATGCACATTTTATCTTGGGCATTATCCAACGAAAATACAACAGCCGAATTTAAAGTTCCAATTATTAATGGTAAAATGGTAGCTTCTAGAGGAACCCTAAATACTGAATACAAAGAGAAAGGCGAAGAAAAAAGCTATACCGAAAAAGTAAAAGTAATAAAACTTGATGATTGGGCAGCAAAAGAAAACCTAACAAGACTGGATTTTGTGAAAATTGATGTGGAAGGCAACGAAATGAAAACACTGCACGGCGGAAAAAACATCATCAAAAAATTCAAACCGACATTAATGGTTGAGATGGAACAAAGACACCACAACCAACCGATTTGGAATGAAATATCAGAAATCGAAAGCTGGGGGTTTGAAGCACATTATCTTAACAGAAAAAGTTTTGAGCTAGAGATTCTTACCGAAGAAATCTTGATAAAAAACACATCAGACGAAAAAAATAAGACCGAATACATTAACAACATAATTTTTATCCCAAAATCTCAATAGAACTTATATGAGTGTAGTAGCAAGGCAAGGGATAAAATATTCTATTATCGGATACATTGGTTTTTTGATAGGAACTGTATCTGCTATATTTATTTTCCCGAATGATTTTGAATTCTATGGAACACTAAGGTATATTTTGCCCGCTGCAGAAATGCTAGTTCCCTTCGTAGTTTTGGGGATTTCATACTCCAATGTAAAGTTTTTCCGTAAGGCAGAACAAGATGGCAAAAAGCAAAATATGCTATCACTTTCCTTAGCAGCCATTTCTATCAACTTTGTTGTATTTTCACTTGTATTTTTTATCATTCCTATCCTATTCCCGAATTTCAAGAACACTGAAGCTTGGAAGATGAAGGAAATTGTGCTTCCACTTATTCTTCTACTCTCTTTTTGTGCAATCTTTAATAAGTATATTTCCAACTATAAAAGAATTGTTGTCCCGAATTTATTAGACAATTTACTTCCGAAGATTGCCAATCTAGGCGCTTTTATTTTGGCTTCGTATTTTGCATTATCCAATAATATTGCATTTGCTTTTTTCTTTGCCATGTTTGCTTTAATGCTTACTGGATATATTTATTACACCAACAAATTAGAAAAAATAAACTTAGATTTCAGTACAGTTTATTTCAAGAAAAATGATTTCTGGAAAGAATTTGCCAACTATAGTTTCTTCGGATTTTTAGGAACTTTTGGAAATTATCTTGCCATCAACAGTTTTATGATTGGCGAATATTTGGGTATGGAAGAAAACGGAATTTATTCTGTGCTTTATGCATTGATTTCTGTTATTTCTGTTCCGCAATTGGGATTATTCAATATATCTGCACCAATTATCAGTAAAAATCTTGCTGAAGGTGATATGGAAGAATTGGATCGGTTTCACAAAAAAACCTCATTATCACTCTACTTTTTGGGCGCAGTGTTGTTCTCTTGCATTATGGTAGGATTTCCTTATTTGGCGCATTTTATGCCTAAAAACGGATTGCTTTTAAGAGAATATCAACCTGTAATTTGGATTTGGGGATCAGCAGTTTTACTGGATCTAGCAACAGGATTTAACGGAAATATTATTTCACTTTCAAAATATTATAGATTTAATATTATTGTGATGATGCTTATGGCAGGACTCACGATAAGTCTAAACCTTTATTTCATTAAAAATACAGACCTAAAACTGATTGGTATTGCACTTTCCACCGCTATTTCACTTACAATTTATAACGTGATAAAAGTGATATTTAATTATATTAAATTTAAAGTTTCCCCTCTGAGTATAGAAATGATTTTTGTCTCTATCATTTGTACTTTAGCCATTACTGTTTCACTTATCTTACCATCGTTTGACAACAACTTCCTGAATCTAATTTACAAACCCGCAGTTGTATTGATATTGATTTTCATTGGTAATTATTTTACAAAAATATTTCCTATTGAAAACTATCTGAATTTGAAGTTTGTAAAAAGTATTTTTAAATTTAAATAGAAATCATTTTTGAAATAACACCTTCTATATCTTTTTGTATTTTTTGCTTTCCAAAATCATTTTGAAAGTTGAATTCTTTATTTTTTAAACTTAAAAATAATTCTAAAAGATTTTCTTTTTCCTTAATGATAAATGGTTGTTTTGTAGAATACTGCGAAGGAAAAACTGCCATTTTTCCAAATTTAATAGCGTCACCCAAATTGCCTGTCATCTTGGTTTTTCCGTAGATTTCTTTTTGACTAAAAAACTCGGTTTCTCTTTGTATTGGACACCAAAGTACATCTGCATTTTGCATATATTTATCAAAAATAGAAGCCGAAATTCTTTCTTTAAAATATGTGATATTAATATACTCTAAAGATCTCTCCAGATGGATAATTTCTTTTAACTCCTCGCCTTGCGCTTTGCCTAAAAATATAAATTCTAATAATTTTCCACCATTAGATTTCTTACAATTGGCTTCAAATTTTTGAAGGGTAGAAATTATGTGTTTATAATCTCTTCTTGCCTGAGAAACGCCTCCAGGAATAACAATCTTAACAACTTCTGAATTGTGTTTTTGAAATTTTTTAGTAAAAAACAAAGGCAAAAACTGGTATTTAGTAGAGTTCATTTCCTCATCTAAAACCAATAATTGATGGGCATTTTCATAAACTTTTGGTGCATTAATTAAGCCTTCTTTCCACCATAATTTTAAACGATAAACGACGTCTTTTTTAATGATATTTTGAATTAATTTTCCTTTAGAAATTTTAGAAAAATTCAAATTATGTACAATTACAGCCGATTTGTATTGCATGGTAATTGCCAAAAAAGTATTGAAATAACGATGAACAGTACCAATAATAACCAAATCGTAAGAATGCATAGCCAACTGATCTAGAATCCTAGAACTATCAGAAGAATACACAACCTCATCTTTTGTGACAATCTGTTTTTTAATTTTTTCGGATAAGAAATAATTAACAGAAAACTGAGTAGATCCCGACATTACATTGATAAAATCTTGTACAATTTCTGCGTGAGTATCTAGCTCTATATAAGCGATTTTTTTCAAAATAATTGAATCTAAAAATTATATTTTAAGCCACTTTTTCTTCAATATTGCCCATCTTTGGTTATTGATAATTTTCTGCTCAGCTTTGGAAATCTTTAACTCTAAATTTTGAGAACGACATTTTTCGTAAGATGAAATAATTTTAAAGAAAAACGAAATAGATTTACTTTTCATCGCTTCTTTAGACGAAGAAATATATGCCAAGAATCTATTTAAACCAAGAAAATAAAAATAACGTCCGTAATAATCTGATGGTTTAACAGTATAATCTGCGCCTTTTACTTTAATCAATTTTACTTGAAGTTCTGGCAAAACTACTTCTTTCCAACCCAAATTATCCAACAAAATAGAATCTATATTATCCCAACCTAAAGTTTCCCGAAGTCCGCCAATCGCCTGAAAACACTCTTTTCTATACGATTTCATTGGTCCGCGAACGTGGTGTCTATTTGAATTTCCTTCGTAAACCCAAGTATCATTTTTTTCTACAAACAACAATCCTCCCACCAATCCATAAGTTGGATTTTCTACAAAAGCTTTGTTGATTGTTGATAGATAAGCATCGCCTAGAATAATATCAGCATCAAATTTACAAATGATATCAAAATCATTGCTGTTCTTATAATTTAAACCTTGATTAAAAGCATTCACGACCTTCGACCCTGGTTGATGGGCTGATTTATCAAGATTGATGGTTTCAAAGCGAGAATCCTCTGTTGTGTACTTTTGTATTACCTCAGCAGTTTGGTCTGTAGATCCGTCATTCACCACTACAACTGTAAAATCTGTATGACGCTGATTTTTTAGAGAATCTAACGTAAATGGGAGATTATCTTGTTCGTTGTGAGCAGGAATGATAATTAAAAATTTCAAAGTATTTTTTAAATTTAAATATAAAAAACAGCGAATAGATTTTGATGCCTATTCGCTGATGATATGTGATTATTTATTATGAGGCTTTAGCATATTTTTCGGGTCTAGAATCTCATCCAATTTCTCTTGAGAAAGAATGCCTTTTTCTAAAACCAAATTGTATACACTTTTGCCACTTTCTAGCGCTTCTTTTGCAATTTCTGTAGATTGTTTGTATCCAATATAAGGATTTAGTGCCGTTACAATCCCAATACTGTGTTTTACCATTGCCAAACAAACTTCCTTGTTAGCCGTGATGCCTACAACACATTTGGTGCGCAAAGTATCTAACGCATTGCAAAGAAACTGAATATTTTCCATAATTGCGTGCGACAATACTGGCTCCATTACATTCAACTGTAATTGTCCTGCCTCAGCTGCGAAAGTTACGGTAAGATCGTTCCCAATTACCTTATAGCAAACTTGGTTTACAACTTCTGGTATCACAGGATTTACTTTTCCTGGCATAATAGAAGATCCTGGCTGCATGGGTGGAAGATTGATCTCGAACAAACCTGCTCTTGGACCTGAAGAAAGCAATCTCAAATCATTACAAATTTTAGACAATTTCACTGCCAAACGCTTCATAGCGGAAGAGTAAATAACGTAAGAACCTGTGTCTGGAGTAGCTTCTACCAAGTTAGGTGCTGAGATTACAGGGTAACCTGTAATTTCAGCGAGATTTTTTGCACAAAGTGTATTGTAGCCTATAGGAGCATTGATTCCTGTACCAATAGCAGTTGCACCCATATTTACTTCTACAAAAAGGTTGGCATTATTATTCAATTTTGAAATATCTTCTTCCAAAGTAGCTGCAAACGCTTCAAACTCTTGTCCCAGTGTCATTGGCACGGCGTCTTGAAGTTGGGTACGTCCCATCTTTATCACATCATGGAACTCCTCTCCTTTTGCTCTGAAAGCTTGTACAATTTGTTCTAATTTCTCCACCAATGTTTGGTTCATCTGCAACAATCCCATCTTTATGGCAGATGGGTAAGCATCGTTGGTAGATTGAGAAAGATTGATATGATCATTTGGAGAACAAAACTCGTACTCACCTTTATTCTTGCCTAATTTTTCTAAGACAATATTCGCAATTACTTCGTTGGCATTCATATTTACAGAAGTTCCTGCACCACCTTGTATCATATCTATAGGGAATTCTTTATGGTATTTACCTTCAATCAATTCATCGCAAGTTTCTGATATTTTTTGGTATAAAGCTTCATCTAATAATCCTAATTCAAAATTAGTTTTAGCCGCCGCTTTTTTCACAAAAGCTAATCCTTTTATAAATTCTGGATAGGATGATAATAATTGTCCTGATATTTTGAAGTTATTGATCGCTCTCTGAGTCTGTACACCGTAGTATGCATCCTTAGGCACATCTAGTTTACCTAGTAAATCGCTTTCTTGTCTGAAGTTTTCCATTAATGTAATAATTAATATTTATAAAGATTTTGTGTTGTCAGAATTTTCACTACTTAGTAGGGTATTTTTGAACTAATGCTTGTAAAATTGCCCATGTTTCAGCATCCATTACCCCATTATAAACTTGTGGTCTGAAATGGTATTGTAGAGCTTCTATAGTTTTTTTTGTAGCATCATCCCACTTTCCACTAGGATCTATACCATATCCAAATTTTTGTAAGGCAGTTTGTACCAAGAAGATGAATGAAGGCTCATTATATCTAGTTTCTATATCGCTAATAGCAGTCACCATAAAACTTTGTTTAGCCGCCTCATCATACCACATCCCTATCTGATACTCTTCATACAATTTTTTCCACGGAAATTGAGGTCCTGGATCTTGTTTTCTAAAAGGTGCGATATCTGCGTGTGCTAATACATTGGTTGCCGGAATATTGTATCTCTTTACTATATCTTGAGACAGAGCAGCAATTTTCTTTACTTGAATATCACTGAATGGTTCAAAAACTTTATTCCCCATAGCATCAGCTTTATAGCCCATATTTACTATTTCAATTCCAATAGAAGTGTCGTTCAGGTTTTTATCTGCGCGCCAACTAGAGACTCCTGCGTGGTAAGCTCTTTTGTTTTCATCTACCAGTTGATAGATCTCATTGTCTGGCAGATTGTTTACCAAATAGTGAGAACTTACTGCCTGTTGCGTAAGAACCGTTATAGACTTATCATCTGGCAATACAGTATAGTGAAGTATCAAATAACGTTGTCTAAAATTCTGACCTACAGAAGGGAAATAAGTTTTCACCACTTTATACCCATTAGGCTTTGCAGAAACTATAGATCCATAACTTATGGTGTTATCATTTTTACTGGCATCACCAATATTGGTGGTAAAAAACTCTGCTCCTCGTTCATTCGTAATTTGTGGTTTGGCAACTGTTGTATTGGGTTGTGTAGAAGCTACTTTTTGCTGATAAGTTGTTTTTTTAACCTGGTAAGTATTTTTTTTGATATTTTTTTGAGAAGTACAAGAAAAAACCAAAGTACTTAAACTTATGATATATAATGTCTTACGCATTCGTTTGTTTTTTTAATCATTTATTACCTCAAAAATACACATTTTTTTTCTGACATTAATTTGGAAAATAAAGAAATCTATTCTATATTTGCACTCGCAATAACGGATCAGCAATCTTTACAGAAACGTTATTCTAGGAGAGTTGCCTGAGTGGCCGAAAGGACTTGTTTGCTAAACAAGCGAACTGGAAACGGTTCCAAGGGTTCGAATCCCTTACTCTCCGCGACCCTTATTCGGGGCGTAGCGTAGTCCGGTCATCGCGCCTGGTTTGGGACCAGGAGGTCGCAGGTTCGAATCCTGCCGCCCCGACTGTTTTATTAGTTTTCTCAAAACTAATCAATGGGTGCGTAGCTCAGCTGGATAGAGCATCTGCC
>NZ_JAZQRK010000008.1:0-27594 GCF_045629545.1 Chryseobacterium sp. | reverse complement strand
AAAAAAAAAGACCTGCGGAATTTCCAAGGAAATTCGGCAGCTCTTTTTTATATAGTAAAGATGAAATCTTACAACATTCCTAGTTCGAACTTTGCTTCCTCGCTCATCATATCTTTGTTCCAACTTGGTTCAAAAGTAAGTTCTAGATCTACTGTATTTACGTTTTCTACCGTTGCTATTTTATCTTTTACCTCATTCGGAAGCGTTTCCGCAACTGGACAGTTTGGAGTGGTAAGCGTCATAATGATTTTCACATCGCCATCTTCTGAAATTTGTACATCATAGATAAGTCCAAGTTCATAGATATCCACAGGAATTTCTGGGTCATATACGGTTTTTAGAATTCTAATGATGTCTTCTCCTATATCGGCAATTTGATCGTCTGTAAATTTCATTTTTTTTAATCTGTATTGATATTTCTTTGCAATAAATCTTCCTGACGCATTCGTCTGAAAATATTTGCCAAAGTTAAGACATCTTTCTCACAATAATCTACAATTCTTTGCAAGTCTTTCTCTATATAATAGATTGACGAAACCAAAGAACCATCAATATCGTCTTTTGGAGTCGGAATTCCGAACACATGAGCCATTAATTCTAGAGAAATAAAACTTTTGTAATCTCCAAACTTCCACAATTCCATAGTGTCCAAATGCGGGATTTCCCAAGGTTTTTTCCCAAACATCTGAAAAGGGACAGGAGGCATCATTCCGTTGATTAAAAAACGTCTGGCAATCCAAGGAAAATCGAATTCTTTACCATTGTGAGCACAAAGAATCACATCACGAAGTCTTTGGCTATTAAATATATTTCCGAATTCTAGCAACAACTTTTTCTCGTCGTCATCTGCAAAGCTTTTTATTTTTAAAGTATCATTTTTATCAATAATTCCGATAGAAATACAGATTATTTTGCCAAACTCTGCCATGATTCCTGCTCTATCATAATATTCTTCTGCAGAAAAATCTTCTTTGCGCTGGTATCTCGTTTTTTTGTCCCAAAGATTTTGCTCAGTTTCTGGCACTTCCTGAAAATTAGCATAATTGGGAACGGTTTCTATATCTAAAAATAAAACTTTTTCTAAAGGTATTTTGTGTATCATAATATGTAAAATTTATCCCAACTGAGAACCATTAAATATAGGTTTTGTGGGCGAAACAAGCGTTACTTCATTAGGATTTTCTCCATAAATGCCTAAAACTAAGCATTCGCTAAAGAAATTGGCAATTTGTTTTTTAGGAAAATTCACAACTGCAAGAATTTGCAAACCAATAAGATCTTCCATCTGATAAAAAGCGGTAATCTGCGCCGAAGATTTTTTTATTCCTAATTCACCAAAATCAATTTCTAGTTGGTAAGAAGGATTTTTGGCTTTCTCGAAAGGTTGAGCAGAAATAATAGTTCCGCATCTAATGTCTATTTTCTCGAAATCTTGCCAAGAAATTTCTGGTTTTATAATCATGATAAATTACTCAATAATTGTTCAACTTCAGATTTCTGATCTGAGTATTTTTCTTGTAACTGTAATCCCTCGCCCATTCTTCTGTAATATTCTAAAGCTTTTTCGGCAAAAGTTCTTTTGTAAAAAGCAGACAATTCTGGAATTTGAGGAAATAAGTGATGAAAAAGCATCTCGTAATACGCCTGAAATTCTCTTTCGTTTCTATCTTCTATCACTTTTCCGGGTGCTTTCTGACGAACATGGTGCATCTCATGTGATAAAACATTCAGCACCAATGAAAGATCAAAATCAAATAAATTTTTCGGAATCATGACTTTTTGAGGTTCTCCCAAAACACCTTCCGCAGTGAGCAATATACTATTGGGATCTAACTCTTCTCGAAATCCAAAACCTCCAAAATTATCGTCATTAAGCCCAAATGAATCAATGAGAAGTTTTGCCGCTTCTATTGTTTTATTTTCTTGTTTAAAAATATCAATTTGAGCTTGAATATCAGTAAGATTCATGATTTAAAGTTTATCACAAATGTATAAAAAATTTAAAAGTAAAATTTAAACTAAATTCTGCAAAAGTGTGATGATTTTTTCTTTAATTTTACTTAAAACACAATATTATGTTGGTGAAAATATATGGAAGTGCCATCTTTGGAGTTTCTGCCCAAACCATTACTATTGAGGTGAATATAGACACCGGTGGCGTAGGATACCACCTTGTGGGATTACCTGATAATGCGATTAAAGAAAGTAGTTACAGAATATCGGCTGCACTAAAAAATGTGGGTTATAAAATTCCGGGCAAAAAAATTACCATTAATATGGCGCCAGCAGACCTGAGGAAAGAAGGCTCCTCTTATGACTTAAGTATTGCCATAGGAATTTTGGTGGCTTCAGGGCAGATAAAAGGAGATCATACGCAAGATTACATCATCATGGGAGAATTGTCTTTGGATGGCAGTTTGCAACCGATACGAGGTGTTTTACCAATTGCTATACAAGCCAGAGAAGAAGGTTTTAAGGGAATTATTTTGCCTAAACAAAACACACGTGAAGCAGCCATTGTGAATAATCTTGACGTCTATGGCGTAGAAAACATTAAAGAAGTTATCGATTTTTTTAATGAAGGGAAAGAACTTGAAAGAGTAGTTTTAGATACCCGAAAAGAATTTCAGGACAAAATAAATAATTTTCCATTTGATTTTTCTGAAGTGAAAGGTCAGGAAACAGCCAAAAGAGCGATGGAAGTTGCGGCAGCTGGCGGACACAACATCATCCTGATTGGACCTCCAGGAAGTGGTAAAACCATGCTTGCCAAAAGAGTTCCGAGTATTTTGCCACCATTAACTTTAAAAGAAGCCTTAGAAACAACAAAAATACATTCGGTGGCAGGAAAAATGGGAACAGAAACTTCATTGATGACGGTTCGTCCATTTAGATCTCCACATCACACCATTTCGGACGTAGCGCTCGTTGGCGGGGGAAGTTATCCTCAGCCTGGCGAGATTTCTTTGGCACATAATGGCGTATTGTTTTTGGACGAAATGCCAGAATTTAAAAGAACAGTTCTTGAAGTGATGAGACAACCGTTGGAAGATAGAGAAGTAACGATTTCTAGAGCAAGATTTACGGTGAATTATCCATCAAGTTTTATGTTGGTAGCATCTATGAACCCGAGTCCAAGTGGATATTTTCCGGATGATCCCAATAATACCTCTTCGGTTTTTGAAATGCAACGTTATATGAACAAATTATCGGGACCGCTTTTGGATAGAATTGATATTCATGTGGAAGTACAAAAAGTAGAATTTGAGCAGTTAGCTGAAAAAAGAAAAGGCGAAAAAAGCGAAGACATTAGAAAGCGTGTTCTGAAAGCTAGAGAAATTCAAAATCAGCGGTACGATAATTTATCCATCAGTTACAATGCTCAAATTGGTCCTAAAGAGTTGGAACAATTTTGCGAACTCGATGATGCCTCCTTTAACCTCATTAAAATGGCGATGGAAAAATTAAATCTTTCGGCTAGAGCCTATGATAGAATCTTGAAAGTAGCAAGAACAATTGCCGATCTTGAAGGCTCAGAAAATATAACATCTACCCATATTTCTGAAGCGATACAATACCGAAGTTTGGATCGAGAGTTTTGGAATGTATAAAGTATAAAAAGTGTATTTATTATGAAAAATATAGTTTTAACAATATTGTTATGTACAATATTATGCAGCTGCCCAGAATCCGGTGAAGTAAAAACATACGATTATAGCATCGTTAATAATTCGGGTAAATCTGCTGTTCTCTTTATCTACAAAGATGGAAACTTAGATTTATCTTCTAAAATTACTCTGCAACCCGGACAAGAACATCGTCAAATACACGAAAGCTCTCCTCCCAATTATGGATTCAGCATGTGGGCTCTTTTTAATTCTCAGAATACAGGTATCGTTACTGATGTTGTGGTAATTTATGATAATACAAAGAAAACTATATATCATAGATGCCAAGAAGGTTTATGTACGGATGGTTCTAAAAATATTTTTGGACATCAATATAATGATGAACAGAAAGAATCTTTTATTTTAACCCCAGAAGATTACCAAAACGCTATCGACTGTGTAGGGAACTGTTATTAAATAATCTTTAGATTAAACAACCTTTGCCAATTTAGAAGAATCCGAAATCATCACCTCCACTCATATTTCGGAAGCAATACAATACAGAAGTTTGGATTGTGAGTTTTGGAATGTATAATTTTTAAAGTGAAAGTCAAGATTATATTTTAATGCTATATATTATTTAAGTTTAATCCAAAAAAAACCGTGAAATAAGATTCCACGGTTTTAATATTTTAAAGTAAGAAAAAATTATTTCTTTTTCTTTTTTGCTGGTGTAGCAGTTTTAATTTTAGAAGCACCTGTATCAGCAGGAGTATTTTCATCCTTTACTAATTTTAATTCATCTACAATTCTTCTTGCACCTGCATATTTATCAATTGTCCAAAGTACAAAACGGATATCCACACTGATTGTTTTTTGCCATTTGTCTTCGAAAACTACGTCACCACTAAGAGCTTCGCTATTTCCATCAAAGGCGATACCAATAAGGTTTCCATCTGCATCTATTACCGGAGAACCTGAGTTACCTCCTGTAATATCATTATCTGATAAGAAATTAACTGGTAAATATCCTGCTTTATCTGCATACATACCATAGTCTTTAGCATTGTGAAGTGCAATAGCTCTCTGAGGAAGATCGAATTCTTCGTCACCTGCTTTGTATTTCGCAACTAGACCAGTCATATCTGTATAGTAGTTGTTTTCTTCTGTAATACCGTGGTAATCTCTATCTGATCTTGCTGGCAATGTAGTAATAGAACCGTAAGTAAGTCTCATTGTAGAGTTAGCATCTGGATAGAATTTTTTCTCTGGTACAGCTTTTACTAAACCTGCTAAGAACAGACGATTATTTTTTGCAAAGTTCTCGTCTATTTTTACAAACTTATCTCTAGATTCTTTTTGATCTGCAGCAATACCTCTAGCAATTTTCAATAAGGGATCTGAATCCAACTTCAAACGATCAGGGTTCAAAACAAAGTTTGTAACAGATGTTTTAGTTGCAAAAATAGAAGAGAACGCCACATTTGATAAGTTTTTAGCATCTAAAGACATTATCGTTGCCGAAGCGACCTCTGGTTTTACTTTTGCTTGATATAGACCTACCAAAGAATTTATCATTTCGCCTTCTAAATTTACATTGATATTTTCATAAGCAATCTTTATTGCATCTTCCATCTTTGCCTTCATTGCCAATCTTCCTGCCATATCTTGTTTTGCATAAGCATCCAAAGTAGGAGCAAGTTTTGCCGCTAGGGAAATATATTTTGCATTTCTTGTTAACAAAGAAGCATAGTTAGATTCAACATTTCTATCAGAAACTTGTTTGTAGTATGTAGAAATTTCTTCTAGTACACCATCATACATTTCGTTTCCAGATTGTGCAGACCATTGTCTGTAGATTTTTTCTAGATTTTGTTTATCTGTTATAGTTCCATTTTTTAATATGGCATCTATTGTACCTTGTCTGTTTTTCCAATAGTTGGCAACAGAAGCATACTGAGAAGCATAATTCAACTGTGTTGTCTTATCCTTGTCCATATACTTTTTCATAACATCCATTGCTACTTTAGATGTTTCTACCCAAGCTGGATAATCTTTAGTAACCATTTGGTTGATTCCGTAAGACGTTAAATAACGGTTTGTTCTTCCTGGGTAACCCAAAATCATAGAGAAGTCACCTGGCTTGATCCCTTTTAGTGAAACTGGCAAAAAGTGTTTTGGCTTCAAAGGAACATTAGTAGTCGCAAATTCAGCTGGATTTCCAGCAGCATCTGCATATACTCTGAATACAGCAAAATCTCCAGTATGTCTTGGCCACTCCCAGTTGTCAGTATCACCACCAAATTTTCCAATTGATGATGGTGGTGCACCTACTAATCTAATATCTTTATAATCTTGATATACGAAATAATAAAATTCGTTTCCGTTGAAGAACTCTTTTACATCAACAGTATATTTTCCATTTTCAGAATTTTCTGTCTTTATTGCTTTTACTTCTTCATCTATCACAGCTTTTCTTTCTGTAGCAGACATATTGTTATTCAACTTTGCATTGATCCTTTGAGTAGCATCGTCCATTCTTACCAAAAATCTTACATAAAGATCTTTAGAATTGAACTCGTCTTTTTCTTTCATTGCCCAGAAACCATTTTTCAAATAGTCTTTTTCTGGAGTAGATGCAGCAGCTACTGCACCGTAACCACAGTGGTGGTTGGTAAAAATAAGTCCTTTATCTGATACAATTTCTCCTGTACAAAATCCACCAAAGCTTACAATTGCATCTTTAAGGCTAGAATTGTTTACAGAATAAATTTCTTCTGGTGTCAATCGCAAACCTTCTTTTTGCATATCAACCCCATTTAGTCTCTTGATGAGCATCAACAACCACATTCCTTCGTCTGCTCGCATTTGAACAAAACCTAACAAGAAAGTGAATAATAAAAATATTCTTTTCATTTTATTAAATAATTTTTGTGGGGCTAAATTACTAAAATTTACTTAAATTATCTTGTATATGGTATGAAATTGGGTGGTAAATATGGATGAAAATATGTTTTTTATCGATTTTTTGCGTTTTATGTCTATTTTTGTTTTTAGGTTGTGCATCTTATTCTAATACGTCACTACTAAAAAGAGAGTGGATGCTGGTTACATTACCAAATTTCAATAAGCAAGAACTAATGAACGCTAACGCAAAAATTGTTTTCGAGGAAGGTAATTTTGGAAATTTACATCATGGTATTGCAACCTTCGGTTGTAGTTCTACAGATTTTTATTTTAAAATGAAAAAAAAAGGCGTGATAAAAATAGACCCAAATACTTTAAATATAAAACCGTGTGAAGGTATAAAGCTTCAGAATCAGTTTAATTTAAATCTAAAAAATATTAACCGCTATAAAATAGATGGTCATTTTCTCTATTTATATGACCAGAATGGAAATGTAATAAAATCTATCGCAGCCGATTGGGATTAATTTTTTTTTATTGGAAAAAAAGTATTATTCAAACTCATCAAATTATCTTTATTTTTTAACAAAAAACTTTATGAACTCCATCAATAGGAGAATTTTTAGAAAATGGTATTATTTTTGTGAGTTAAATTCTAATCAAGAAAACACTTTATCTACAAGTGGTCTTTTAAAAATTATTATAGTACCTCCCGCCATGAAGAAACACTTACTTTTATTTGCATTATTAATGAGTATTCTAAGTTTTGCACAAGCTATTAAAAATGATTCTTTGCCCAAAACAATCGGATCAATTCCAAATTTTGATGTGGTAAAAACCAAACTCAATTTAAAAGACGTTGTGGTGAGTGCAGATTCTCCACCTGAGTTTCCTGGAGGATTTCCAGCATTCAACAAAAGTTTTGTGGAAGGTATCCCAACTCTGGGATTAAAGCATAATAAGAAACTAGATACACATATCTATTTCATTGTAGAAAAGGACGGATATGTAAGAAATATGGTAGCACTTGGAAGCGATAAGAAGCACAATGAAGCAGCAGAATTGGGTATAAAAAGGGTTACAAAGCGATGGAAACCCGCATTAGTAGGCGGGAAACCAGTACGCTATTTGTATAATTTTTCTTTGGTACCTAAGAAGTTTTAGGATAATAACAGATTATTTGCCAATCATTTTTTTTATCGAATTCAGCTTCATCAAAGCTTCAATTGGCGTCAGGGTATTGATGTCAATTTTCGTTAATTCATCTCTGATGCTTTCCAAAACAGGATCATCAAGCTGGAAAAATGATAATTGCATATTTTCTTCTGTTACCTTTTTTATGTTTTCAGAAGAGCTTGCCTGAGAACGGCTAGATTCTAAAGTTTTCAGGATTTCTGAAGCTCTATTGACCACCTTAGAAGGCATCCCTGCCAATTTTGCAACGTGGATACCAAAACTGTGTTCGCTTCCACCAGGAATTAGCTTTCTCAGAAAAATGATATTTCCTTTGTTTTCTTGTATAGAAACGTGGAAATTTTTTATCCTCTCGAAATTTACAGACATCTCATTTAGTTCGTGATAATGGGTTGCAAACAAGGTTTTAGCCTGAGAAGGATGCTGATGCAAATATTCGGCTATTGCCCATGCAATAGAAACTCCATCATAAGTGGAAGTACCTCGTCCAATTTCGTCTAGCAAAATCAAACTCCTATCTGATATATTATTTAGAATATACGCAGCCTCGTTCATTTCTACCATAAAAGTAGATTCTCCTGCAGAAATATTATCACTTGCTCCTACTCTCGTAAAGATTTTGTCCAAAACTCCGATTTCGGCATGTTTTGCAGGCACAAAACTTCCTATCTGCGCCAAAAGGCAAACAATTGCTGTCTGACGAAGTATTGCAGACTTACCTGCCATATTGGGTCCTGTAACCATGATGATTTGTTGCTCTCCTTTATCTAGATAAATATCATTTGGGATATATTTTTCACCTAATGGAAGCGCATTTTCTATTATCGGATGTCTAGCTTCTTTTAGATCTATCGCAAAGCCATCGTTGAGAATAGGTTTTGTATAACTTTCGGTAACAGATAGCTCAGACATTCCTACTGCGACATCTAGCTGTGCGATAATAGTAGAGTTTTCTTGTATTTTATCAATATAAATCATGGTATCTGCACATACCTTTCTGTATAATTGATTTTCTAACACACTTATTTTTTCCTCTGCTCCTAAGATTTGGCTTTCATATTCTTTTAGCTCTTCGGTGATATAGCGTTCTGCATTTACCAAAGTTTGTTTCCTTAGCCACTCGGAAGGCACTTTATCTTTGTGTGCATTTCTTACTTCAATATAATAACCAAAGACGTTGTTGAAATCTATTTTTAGACTTGTAATTCCGGTGCGTTCTATTTCTCTTTGGCACATTTCGTCCAAGAATCCTCGACCTTTAGATTGCAATCCTCTCAGATGATCCAACTCTTCAGAAATTCCTTCTTTTATTACATTTCCTTTTAATAAAAGTACAGGTAATTCTTCATTGAGATGATTCTGTAGTAAAATAATCAATTCGTCCAAATTATTCAGCGGGTCTACCCACGCCATAACATCAGCATGTGGATGCAACAATGCTTTTATTTGTTTGATATCTACTAAACTTTGACGGAGATATCCCATTTCCTTTGGAGAAATTTTTTCGGCTGCCAATTTTCCCATCAATCGATCCAAATCCGAAATAGAACTTAGCAACACTGAGATTTCATATTTTAAATGATCATTTTCATTAAAAAAATCTACTAAAGCCAATCTTCTATTGATTTCTGAGACAGATTTTAGAGGCAGTATAATTCTTCTTCTTAGCAATCTTCCTCCCATAGGCGTACAGGTTTTATCTATAATATCCAAAAGAGATTTGCCTTTAGGATTGCTTGGATAAACAATTTCGAGATTACGAAGGGTAAAATGATCCATCATTAGAAAATCCTCTTGCGGAATAATCTGTATTTTGGTGATATGAGAAAGAAGATTATGGTGTGTATCGTCTACCAAATAGGCAAAAATAGCTCCAGAAGCAGTAATTGCCAAAGGAGAATGCTCTACCCCAAACCCCTTTAAAGATTTAGTTTTAAAATGTGAATTCAGTTTTTCGTAGGCATAATTGTATTGATACGCCCAATCTTCCAATTTAAAGACATTTCTACTCTTTAGTTGATCTGGAATAGCCACACTTCTTTGGCAGATAATTTCGCTAGGATCAAAGGTATTTACTATATGCAAAAGTTTTTCTAGGTTACCTTCACTCACCAAAAATTCACCTGTAGAAACATCTACAAGAGCAATCCCATATTTCTCTTTTTCTTTGTGAAGAGAAAGTAGAAAGTTATTCTTTTTGGAGGTTAAAACTTGGTCGTTGAAGGTAACTCCAGGTGTTATCAGCTCGGTTACACCACGCTTTACAATACCTTTTACGGTTTTGGGATCTTCTAGTTGGTCACAAATGGCAACACGAAGTCCTGCTCTCACCAACTTTGGCATATAAGAATCTACAGAATGATGCGGAAAACCAGCCAATTCTATATGTCCGTCTCCATTTGCTCTTTTGGTAAGTACAATTCCTAGAATCTGAGAAGTCCTTACCGCGTCTTGTCCAAATGTTTCGTAAAAATCTCCAACCCTAAATAATAGCAATGCATCAGGATATTTTGCCTTGATGGTATTGTATTGCGTCATAAGTGGGGTCTCTTTCTTCTCCTTTTCCTTTGCCATTGATCAAAAATAAACACCAAATTTAGGTATAAAAATTAGGGTTACAAAGTTTTGTCACCATACACTAATTAAACCAAGAAAAATGTAATCTATCGACAAGAAAACACCCACATTACTTCGTGCTTCATCCTTGGTCGATACGATGGAAATAAGGTAATAAAAAAAATACGCCTTTTTTAGAAATTTATAAAAAATTATCTTTGCAACATAACACCTAAAAAATGCGAGCATATAATACCAAACATTTCATCAAAATACTTTTTAGCTTACATAAAAGCGACACGATGAAAACGCTATTCCCAAGTATGATTTTGGTGGGTATCTACTCGTATGGCATCCTCTACTTAGAGGTACAATATCTGCATCTTACAGCAAAATCTGGGGTGAGTAATATCGGTATGCTGCATTCGCTTTTGGGATTTGTATTATCATTATTATTGGTTTTCCGAACTAATACTGCCTATGATAGATGGTGGGAAGGTAGAAAAATATGGGGAAAACTAGTGAACGACACCCGAAATTTTGCCGTAAAAATAAATACCATCTTGGGTGATGATGATGTGAAAAATAGAGAACAAATCTCAAAATATTTAAAATACTTCCCTCACTTTTTAGCAAAACATCTTTCTCAAGAATCTACAAGGTTGGCTCTAGATGAAGATTATACAGACATTGAAACCTCGTTGAAGCATCATTCTCCCTCCGAAATTGTGTATTTCCTTACTCACAAATTACAAAATTTGAAAAAAGAAGGAAAAATAACTGAAATGGATATGCTTTACTTAGATCCACAACTTTCTGGTTTCCTTGAAGTCTGTGGGGGTTGCGAGAGAATAAAAAATACACCTATACCGTATTCTTATTCCTCATTCGTTAAGAAATTCATTATATTATATGTACTTGCGTTGCCTGTAGCGTATGTTATTAGCATTGGGATGTTTATGATTCCGCTAACGGTTTTTGTGTACTATGTATTGATGAGTTTGGAAATAATTGCTGAGGAAATAGAAGATCCCTTCAATAATGATGAAAACGATATCCCGATGGAGGCAATTGCACAAAATATTGAGAAAAATGTACATCAAATTTTAGGAATAAAAAACAGATAAAAGAGTTATTACTTTAAAAATAATTCGTAAATAGTAATAGATTAAACAATAAAATATTTTGGTAAATAAATTAAAACTAGAAGAGCTAAACAGAATTGATATTAAAACTTTCAAAAAAGTAGAAAAAATTCCGTTAATCGTTATTCTAGATAATATTAGAAGTATGCATAATGTGGGAGCTACCTTTAGAACTGCTGACGCTTTCTTGGTTGAAAAAATCATTTTGTGTGGCATTACACCACAACCTCCACACAGAGAAATCCATAAAGCAGCATTAGGCGCTACAGAAAGTGTAGATTGGTCTCATGAAGCTGACATTAATACCACCATCGATACTTTGCGTAAAGATGGATACGAAATTGTAGGGATAGAACAAACTACAGATAGCGTAATGATTACCGATTTTGAGATTAATCGTACAAAAAAATATGCGATTATACTCGGTAATGAAGTGGAAGGAATAAGTGATGAAGCTTTACAAAACATAGATACCTTCTTGGAAATCCCTCAGCTCGGTACAAAGCATTCTCTGAATGTAAGTGTATGTGGAGGAATTGTAATGTGGGAGTTTGCAAAAGTCCTAAAATAAAAAAACTGCAAAAGTCTAAAAAGACAGTGCAGTTTGAAATAAATCTAATAAAAAGTAAAAATGAAAGGCGACAAAGATACATCAAGTTTCCTTTCAAAACAATTTTTTACTCATTTATTTTATTAAAAATAAAAATAAAGATTGTAAAACCAGAACTTTTCGTTTAAAATTTTATAAATTAGCACCATGTATATCAAGGAGTATATCTCAAAAGATTTTCCGTGTTTTCAACTTTCTGACTCTATAGAATCGGCAAGAGAAACAATAGAATCTTTTGGGTATAGCCATATTTTCATCAAAAAATCGGGGCATTTTTTGGGTGCTATTTCTAAAGAATCACTTTCTGAGGAAGAAGGACTATTAAAATCATTAGAAAATCAAATAGAGCGATTTGCAATTTTAGAAGATAACAATATGCTAGAAAGCATTCGCCTGTTCTACACGTTTAATACGAATGTTATTCCGGTCATCAATAAAAATGAAAAATACCAAGGCTATATTGGCTGTGATGATGTTTTCCAAAATCTATCTTTATTTCCACTTTTTTCAGAATCTGGAGCCATGCTTACCGTGGAAGTTCCAGCAAGAAAATACTCGATGACGGAAATTGCCAATATTGTAGAAAGTAATAATTCTAAATTTTTCGGTGCTTTTATCAGCTCAATGTCTGATGATGTAATACAAGTTACCATCAAGATAAGCAATGAAAACTTGGCATCGATAGATGCAACTTTCGATAGATACGATTATAGGATTGTTGAAAAATATTATACAGACGAAAAAACAGATCTTTATAAAGACCGACTGGGTTTTTTACAAAAATATATAGAAATATAACATGAAGGCAGCCATATATTCTCAGAAAAGAGATCTCGATACATTTTTATATCTCAGCAAATTTATTTCCGAACTAGAAAGTAGAGGCGTAAAGTCGGTCTTGTTCGACCAAATGGCTGAATCTTTACAATTTTCTAAAATTTTTGAAACGTTTAGCGACAAACAAGATCTTAAAGATAAAAACGTAGATTTGTTTTTCACCTTCGGAGGAGATGGCACTATTGTTAATTCTCTTACCTTTATTGAAGACTTAGAGATTCCTATTGTTGGGGTAAATACTGGCAGACTGGGTTTTTTGGCAAGTTTTACTAAAGAAGAAGCCTTCAAAGAGCTTGATAGTATCCTAAAAGGTGATGTAAAGACGAGCCGTAGATCTGTAATTGAGGTGGTATCTCCTAGATCAGGTGATTTTTCTCCTTATGCCTTGAATGATGTAACGATTTCCAGAAAAGAAACAACTTCCATGATCACGGTAGATTCTTATATTAATGATGAATTTCTAAATGTATTTTGGGGAGATGGCGTTATTGTTTCTACTCCTACTGGTTCTACTGCATACTCATTGAGTTGTGGCGGGCCAATTATTTCTCCTAATAATGAAAATTTCGTGATTACGCCCATTGCTCCTCACAACCTAAATGTGAGACCATTGGTACTAAATGATCAAGTGGAGATCAAATTCCGGGTAGAAAGTAGAGTGCCAGAATATTCGCTCTCCTTAGATTCTAGGCTATTGCATATAGAGACTGAAAAAGAAATTATTTTGAAAAAGGCTGATTTCCAAATACTTCTAGTACAACCCAATCATCTTAGCTTCTACGAAACGATCCGCCAGAAACTACTTTGGGGAAAAGATAAAAGAAATTAGAGATTTCTTAAAAATTATTATCTTTACGAGAATTAAAAAATCCTAATAATTATATAAAAAGTAAATTATGAGCAGAATTTTTCCGGCAGGAGTTGCCACAGGTCAGTTAGTTACAGATATTTTTCAATATGCGAAAGAAAACAAATTTGCATTACCAGCAGTAAACGTTATTGGTTCTAGCAATGTAAACGCAGTAATGGAGACTGCAGCGAAGCTGAACTCTCCAGTGATTATTCAGTTTTCTAACGGTGGAGCAGCTTTCAACGCAGGAAAAGGGTTGAGCAATGATGCTCAAAAATCTGCTATTTTGGGAGGTATTGCTGGTGCAAAACACATTCACACTCTAGCTGAAGCTTACGGTGCAACCGTAATCTTACATACGGACCATTGTGCAAAAAAATTACTTCCTTGGATTGATGGATTGATGGATGCTAACGAAGAATTCTTCAAGCAAACAGGAAAATCTCTTTATTCTTCTCACATGCTAGATCTTTCTGAAGAGCCTTTAGAAGAAAACTTAGCGATCTCCGCACAATATTTCGAAAGAATGGCGAAACTAAACATGACGCTAGAAGTAGAAATAGGAGTTACAGGAGGAGAAGAAGATGGTGTAGACAACTCTGGTGTAGACAATTCTCTATTGTACACACAACCAGAAGATATTGCTTATACTTATGAAAAATTAAAAGCGATCTCCGACAACTTTACTATTGCAGCTGCTTTCGGGAATGTACACGGTGTTTATAAGCCAGGTAATGTAGTTCTTACGCCGAAAATCTTAGACAATTCTCAGAAATTTGTTGAAGAAAAATTCGGGACGGCTGCAAAACCTATTAACTTTGTATTCCATGGTGGATCTGGTTCTTCAGTAGAAGAAATAAGAGAAGCAATAGACTACGGTGTTATAAAAATGAATATTGATACAGATCTGCAGTTTGCTTACACAGAAGGTGCAAGAGATTATATGACAACTAATATTGATTATCTGAGAACTCAAATTGGTAATCCTGATGGAGAAGAGAAGCCTAATAAAAAATTCTACGATCCAAGAGTTTGGGTAAGAAAATCTGAGGAAACATTCTCTACAAGATTAGTAAAAGCATTTGAAGATTTAAATAACGTAAATACTTTAAAATAAGAACTGTACATTTGTATTAACATATAACATATTCATATTGAATGCATTATATGTTAATACATTTTACATTGATACCTTAATACATACAAAAAATGGCATTCGATTGGTTTAAAAGAAAAGCACAAAACATTACAACTTCTACAGATGAGAAAAAAGATGTTCCTAAGGGACTTTGGCATCAAACTCCTTCTGGAAAAGTTGTAGAACACGAAGAATTGAAGAAAAACAATTATGTTTCTCCTGAAGACGGATTTCATGTAAGAATCGGAAGTGCAGAGTTTTTTGACATCCTATTTGATGAAGGAAAATTTACAGAACTGGATGCTAATGTTGAAAGTATAGATATTCTTAATTTTAAAGATACTAAATCTTACACAGATCGTTTAAAAGAGGTAAGAGCAAAAACAAAACTTACAGATTCTATTAGAAACGCTGTAGGTACAGTAAATGGAACTCAGATGGTAGTTTCTTGTATGGATTTTGCCTTTATTGGTGGATCTTTGGGTTCTGTAATGGGAGAAAAAATAAGAAGAGCCGTAGACTATTGTATCGCGCACAAACTTCCTTATATGATTATTTGTCAGTCTGGAGGAGCAAGAATGCAAGAAGCTACGTATTCTTTGATGCAATTGGCAAAAGTACAATCTAAGTTGGCTCAGCTTTCTGAAGCAGGACTTTTATACATTGCCTACCTTTGCGATCCTACATTTGGTGGTATCACGGCTTCATTTGCAATGACAGCAGACATCATTATGGCAGAGCCAAAAGCTCTAATCGGGTTTGCTGGTCCTAGAGTTATCAGAGAAACTATTGGTAGAGATCTACCCGAAGGCTTCCAAACTTCAGAATTTTTGCAAGAAAAAGGTTTTGTAGACTTTATTGTAAAAAGAACAGAAATTAAAGAAATTGTTTCTAAAACTGTGAATTTATTAGCCGTAAAAGCTTAATTTTTACTTCAAACAATACAATCTCTCTCCTTATCGAGAGAGATTTTTTTATATATGAGGACATTTAAAATTATATTCGATACCCTAAAAAGTTTGAGCCTGAAAAAATTGCTCCGTCTTTCATCTACCATCTTCCCTCATCCCCTATTTTCTATCCTTACTTTATATGCTACCGTAAAAGCGTTTAGCATCGCACAAAACTTATACCCTAAGACCGCTTCTAATAATGGAGAAGGTAACGCATTTAGACACGCGTTGTGGTGTTGTCTGATTATGATGTATTGTAGCAAAATATCTTCCCCAGAAAAATCACTAGATTTTTGCAAAAAAATAACAGATTTGCATGAAGAATTATTCCCCAACAAACCTCTTGAAACCAAAATGGATCTTCATAATAACAAGGTTGGAATGGATTATTTCATGGAGATTTTACCAGGCATACATCGTCAGTTTTTCGAAAAAAGTTTCTTTATGGAGGCTTTACAGAAAAAAACTGCTCAGGCAAAGGTACTTACTAGTCTTGAAGATCACTTCGAAGGGGAATTGGTGTATCTAGACGAAAATTAATTTAAGCAAAATCTTAGAATTCTTTAGTTTAAATTTAAATATATTTTAATTTATATATAACGAAAACGATTTTGATACTTAATTTTATCTTGTTTTTTTTGGTTTAAATTTAAATAAACTTAAGATAAATCTTAAAATATTTTCAACAGTATCTTCTACTTTTTGCGGTTTAAATTATTTTTAACTATGTTTATTCCCTCATAAATTTATCCCATGGTTCTTAGTAGAATTTGGTCGGCATTTATCATTATTGCCATCGCCATTGCTAGTATAAAATACATTTCATCCAATAATTACCAAACCATCTTCAACGATATGGTAGTAGGTAAAGGTGGTGATACGGTACAAATTGCTAAAGAAAAAGTAGATGTACTTTTACCAAGCATAAAAGAGGGTCTGAAAAAAGATGCTCATTTTGTAGAAAACAGAATTCACTACAAAGCAGACTCTTTACAACAAAATGTAAATGTATATCGTATACAAGAATCTGATGGTGTAATAGGCACATCAGAAACTGCAGTGAAAATTTGTATTGGTTTAATTGGTATTATGACGCTTTTTATGGGTTTTATGAGTATCGCTGAAAAAGCTGGAGGAATCAATCTTTTAAGCCGATTGATACAACCTTTCTTTTCCAAGCTTTTCCCAGAAATCCCCAAAAACCATCCTGCTTTCGGGCATATGTTGATGAATTTCAGTGCTAATCTTTTAGGTCTGGACAATGCCGCAACACCTTTCGGACTAAAAGCAATGGAAAGTTTGCAAACTTTAAACCCAAATAAAGATACCGCAAGTAATTCTCAGATTATGTTTTTGTGTTTACACGCAGGAGGAATGACTTTAATTCCCGTGTCTATCATCGCCATCAGAGCATCTATGAAATCTCAAACACCAACGGATATTTTCTTACCGTGTATGATTGCTACTTTTGCGGCTACATTGGCTGCGATGATTGTGGTTTCTTTATATCAAAAGATCAATCTGCTTCGTCCTATTGTAATTGCATACGTAGGTGGAATTTCGGCTATTATTGGACTTTTAGTGATCTATTTGGTACAATTGAGTAAAGATGAATTGGATACCTTTAGTAAAGTATTAAGTAATGGTTTAATTTTATTTATATTTTTAGCCATTGTATTGGGTGCAGTTTACAAAAAGATAAATGTTTTCGATGCCTTTATAGAAGGTGCAAAAGAAGGATTTACCACTTGTGTAAAGATTATTCCTTATTTGGTAGGAATGCTGATTGCAATATCTCTTTTAAGAACTTCTGGCGTCTTTGAAGTGATTATTGATGGAATGAAATGGATAGCACAAATGGCAAGTTTGGATTCTAGATTTGTAGATGGACTTCCTACTGCTCTTATCAAACCATTATCAGGTTCTGGCGCGCGTGGTATGATGGTAGATACTATGGCAACTTTTGGTGCTGATAGCTTCCAAGGGAAATTGGCAGCAGTGCTGCAAGGAAGCTCAGATACTACGTTTTACGTAATCGCCGTATACTTTGGTGCAGTTGCCGTAAAGAACACAAGATATACCGTTATTGCAATGCTATTGGCAGATTTGGTAGGCGTTATTACCGCTATTGGATTGGCTTATTTGTTTTTTGCCTAAACTTTTTAATTTAAAACAATGATTACAGATAAAGAATTCACGCTAAGATTGATTCGTCAATTGACACAAGCATTAAATAAATTGATTTTGGACAAACCAGAGGAAAGTTTAATGCAAAAAGAAATGGATTATGATACTTTGATGAAGGATATTTTCAAAATGGATTTTGCAACCATTTCTGCGATGACCAAAGAAGAAATTATCGCAATCGTGAACGAACGACAAGAAAGAGATCATAAAGATTACTACGAGATGTTGGGTAATTTGTTTTATCTAAAATCTAAAGAAAATAATAACCAAGAATTTCAGGGTAAAGCACAAACATTCTACGAACTGTATCTACAAACCAGTGGCATATTCGCATTGCCTTTTATTACAAGAATCTCAGAACTAAAAAAAGCACTTTCATAAGTGCTTTTTTTCATTAGAATGATATTTTATAGCTTCCTGTGGAGGAAGTAGTTGCCTTTTCAGCTTTCACATATTTTTTAACCCAAGATATGGACGTAGAAACTACACAAGGATCAGAAACTCCACTTTGTCGTCTCGCAGAAGATACATTACCCGATTTGTCTACAGTATAAGAGATGGTAATAGAACCTCCAGCCTTACAAGAATGGCTTGGCTGTGCGCCACCACGCCCCATGGTTCCAGGTATATATCCTACTAGTTTTCTATCGATCCCCACTTTGCTATCTCCGTCGCCATCACCACCAAGAGGATCTCCATTATTTCCTATACCTGCGCCTGTACCTTGGCTTCCTGCTTTTGTACCTCTTCCTTTTATTAAGTTTCCAATGGCTGCATTCCCTTTTCCATCACCATTGCCTGCTTTAGCATTTGAGGTACTTGCCGATGTTTTGGCATTTGTCTTATTAGTAGTAGAAGCTGTACTTGTTTTTGTGGTTTTATCAGCTTTGGTTTCAGTTTTCTTAGTTGCGGTGGTATTTTTATTCGTTCCTGTGATAACCTTATCTTTTAAAATAGGTTTTTTCTCTATTGGCTTTGGCTCTGGCTTTGCAATAACTTCTGGTTCTGTTACCTTAGTTTCTACTGGTACTGGTGCTTTTTCTTCTGTTCCAGCGGCTACACTTCCCTCTTGGGGTGCTGGTTCTTCAATACCAACAGCATTTCTATTATCCCCAAAGTTTACCAACATAGTTGTAATAACTTCAGGTTGTTTTTCTACTTCTGGCAATTGGAGTTTATATATAAATACAAACAATAAAATTGCAGACCAAATAGCCACAGAAATAATTCCGCTTTTTATTTTGTCCTTGTTATTTTCGTTTCTATCAACGCTGTAAGTACTCATAATAACTTTAGAATTTTAATATCCTCTTTATCAATCTTTCACAGTTGCAATTGCAATATTAAATTTGTGCTTTTCGGCTATTTCCATAGCAAAAACTACATCTTTGTGCATCGTATTTTCATCAGCTCTTATCGTAAAAGAGGTACTAGATTTTGCCGCTAGATCACTAACTACAGTTTGTTCTAAGAGCTCTCTAGTTACAGGTTTATCATCTACAAAATAGGTACCATCTGGTTTTATACTCACGGTTACAGGATTCGGAATATTGTCCTCAATACTTGCCGTAGTGGGCAATTTCACATCTATTGCACTTTGGTTGGCTGCAGATGAGGTAATCATAAAAAAGATTAGCATAAGCAAGATAACATCCGTCATCGCTGCTAAACTAAACTCTGGGTTGGCCTTATTTCTTCTCTGAATTTTCATAAGAAAAATTTATAAAGGTTTGTTGATAGTATCTAGAAACTCACCAGAATTATTTTGTAATTTCAATACAAATTTATCTATTCTTGTCAGTAGAATATTGTAAAAAAAGTTAGCAGGTATTGCCACGGCCAAACCAACTGCAGTTTGTCCTAGTGCAGTATAGATACCTTCTGATAATGTTTTTGGTGAGAAAGAACCTTCAGCATGAGAAAGATTAAAGAAAGCGATAATCATCCCAATTACCGTTCCTAGAAGTCCTAGCATAGGCGCAATACTAGGCACTACAGCAAGAAGATTAAGGTTTTTCTCCATATTGGCTATTTCTACTTGTGCCTGAGACTCCATTGCGCTTACAATATCAGAAACAGGCCTACCCAATCTAGATATTCCTTTTTCTAAAACTCTTCCTTCAGGAGAATTTTGAGACTTGCAATAGTCTAATGCAGCATCTACTTTTCCATCTCTTATATAGTCTTCAATATTGTGCATGAAGTTGGAATCTGTTTTAGAAATCATTCTATTAATAAAAAAGAATCTTTCAAAAAATAAGTAAACAGAGAACACTCCCAATGCTATAACAGTTCCCATTACAATTTTGGCGAATGCGCCTCCATGAAATAAGATATCCCAAAAGGAAAATTCTAATTTTTCTGCAACCACATTTGGCGCAACTACTTGTGCAAATAAGAGGTGAGTAAGGTCTGTTAACAGCATGAATTTATATATTTTTATTGTGTTTAAACGACAAAAGTAAAGGAATATTATCAATAACTATCTTAAAATAAGCTTAAAATACTTCTTTGATAAAGATAACTTTTAAATATAGCAAAATTCTTCTCAAAAATACATTTGAAAAGAAAATTAATCGAAAATAGAGGGGAAAATTAGTCTTCGTCTATTTCAATTTCATCTTGCTTGCATTCGCATTTAAGGCGAAATGGCAAAATTTGTTCTGTTCCGGTAAAAAAATCAGTGATATTTCCTTTCCAAATCAATTGCAGATCTCCATGTTGATCTTTCTCAAAAGACAACTCATTGTCCGACAAAAAAGCATCTTCATCATCATACAAATCTACTTCCGTAAAGATATCTTCATCTGTATCGTTAACCAAGAAGGTCTTGTCTTCAATTTCCTCGTCTACCGTCGGAAAATCTATGATTTTGAACGACAATTGCGGAAAACTGTTTTGTAAAGAATCATCGTCTACATGGTCCAAAGCATCATCCGATATTATTTCTACTTCAAGAAAATGCTGCTGGTTACTATAAATAGCCTTACAATAAGTACTTTTTATATTGTATTTTAATGTTTCGTCTGGGTGGTAAATTTTTAAAATCCCTTTCATTATTTCTAAAAAAAGATCTGTACTATAATTGTTAAACGTTGTAAGCAAAGATAGAAAAATGTCGGAACGTATAAGAAATTTTAAAATTTATTTTTTATATATAATTTAAGCTTATCAAATCGTTTATTTTCTAATATTACCTATTTTTGTGAATTAAACCATTGAAAATAATGAAAAACATCATATTAAAAACCATTCTCGGATTTGGCTTGGTCTTTACTCTGGGATCGTGTAAGAAATCAGATTCGCCACTTACTAAGGTTACTCCATCCAATTTGGATTCTATAGCTTCTAATTACTATGAGCAATATCTGAAACTTTATCCTTTAGAAGCTACTTCACAGGGTGATCTAAGGTATAATGATCAATTACCCATCAATATCGATAAAGATTTTATCTCTGGGGAAATTACTTTTTATAATTCAATTCAAAAACAACTAGAAAATGTAGATTACAAAAGTCTTTCTGATGAAGACAAAGTAGTGTATGACGTTTTAGATTACACCCTAAAGGATAAAATAGAAGCTTACGCTTATCATCCAGAATATATTCCTTTCACTCAATTTACAGGCTTGCCACTCAATTTTCCACTTTATGGAAGTGGAGAAGGGAGCCAACCTTTTACAACCACTCAAGATTACGATAGTTGGCTGAAAAGAATGGAGAAATTTCCGCTTTGGATGGATGCTGCCGTTGTTAATTTTAGAGAAGGTATAAGTAACAAAATAGTACTTCCCAGAAAATTAGTCATCAAGATGATTCCTCAGATGCGTGCCGCGGAAATAATCACACCCGACTTCGAGAAAAATATTTTTTCTGGACCTACCAAAAGGTTTCCTTCTACCTTTACGAAATCTCAAAAAGCAGAATATACAAAGCTTTACAAAGAAGCAGTTGCCAAATACATTATCCCATCTTATACGAAAATGGGTGACTTCTTGGAAAATGAATATTTACCAAAATCTAGAGAAACCGATGGATACAATAGTTTGCCAAAAGGGAATGATATCTACAGCTATTATGTAAAAAGCTGGACAACTACTTCAAAAAATCCTGAAGAAATAAATAAAATTGGACTTCAACAAGTGGCAATGCTGCGTGCTGAAATGGAAAAAGTAAAACAGCAGGTTGGTTTTACGGGTACCTTAGAAGAATTTATCAACCATGTGAAGACCAGTCCAGATGCAATGCCTTATAAGACTTCTAAGGAAGTTTTGGGAGCTTTCAATGGTATTTTGGCGAAAATTACACCAAAATTGAGCACCATGTTTAGTGTAACTCCAAAAACGAAATTTGAAATCCGACAGACCGAAAAGTTTAGAGAAGCAAGTGCAAGTGCAGAATATATCCAGGGAACCCCTGATGGTTCTAGACCTGGTATTTTTTATATGCCACTTCCCGATCCTTCAAAATTTAATGTAACTTCTGGTATGGAATCTCTTTTCCTACACGAAGCCATTCCGGGACACCATTATCAGGTTTCTTTACAACAAGAAAATACAAAACTTCCAAAATTCATGAGATTCGGTTGGTTTGGAGCTTATGGCGAAGGTTGGGCTCATTATTGTGAAACGCTAGGGCCAGAATTTGGTTTGTACACCGATCCTTATCAAAAAATGGGTTACCTGAGCGACCAAATGTTGAGAGCAGTGAGATTGGTAGTAGATACCGGAATTCACACCGGTAAAATGACAAGAGAAGAAGCTATTACGTATTTCCTTAATAATATTGCCTACGATGAAGCCGGTGCAATAGCTGAAGTAGAAAGATACATGGCAATGCCAGGACAAGCGTTGGGCTATAAAATTGGTTCTCTAAGAATACGAGAATTAAGAGATAAATATCAAAATCAGTTGGGAAGCAAATTCAATTTGGCTCATTTCCATGATGAAGTTCTTAGCCAAGGTTGCTTACCCTTGGATGTTCTGAACAGAAAGATGGAACTTTGGGCAAAAAAACAAAAATAAATCCATTTTGCTTCCTTTAATACACGCAATTAATCATCAGAAGGTCGGTTTTTACTCAATGTAGAAACTGACCTTTTTTTTTAAAAAAAATTTAAACATAGAAGATAAAAATACGATGTATAAAATATAAAATACGAGCGAAAGCAAATTCTCAAAAGTTTTCGTAAACCATCTTAATTGAGTAATTTTGCTAATTATAAAGTGAATGATTTAAAACAGATTATAAATGATATTTTACCATAAATTTGAAGTACGTTGGAGCGATTTGGACGCCAACAAACATTTGGCAAATTCTTCTTATGTACAATATTGTGCACAAACGAGAATGGCTTTTATGAAAAAAGAAAAAATGGGCGTTACTCAGCTTAGCCGTTGGGGAATTGGGCCTGTGGTAATGCATGAAAGATTCTCATTCTTCAAAGAAATTTTCCCAGATCAGATAGTTACTGTAAGTTTGGAAATAGACGGATGTGCAGAAGATTCTTCTATCTACCGTTTCGTTCACAAATTTTACCTTCCAGATGGTACGCATTGTGCAACTTCTGAAGCTACTGGTGTTTGGATAGATGTGATGCTAAGAAAAATGACTTCTCCACCAGATGATGTAGTAGAAGCAATGGACAAATACAAATCTGAGAATACTGTGGTGCTTACAAGAGAAGATTTCAAGAAGCTTCCTTTCAAGCCAGAAAACATCGATCCAGCAGTTTTTAATAATTAAAATAAAATAGATCATGGGTTGTTTCTAGCTTTAGTACTTCCCTACTCTTATTTTTAGATAAACAAAATATATGTTTGAAGATAAATCTCAGGAACTTACTCCTATTTCAAAATTGGGAGAATTTGGACTGATAAAACACCTTACCGAAAATTTTCCTATCATCAACGAGTCTACAGAAACTAGTGTGGGCGATGATGCAGCCATTATCAACCCAGGAAATAAAAGAGTTGTAGTTTCTACTGATGTTTTGGCTGAAGGGGTACATTTCAATTTGGGATATGTCCCATTGAAGCATTTGGGTTATAAAGCTGTGGTTGTGAATCTAAGTGATATCGCTGCTATGAACGCTACTCCAACTCAGATATTGGTTTCTTTGGCGGTTTCTAATCGTTTTCCTGTAGAAGCACTAGAAGAGTTGTATGCAGGGATACAAACTGCTTGTAACCGTTACAAAGTAGATTTGGTAGGAGGCGATACTACAAGTTCTAATACAGGTCTAGTAATGAGTATTACTGCTATTGGACTAGAAAATGAAGAAAATATTGTAAAAAGAAGTACTGCAAAACCAAATGATCTTCTTGTAGTAACAGGAGATTTGGGTGGAGCGTACATGGGATTACAAATCTTAGAAAGAGAGCACGCTGTATATCTTGCTAACCCAAATATGCAACCTGAAATGGAAGGTTTTGACTATATTTTGGAAAGACAACTAAAACCTGAGGCTAGAACTGATGTAAAAGAGATTCTGAAAGGTCTAGAAATTCATCCTACTTCTATGATTGATATTTCGGATGGTTTGGCTTCAGAGATCCTTCATTTGTCGGATCAGTCTAAAGTGGGTTTCAGATTATACGAAGAAAAAATTCCGATGGATAATCTTACCATCTCTACAGCAGATGAACTGAACTTAAATCCAGTAATGACAGCACTAAGCGGTGGTGAAGACTATGAATTATTGTTTACCATTTCTCCAGAAGATTTCGAAAAGATAAGAAACCATCCAGATTTTACCATTATTGGGCATGCAGTAGACCATTCTGAAGGCAACTACATGGTTGCAAGAGGATCTAACCAATTGGTGGCTCTAACTGCGCAAGGTTGGAATGCTTTCTTAAGCAATCAAGATAACGACTAAAATTACTTTTAAATAAATTATAAAGCCATTGTGTAACGCAGTGGCTTTTTTCTTTTTTTTAATTAAAATAAGAAAGGAAAGATATTTAATACCTTGAAAAATAGAAATAATGAATTAAATTACAAAAGGTATAAAAACAAAAAAGACTGACAATCAAACGATTATCAGTCTTTTTTTGTACCCCAGACGGGACTTGAACCCGTACACCCGAAGGCACAGGATTTTAAGTCCTGCGTGTCTACCAATTCCACCACCAGGGCGTGATGTGGAGCGAAAAACGGGACTCGAACCCGCGACCCCAACCTTGGCAAGGTTGTGCTCTACCAGCTGAGCTATTTTCGCATACTTTGTGCGGATGAAGGGACTCGAACCCCCACGCCTCACAGCACCAGATCCTAAGTCTGGCGTGGCTACCAATTACACCACATCCGCATTGTATATTTCAGTATGTCTTTTTTAAAGAACTATGCTCTGTTTTTCTGAGTGCAAATATAGGGCAAAAATCTGAACTTGCAAGAGTTTTTGCAATTTTTTTTATTTTTTTTGCAATTTTTTTTCTCAAGGCATTTATTTACATTTCAATTTAGTACTTTTACATCGTTAATATTTACGATATGGAATTACAAGGAACGGTAAAGAGAATCACTGAAATTCAAACATTTACGAGTGGTTTTCAAAAAAGAGAAATGGTTATTTTAACCCAAGAACAATATCCTCAACCTATCAACATCGAATTTTTATCAGATAAGATCAATTTATTAGATAATGTATCAGAAGGTGAAAATGTAAGGGTAGGAATCAACATCAGAGGAAGAGAATGGGTATCTCCTCAAGGAGAAACCAAATATTTCAATTCTATCACTGGATGGAAACTAGATAAAGTAACAGAGAACGGACAAGAGCCTACACATGCTGCTCCATCTCAGTCTGCATCTCCAGTTTCTGGTCAGAATCCTTTTGCATCAGATGAAGATGATGATTTACCTTTTTAATTAAAGCTAACAATCCAATATAATCCCGCTTTTCAAAATAGTGGGATTTTTTTATTTCTTTGAAAATGTTTAGACTCAACGAAAATGAAATTTCATTTCCAGACCCTTTAATCTACGAAGGAGAAGAAGGTATTATTGCTTTCGGAGGCGATTTGTCTTTAGAAAGAATTTGGTTTGCCTACCAATTGGGTATTTTCCCTTGGTATAATCCGGGTGAGGAAATATTGTGGTGGTGCCCCAATCCTCGTTTCGTATTATTTCCTGAAGATTTGAAAGTTTCAAAATCGATGCGTAAGATATTGAAGAATGATGTTTTTACAATTACAGAAAATAAAAACTTTGAGGATGTCATTAAAAATTGCCAAGAAATTACTCGCAGAGGACAAGATGGTACTTGGCTTTCTGATGAGCTAATGACCAATTTTATTAAACTACACCAATACGGATTTGCCAAAAGTGTTGAAGTTTGGAAAGATGGGGAGTTAGTAGGTGGTTTTTATGGACTACAAATTGGGCGAGTGTTCTGCGGGGAAAGTATGTTTGCCAAGGTAAGTAATGCTTCTAAGGCTGGTTTTATACATTTTGTAGAATCTCATAAGGACGAACTAGATGTGGTAGACTGCCAATCTCATACGGATCATTTGGAAAGTTTGGGTGCGAGATCAATCCCTAAAAAAGATTTTTTAACGATTTTATATAAAAATAATGAACGCTGAGAAAGAAAAATGGATTCTATTAGTAGTACTAAGCCTTATTTGGGGTTCATCTTTTATTTTAATAAAAAAATCACTAGACCATTTTAGTGCCTACCAAGTAGGTGCTCTTCGCGTCTTGATTGCAGGAATCATCCTTTTACCCATTGCAATTTCCAATTATAAACTCTTCCCCAAAAAACAAATAAAGTGGCTCGTATTAGCAGCTATCACAGGAAATTTCATACCTATGTTTTTATTTCCCATTGCGGAAGAAGAGATAAGCAGTAGTATTGCAGGAATTATTAACTCTATGATGCCCATTTTTGTGATTATCGTAGGATCGTTACTTTGGAAATTTCAATCTTCCAAAAGACAACTTATCGGAGTAGGAATTAGTTTTCTTGGAGTATGCATCCTTGCATTTGGTGGAGGAGAAAATTCTGACGTCAAAATATATCCTATTCTCCTACTTCTTCTAGCCACTTTATTTTATGCGATAAGCACCACAACTGTAAAATCTAAACTGATGGATGTTTCTTCTACAGTTTTATCTGCTTTCGTATTTTCGTTTGTTCTTATTATCCCTTCAATTATCGCTTTATTATCCACAGGATTTTTATCTACATTTACTTTTACCGAAGAGAATTTACACGGTTTATTCTTTGTCAGTTTACTTTCGGTATTCGGGACAGGATTGGCGATGATGATGAACTATAGATTGCTAAAGGTCTCTACTCCACTTTTCGCTTCTACAGTGACTTTGCTAATGCCCGTAGTTGCTATTATATGGGGATATTTGGCAGGCGAAAAACTCACAGTAATACAATTTGCGGGTACAGCTATCATTATCGCGGGGTTAGTATTTCTCAGAGCTAAAACAGTTGTTGCAAAGTGATTGTAGTTTAAGTTACCCTCGTTTCACTGGACCAAAAATTAGTATTTCTTAGTTGGATTTTAAGCTGCTTTGGTGTATTTATTTTGGGGTTTATTTTTAATTCCTTGATGCTTTCGATAATGATATTTTTCTAGCCATTGTTTTATT
>NZ_JAZQRK010000007.1:0-88825 GCF_045629545.1 Chryseobacterium sp. | reverse complement strand
ACATTCTCATGAACAGTAAATAAGTACTCTACATCATAGTAGGCTTGTACCAATACAGAAAGGATTCCATACTCTTTTGTTCTTGGCACAGCAGCTGTTCTTTGTGCCACTTCTTTCTGAAACATACCTACCATTTCTGGTACGAGATGATAATAATCGATAATTTTAAATAAAATCTGAGAGGAGATATTATAAGGGAAATTACCAATAATGGCAATTTGTTCACCACTAATAAAGTCAAAATCTTGTTTTAGAAAATCCCCTACAAAAGTTTCTTCAGTTGCCTTCTCGTAGTTATTCTTTAGATATTCTATTGATTCTGTATCTATCTCTGCAAGGTAAGTAGTGTGGTCTTTCTCAAACAGATATTTAGTAAGGACACCCATACCAGGACCAACTTCCATAATGTTACTATAATTTTCGAAGCTAAGACCTTCTACGATATTTCTAGCGATGTTTTCGTCCGTCAAAAAGTGTTGACCGAGATGTTTTTTTGCTTTTACACTCAAAGTTTTTTATGATTTCGTTAACAATGATTTTCTAATAATTCTCCAAATTTCGGAAGATTTTTTCTATTTTAGCCAAAAATTTTAATATTAATGGCGAAATCTGTAGAAGAGTTTAATAAGAAAAGGCTTCGGTCTAGCAATATTACAGTAGTAGTAAGTATTGCCTTAGTGTTGTTTTTATTGGGATTAATGGGTCTTATTATGATTAATGCTCAGAAATATTCTGATTATCTTAAAGAGCAACTCGTTGTAAATGCGTACTTTAACGAAAATTATGATAGCAAAGATTCTGCTAAAGTAGCAAAAGAGCAAGCTGATGCAGTTTTAGCAATACAGAAATTAGAATCTGTAAAACGCACCAAATATATCTCTAAACAGATGGCCTCTAATGAAGCGAAAAAAAGTTTAGGTATTAACAGTCAGGCACTTTTTGAAGATGATATTTTCCCAGCTTCTGTAGAAATTGCATTAAAACCACTATATACTGATTCTACAAAAATAGGAACTGTGCTTACAGAAATAAAATCTGTGAAGGGAATTGTAGATGTGAAAAATGATTCAGATTCTCAAAAAATATACGAAAAGCTAAACAAAATTTTAAAATGGATTTTTGCATTCTGCGTACTATTTTTAATATTAGCAATTGTTCTTATCAACAATTCTATAAGACTTAAAGTATTTTCCAAAAGATTTATTATCAAAACTATGCAGTTGGTAGGAGCCAAAAGAAGATTCATACTTACACCCTTCATCAAAGAAGCTTTAATCTTGGGTGTTTTAGGTGCTTTCATCGGTTTGCTAGCATTATTCGGTCTTTGGTATTACTTTACCACAACCATCAAGACCCCTTTTGTACAAGATACGAACCAATACATTTGGCTTGTAATAAGTATTTTTGCAGTAGGTATTTTCATAACAATACTGAGTACAATCATTGCAACATGGAGATATTTGAGATCTAGCGTAGACGATTTATATTATTCTTAACCATGAGTAAAAAAACAGAAAAATTTTCTGCTTCCAACTACGGAACAGATACCGAAGCCCCCAAGCAGAATGATTTTTATTTTGGGAAGGAAAACTACAAATGGATGCTCATAGGGTTGGCATGTATTGTACTAGGCTTCATACTAATGATGGGGCCAGACGCCAACACGGTAGATGGTAAATATGATCCCAATTCTTGGAACGAAGATATCTTTTCTATCCGTAGAATAAGAATAGCACCACTACTTGTTGTTATCGGTTTTGTAATAGAAATCTATGCGATCCTAAAAAGAAAATAACAAAAACAATTAACTATCAAAGATTAAGAAATTGAAAGATTGAGAACATGTGTTTTTAGTTTTAAGATTTCTTAATCTTTTTAATTTTATAACCACTCAAATTTTATGGATCTAATTAATGCAATCCTTATTGCAATTGTAGAAGGACTTACAGAATATCTACCCATTTCATCTACCGCACACATGGGCTTCACCGCAAGTCTATTAGGATTACCAGAAGACGAATTCCTAAAAATGTTCCAAGTCTCAATACAATTTGGTGCGATATTGTCTGTAGTAGTAGCTTATTGGAAAAAATTTTTCGATATCAAAAACATACAGTTGTACTTCAAATTGGGTTTTGCAGTAATTCCAGCATTAGGTTTAGGATTTTTATTTGATGATAAGATTGAATCGATATTGGGTAACCAAATTGCAATATCTACCGTATTAGTACTTGGTGGCGTCGTATTATTATTCGCCGACAAGTGGTTCAAAAATCCCACAATACACGATGAAAAAGAAATGTCGATAAAAAAAGCGGTAACCATAGGTTTTTGGCAATGTTTGGCAATGATGCCTGGTACCAGTAGAAGTGCTGCTTCTATTATTGGTGGGATGTCTCAGGGATTATCCAGAAAAGCAGCTGCAGAATTTTCTTTCTTTCTTGCCGTTCCTACCATGTTGGCGGTTACAGTTTATTCAATCTTTGTAAAAACTTGGGGTAAAGAAACTGCCAATCCTATGAAGGGCTACGAGATGATTATGTCTTCACAAGATCACATAATGATTTTTGTAATTGGGAATATTGTAGCTTTCATTGTGGCACTTATCGCCATCAAAGGTTTTATTGGGGTTCTCAACAAATATGGTTTCAAACCTTGGGGTTGGTACAGAATTATTGTTGGTATCGCTTTACTAGTGTATTTTTATTATTTTAAATAAATGCCAAATAAATTCGATCCTAATAATAAGATTGTAGAGAAGATTATTACAGACACTAAGTATTTTGTGATTTTTGTATTGTTAGGATTTATTATGTTTGGTTATATTATACAAAAATGTAATAAAGACGGAAATGAGAGCGAGTTACAACTAATAGCTTTACAAAGAATCTTGAAATTTGAGGTGCAATCATCTGTTGTAGAAAAAGGTAAAGATTCTCGAAATAGAAATACGCCTTATATTAAATTCTCGAACAAAGAAGAGTTAGATATTGGAGAAAATTTTTTAAGTAAAGTAGAGGTTGGAGATTCAATTTCGAAGAAAAAAAATACAATTACGTTTAATATTTTTAAACTAACAAATATTACAGATTACGATTACCTTGTAGATTCTCAGGGTAAGTATAATAAAAAATAATTTGGCAGCTATTTCCGCCTTCCGCTCTCGCTTTTTTGCCTCCGCTTTGCTTCGGCAAAAAGAGCTACGCTCAAGTCGGGCTGGATTTAAAACAATATAAAAGGAGATTAAGTTCTCCATTTTTTTTAATATTTAAGATCAAATAAAGAAAATGACATCAGAACAACTTCTTGACGGACATATATTTCTTCTAGACAAGCCATTAGATTGGACGTCTTTCCAAGCGGTCAACAAACTGAAATACAAACTCAAAAGCGAGTTTGGATTACCCAAAAAATTCAAAATAGGACACGCTGGTACGCTAGATCCACGTGCCACAGGACTTCTAATAATCTGTACAGGAAAATTCACTAAGAAAATTCCAGAAATCCAAGATGCTCCCAAAGAATATTGGACAGAGATAAAACTCGGTGTCCAAACAGAATCTTACGATACCGAGAAACCCGAAATTTTGCCTCAAGATATTTCTCATATTACAGAAGAAGATATACACAAAGCTTTAGAACAATTTTTAGGAGAAATAGAACAAAAACCACCAGTTTTTTCAGCCATTAAAATAGATGGAAGAAGAGCTTATAGCATGGCAAGAGCTGGGGAAGAGGTAGAAATGAAATCTAGAAAAACCACCATCTTATACATCAAGGATGTAGAGATCAATTTACCTTTGGTAAGTTTTACCGTTGGATGTTCTAAGGGAACTTACATCAGAAGTTTGGCGCACGATATTGGTCAAACTTTGGAGGTAGGAGCTTATCTTACTCAACTTCGAAGAACAAAAATTGGAGATTATTTGCTAGAAAACGGAACTTCAGATTATTTGCAAAACGAATTCAAATTCGAAAGTTTGTAATTTAAATTTAAAATAAAGCTTGTTTGCAATTTAACATAAAAGAAAAAATAGAGTAGAAAGCAATCACTTCAATTATGATATTCCACAGTTGAAAATTGCAAATTTCTTACTAATTTTGCAAACAGAAAATTTAGATTTTCTAGTACAAGATTCAATAAAGAATTCAAAATTTGTTACAGATAATAAGGTGATCATTTATCAATTTATTTAGTGATAGAATTGCTCATTTCTTGTAACAGAATTATACAGTAAAAGGATATACTCATGGAAAAAACGCGCATCAACAAATATCTTTCAGAAGTAGGATATTGCTCTAGAAGGGCAGCCGACAAACTTTTGGAAGAAGGAAGAATAAAAATAAATGGCATTGTGCCAGAATTGGGAACCAAGGTATCAGATGAAGATTTGGTAGAAGTAGACGGAAAACCCATCAAAGAATCTGAGGAAGATTCTATCTACATCGCGTTCAACAAACCTGTGGGGATTGTTTGTACCACAGATACCAAGAGAGAGATTGATAATATTATAGAGTACATCAACCACCCAAAAAGAATTTTCCCAATCGGAAGATTGGATAAACCGAGTGAGGGTCTTATATTGTTGACGAATGATGGTGATATTGTCAACAAAATTCTGAGAGCAAAAAACAACCACGAGAAGGAATATTTGGTGCGTGTAGACAAACCTTTGAACACTCGTTTTCTAGAAAAAATGCGTAATGGAGTTTCTATTTTGGATACCGTTACCAAAAAATGTGAGGTAGAGAGAATAGATGATATGACTTTCAGGATTGTGCTTACACAAGGTCTGAACAGACAGATTAGAAGAATGTGTGAAGTGTTGGGCTACGAAGTGAAAAAACTAAAACGTATCCGTATTATGAATATCAAACTAGATTTACCTCTAGGAAAATGGAGAGATCTAACGGCAGACGAATTATCAAAATTGAATGCTATGCTTGGAGATTCTGAGAAGGTGGTTTAATTTTAGATTAAATAATATAAAAACGAGGAATATTTATTGCAAATATTGCTCGTTTCTCTTTTATGAATAGGAGGATTTTCTTGTTTAATTGAAATAAAAAAATCGCTGTGAATCTTAATTTTTCATTAATAAACCAACTAGAGTATTAGAATTTTTCTATCACCTTGATGGTTGGGTAAAGTGTAGAAATTACATCCGTGCTATTTTTCTGTTTTATAATTCCGTACCTTTGCCCACTAAATTGAACAATTAATGCAACTAGGAAAAACCCAGACTCTAAAAATTTCAGAAAAAAATCATTCAGGTTGGATGCTCGCAGACGAATCTGGCGAAACCGCTTTTTTGTCTAAAGTTTTTATTAATGAAGAAAAACTTGTAGGTGATGAAATGGAGGTTTTCGTATATCAAGATGATAACAAACTAAAAGCTACTACAGAATTGCCATTGGCAGAAGTAGGAGAATATGCCGTTATGAGCTGTGTACAAAGTCTTCCTAGTGGTGCATTTATGGATTGGGGAATTATTAAAGATCTTTTTGTTCCCTACAAGCAACAAAAATCTAAAATTATCGAAGGTAAAAGATATTTGGTTTATTTGTATGTGGACGAAACTACCAACTTGATTACCGGAACTACCAAATTCAAAAGAAATCCTCAGTATGAAGATTTACCTTTACAAAAAGGAGATAGAGTAGACCTTATTCTAATGAACGAAAGCGAAATTGGATGGAATACCGTAATCAATAAAAAATATATTGGTCTTATCTACGCTTCAGATGTGTATAAGAAATTGTACCCACTTTCTGAAGATGGTGGTTATATTAAAGATATCCGTGAAGATGGAAAAATAGATGTGTCTCTACAGCCAGAAGGTTTTGACAATATAGACGAATTCCGTCAGAAGATCTTACTAAAATTGGAGGAGAATTTTGGTCTTCTTCATCTTTCGGATAAATCTTCGCCAGAAGACATCAAAGAAGTATTACAAATGAGTAAGAAAAACTTCAAAAAGGCATTGGGAGGTTTGTATAAAGATAAACTTATCGAGATCATGGATGATAAAGTAAAATTGGTATAAAAATGAAAAAAGAGCAGATATTTCTGCTCTTTTTTGTTACTCTCTATTTTTGATGAGAAGCCAGCCTGTATAATTTCTACCGTCCGAAACTTTTATTGTATACCAATAATTTCCAGTAGGAATTGGCGAACCAGCAATTTTACCATTCCAATCTAAAGGTTTTTTGTTGATAATTTGCTTAAACACCGAAACTCCATTTCTATCAAATACGGTAACTTCTGTACCTGTATAATGTTCTAGTCCAGCAATTTTCCAACTATCATTATATCCGTCTCCATTTGGACTGATTGCATTTGGAATATTAAATATTGAAAATGGTTTATGACCAATGAAACAGCCCGATTTTGTTCTTACATAAACAATATATTCTCCCATACCCAAGTTGCTGAAAACATTAGAATCTTGCCAAGTAGAGTTGTTTAAAGAATATTCGTAATTTCCAGTTGCCGAAAGTATTATTGTTGCAGAGCTGTTGCTGATATTTACAGCTACAATTTCTGCTAATACAGAATAACTGATATTAATATTGTTTGTACTGCTACATCCGAATCCATTAGTAACCGTTACCGAATAATTTCCAGAATTTGAAACAGAAATCGTTTGTGTAGTTGCTCCTGTATTCCATAAATATGATATAAAACCTGAACCTGCATCTAAAGTAGCTGTTGTTCCCTTACAAAAATCGAAATCTTCAGGTAAAGTAACGCTAGGTTTAGGATTTAAAACTAATTCTAAAATAACATTCGTAAAGCATCCATCAGCCGTTGAAACTTTAATATTAATCACATTTGAACCTAAGTTTAAAGTATAATTCGTAGGATTTAAGATAGGTGTTCCAGTTGCTGTTGTGTAACTGAAAATATAATTATTAGGATTAGTAATAATATTGCTTTCATAGGATGTAAGATCTACAACCATTGTATTTGCAGTAGAAATATTACAAATAGAATTTCTGTAATTTTTTGCTGGAACATTATTTTGAGAAAGCGTAACGTTGATTTGTAACTTTTCAGATTCGCAACCATTTAAAGTTTGAGTTACATAATAAGCTTGTCCGTTTACCAAAGGAGTTGTTAGAGGTAAAATAGTGCCTGCAGCATTATAATAAATTAAATTATTTCCATTTACAACCAAGTTCGCCAATTTAGGATTTGCAGATTCACAAAAATCCTGAGTGCTATTTGCAGTAGGTTTTGGCGTATTATTAATGCTAATTTGAATTGGAGTTTTACTACTTTCGCAACCGTTAATAGTTTGTGTAGCGTAATACGTTTGTCCGTTTACTAATGGAGTAGTTGTTGGTAAAAAGGCACCAGCATTACTATACCATTTTATATTCTGCCCAGTGATTTGAATATTAGCGATTGTGGGAATGCTCGATGCACAAAAAACTTGCTGAACATTAGATGTTGTTGGAAGAGGTGGAGAATTTACAATTACGGTTTGATTTTGTGAAGCTGTATTTCCGTTTCCATCATTATAAATCCAATGAATTGTATAAGTTCCTGGCACACTATAAGTCAAAGGATCTATAGTTGTAGTTGTAACAGTTCCTGCGCAATTATCAGTTGCAGTCGGAATATTAGAAATTATGGTGTTGCAATCTCCTGAAATGTCGGGAAGTTGTGCTGTATTTGGAACTGGCGCGATGTTGTCACCAACTACAACATTTACAGTGAAATTTCCATCGCATGCTCCTGATCCTGAAATCTGACAAGTATAAGTCCCTGCATTTGCTAAAGTAGCATTTGGGATTGTAGGATTTTGCTGAGTTGATGTAAATCCGTTTGGTCCTGTCCAGTTATAAATTGCTCCTCCTGTGGCATTTAATTGAATGTTAGAATTGATACAAACAGGAGAATTTGAAGAAACTGAATTTTGCGAATTTGCATTATATTTATAAAATAAAACATCGGTATCTCCATTGCCACTATTATTGTTTATTGTAGTGCCATTCATTACAATAGGTTTAGCAGTAAAGTTTGCCGAGACATATACTTCATCATTATGAATGAATATTTCATCGGCAGCATTTAATGATCCATATTGATTGGGCTGCATTGTTGTATTCGATTTAAATAAAACCTCTGGCTGAAAATTACTTATATTTATTTTAAATAAAACTAAATCTTCATGATTGTAAGTGTAGCCTGAAGTTGAAAGAGTACTAGATGATGTTAAATTAGTATTTCCTAAAGTCATATTTTTAGAAAAGCTACCAAATCCGTAAAGATAATCATTAGTCTCAGCAAAGTAAGCGTTATTAAGTGTGTATGTATTATTATTGTACTCTTGAGGTATTTGCAAATTAGAATTATTGTAAAACTGTAAATGTCTTGTAAGATTTAAGGTTGAGATATCAAATTCTGAGATGATACTTTGTATAACTCCGTTATTAGGATTTCCTGTAGAAAAATTTACATTGTCTATTTTAGTAGCAATTGAAAAACTACCATAAACATACATTTTATTGTTCAATTTATTATAATGTAAATTAGTTGGGCAATAAGCCCAATATACTCCAGTGTTATTTGAAATCTCTTTTGAAAGTATTAGTTGTAAGTTGGTGTTAAATTTTTCAATTTTGCTATATTGAAAGTTGGCATCTACTTTAGAAATATATATATTTCCATCATTATCCATCGCAGAATCTTTAAAATTTTCAATATTTTGTCCCAACTGAATAGCATTGTAAAAGTTTCCATCGGTATCAAATTTAGCGAGAAAAGCTCGGGCATACGGTGATGTATTTCCGCTGTTATTAGTAAAGTTTATCAGACCAAAAAAATTTAAATTATAATTATACACACCAGTAACTATTACAGTGTTTTGATGTATAAAAATGTTTTTTGCTAGCCTACTTACTTCTCCAGTGAATTGCTTTTGCCATATCAATACACCATTTGAATTGTATTTGGTCAATTTATTTACATAATTCATGTAATATCCATCAGTTCCTAATGTATAAATATTTCCATATTCATCTACATTAAATGATTGTATCACTTCTGTTTTTTCCCATTGAAGATTACAATTAAAATCATATTTCTTCATTTTTGCTGTAGTGTAAGAATTGTTTGGATGGTATACGAATAAAAATCCATCATTTGTTTTTTTCATTCCAACAGTATCATCAAAAACCCACTCGCCAAAATTTTTTGCACAATTATTACATTGTGCATTTATTGAAAATGAAAATAAAAGAATAATCAGTAATAAAATTTTTTTCATCATTATTAATTTTCCGCAAATATAATTAATTCAAACTAGGCAATAATTGATGTAGTATGAATACACTTTATAAATCTTAAAGATGATTAAAGTCACATTAATTATTTTGTTTGACAATTTTGTCAAAACGAATGTTTGATTTATATTTGCACAAAATTGTTTAACAAAAATGTCAAATCCAACCAAAAAAGATCATACCCAAGAACTGATCAAAGAAACCGCAAAGAATTTGTTCTTTGTGAAAGGAAAATTTGATGCTACAACACAAGAGATTGCAGATGAAGCTGGCGTAAACCGTACGCTCATCAATTATTATTTTAGATCTAGAGATAATCTAATCCAGACAGTTTTCGATGATGCTCAGCAAGTTGATAGAGAAAAATCTAAAGTAATATACAATGCAGAACTTACCTTTAAGGAAAAAATAACTCAGTTTGTAGAGCTAAGTTTGTCTACAAGTTTGAAGTATCCTTATCTAGAATCCTACATAGTTTCTCAGATCAATAAAGGTGTTTGTAAGAAAAATCAGATAGAAGAAGACGTAATGAAAGTATTCTTTAAGGATATAAAAAGAGAAATGGAATTGGGTAATGTTCCGAAAATGGCGCCAGTACAGTTTATTTTAAACATGGTATCATTATTGGTATTTCCGAGTGCAATAAGACCTCTTTTTATGGAGAACTTCACTTTGAATGATGCAGAGTTTGATGCCATAATATCCGAACGTAAAGATATTATTATCAATATGTTATTTAATAAATAATTGAAGTATTTTTGTGGTGGAATCGTCTTCTAGTACAAATCTAAATATCAGAAAATAAAACAAACGAAGTAATAAATTATGAATAGAAAACGTATTACTGCAAAAACGCTAAACCTTGGTATAGCCGCAGCATTTATGATTTTCGGCTCTTCATCTTTGTATGCTCAGCAACAAGTATCGTTGCAAGAAGCCATACAGCAAGCTTTACAAAATAAAGCGGAGGCCAAAAAAGCAGCTTTGCAGATAAAAAAAGCAGAGTATAAGATCACTGAGGCAAAAGCGGGTGCATTACCACAGATTTCAGTGGGTGGAGGTCTTACCTACAATCCTATAATTCAACAATCCTTACTAGAATTTGGTGGACAAAGAATTACAGCGAAGATGGGTCAACCTTGGACTTCTAACCTTACAGCGACCGTGAATCAAGCGTTGTTCGATCAAAAAGTTTTTATCGGTCTGAAAGCGGCTAAATCTACTAGAGAATTTTATGTATTGAATGCCGAACTTACCAATGACCAAATTATAGCAAATGTAGCAACTGCGTACTACAACGTTTTTGTACAAGAAGAAAATCTTCGTACTCTAGAGGCTAGCTATGCAAATACAGAAAAAGCTAGAAATATCATCAAAAGTTTGGTAGACAATGGTCTTGCCAAACAAATAGATTTGGATAGAACCAATGTACAACTTACCAATGTAAGTGCTTCTAAACAACAGACCATCAACGCTGCAGAATTGGCTAAAAATGGATTGAAGTTTTATATGGGAATTCCTATTGATACACCTGTTACCTTGGAGGAAAAAAGTATAGATCCTCGCCCAGAAATAGTAGCTTCTCTTGCCAATATAGACAATAGAAATGAAGTGAAAGTTCTAGAAAAACAAAAAGAATTGCTTCAATTTAATAAAAAAGCCACCGAAGCTGCTTTGTACCCAACAGTTGGCCTTCAGGCAAACTATGGTTGGGTGGGTATGGGAAAAAACTTTCCTTTAACCAACGGAATTAATAATGGAGTAATGTGGAGCGATATGGCTTCTGTTGGTTTAAATCTTAATATTCCAATATTTACGGGTGGTGCAACGAAATCTAGAATTCAGCAAGCTGAAATTGACATTTTGGATGTACAACAAGATATCGAAAATACAAAATTAAGCTTAAACTTAGACTACAGAAACTCTATTACCAATATAGAAAACTCTTTGATCAATCTACAAAAGATGAAAGATAATGTAGTATTGGCAGAGAAAGTACAAAGCAATACCCAATCTAACTACCAAAATGGCTTGGCTACTCTTACAGAGCTATTAGATGCACAAAATGCTCTTACACAAGCTAAACAAAACTATGCAACAGGTCTACTAGATTACAAACAAGCAGAGATACAGTTGATAAAAGCTAAAGGAGAACTTTCTACATTAATACAACCTTCATAAATAAACGATCACCGAAAATGAAAAAATCTTTAATATATATTGTGGTAGCAGCAATACTAATAGGGTTAGCTGCTTATAAAATTGCCAACAATAAAAAAGAACAAGAAGCTACCGTGAAAGAAGTAGCTAAGCAAGTAGATAAAATAAACGTAAACGTTATCTCTGCTGCAAGAGAAAATATTGATACCGACTATTCTGCTAATGGTACCTTTATCCCAAAACAAGAAACCAATTTGGCTTCTGAAATTTCTGGTAAAGTTGTTAGTGTTTTGGTGAAAGAAGGATCTAGAGTTTCTGCTGGTCAAACGGTTGCTATCATCAAAAAAGATGCAATAGAGGTTGATATGACGCAAGCTAAAAATAATCTTCAAAATGCAATCATTGATAATCAACGTTACGAAAACGCATTTAAAACTGGCGGTGTTACCAAGCAGCAACTAGACAATTCTAGATTGCAGTTGAAAAATGCACAAGCTGCGGTTACAGCTCAAAAAGTTCGTGTAAATGATACCAATGTAAGAGCAGGAATTAGCGGAACCGTAAACAAAAGAATGGTAGAGCCAGGAGCAGTAGTCTCTACAGGTTCTCCATTATTTGAAATTGTAAACATCAATACTCTGAAATTATCAGTTCTAGTAGACGAAAGCCAAGTAGGAAAAATACAGTTGGGACAGAATGTTGACATCAATGTAAATGTATTACCAGAAAACAATTTCAGTGGTAGAATTACATTTATTGCTCCGAAAAGTGATGCTTCTCTTAATTTCCCTGTGGAAATTGAAGTTTCTAATACAAACAATACTTTGAAAGCAGGGATGTATGCGACTGCTATGTTTAAAACAAACTATGGCGCACAAAACCAAAATATGCTTACAATTCCTTCTGATGCATTCGTAAATGGAGTGAATTCTGGACAGGTTTTCATCGTAGATAATGGTGTTGCTAAATTGGTAAAAGTAGTTCCTGGAAAAGTGTACGGAACGAAAGTTCAAATCATCAGCGGACTAAATGGTGGTGAGCAAGTAATTACCAGCGGACAAATTAACCTAGAAAATGGTTCTAAAATTAATATTGTAAAGTAATATTTAGATGAAATTAGCAGAAATATCAATTAAAAGGCCCACGCTAATCATTGTATTATTTACATTGCTTACTTTGGGTGGATTATTGAGTTATTCCATGATGGGATACGAACTGATCCCAAAATTTGAAACCAATATGGTAACCATCTCTACGGTGTATCCAGGGGCATCACCTAGCGAGGTGGAAACTTCGGTTACCCGTAAAATAGAAGATGCCGTAGGGTCTCTAGAAAACGTGAAAAAAGTAGAAGCTTCATCTTATGAAAGTTTATCTGTCATCATGGTACAGCTAAATGCTGGTGCCGATGTAGATTTCGCTTTGAATGATGCACAGCGCAAGGTGAATGCCATATTATCTGATCTTCCCGATGATGCAGATGCACCTTCTCTTAATAAGTTCTCCTTGGATGATCTTCCTATTATTACGATGAGTATCTCTAGTAATAAACTGAACAATAAAGAGCTTTATGATCTTTTAGATAAAAAAATAGAACCTACGTTTTCTCGTGTTAACGGTGTTGCACAAGTAGATCTAGTGGGTGGACAAGAAAGAGAAATACAAGTAAGTATTGACGAAAAAAAATTGCAGGGGTATGGTCTTAGCTTAGGTGAAGTACAACAGGCTATTTTATCCTCTAATTTAGATTTCCCTACAGGACATTTGAAAACACGTACCTCAAAATCTACGATTAGGCTTTCAGGTAAATATAAAGATATTGCAGAGCTTAATAATCTTGTCATCTCAAGTAAAAATGGTGCGCAAGTACGTCTATCTGACATTGCTACAGTATTTGATGCTCAGCAAGATGTAGAAAAACTAGCGCGTTACAATCAAAATCCAACTTTCCTTATCCAGGTTAAAAAACAATCTGATGCCAATGCAGTTGCTGTATCCGAATTGGTACAAAAAACAATGGCAGATGTAGAGAAAACATATAAAGATAAAGATGTAAAAGTAAATATTGTAAATGATACCACAGAATTTACGCTTGAAGCAGCAAACCACGTTATTTTCGATTTGTTCTTGGCGATTATTCTTGTAGCAATTGTGATGTTGCTTTTCTTACACAGTATACGTAACGCATTTATTGTAATGGTTTCCATTCCTTTATCACTTATCGCAACGTTTATTGGGATGAACTTGATGGGTTATACGCTAAACTTAATGAGTTTGCTTGGTCTCTCTCTTGTGGTTGGTATCCTTGTGGATGATGCCATTGTGGTATTAGAAAATGTCTATCGACACATGGAGATGGGTAAAAGCAAGATCAGAGCTTCCTACGATGGTGCATCAGAAATCGGATTTACAGTGTCAGCTATTACTTTGGTAATTGTGGTAGTATTCTTACCAATCGCAATGAGTACAGGTTTGGTAGCCAACATTCTTGCACAATTCTGTGTAACAGTGGTTATCGCCACAATGTTCTCATTATTGGCTTCATTTACTATTATTCCTTGGTTGTCTTCTAGATTCGGAAAATTAGAACACCTTACTGGTAAAAACTGGTTCGAGAAATTTATTCTTTGGTTCGAGAAAAAATTAGATCAATTTACTCATTGGATAACAGATATTTTAGAATGGTCATTAAAATCTACTTTAAGAAGAATTATGACTGTAGTAGTTACCTTTGTGGTTCTTATCTCTTCATTTATGTTGGTTAAGTTTGGATTCATTGGTGGAGAATTCTTCCCTAAGATTGATCGTGGCCAGTTTTTGGTTCAGATGGAGCTTCCTAAGGATGCATCTGTAGAAAAAACCAATCAGGTTACCTTACAAGTAGAAAGACTTCTTAGAAATAATCCTGATGTAGTGGATATGATTACTACTGTTGGACAGCAATCTTCTGGTTTTGGGGGTGCGCAAGCAACAGCTTATCAATCTGAAATCCAGGTTATTCTTACAGATAAATCTCTACGTGCTGATGATTCTAATATCTTTGCAGCTAAAATTAAGAGACAATTACAAGAAGAATTTACTGGGGTAGAATTCAAAACTGCAACTATTGGTTTAATGGGAGCAGAAAATGCACCAATAGAACTGGTGGTAACCGCACCTGATAACGCAACGGCGACAAAAGAAGCTACAAGAATCTTAGAGTTACTTAAGAAAGTTCCTGGTTCTACCGGGGCAGAATTATCTACAGATAGTGGAAACCCAGAGGTACAAGTAAATATTGATAGAGATAAGATGGCTTCTTTGGGGCTTAATTTATCTACTGTAGGTCAGATCATGCAAACTGCATTTAATGGAAATACAGATGGTAAATTCCGAGCAGGTGAGTATGAATATGATATTAATATCAGATTTGGAGATAACAATAGGCAATCTATTGAAGATGTGAAAAACATTCAGTTTACCAATAATCAAGGACAACTTATTCGTCTTAGTCAATTTGCAGATGTAGAGATGGGTTCTGGACCAAGTTTACTACAACGAAGAGACAAATCTCCAGCAGTAAAAGTACAGTCTAAAGTAGTAGGTCGTCCTTCAGGGGATGTTGCAAACGAGTGGGCAGCAATGTTTATGGATAGCAAAGATAAGCCAGCAGGCGTAGACTACGTTTGGGGTGGTGATATGGAAAACCAATCGGAAGGTTTCGGTACATTAGGTATTGCGATTCTTGCCGCTATTGTATTGGTTTACCTAGTAATGGTATCGTTGTATGACAGTTTTGTATATCCATTTGTGGTATTATTCTCAATTCCACTTGCCCTAATTGGGGTAATGGTAATCTTAGCACTTACTGGTAATTCACTTAACATCTTTACGATGTTGGGGATGATTATGCTTATTGGATTGGTAGCGAAAAATGCAATTTTGATTGTAGATTTTGCCAATACAAGAAAAGAAGCGGGTGCTTCTACACATGATGCCTTAATACAAGCTAACCACGCGCGTCTTCGTCCGATCTTGATGACTACTATTGCGATGATCTTTGGTATGCTTCCAATTGCATTAGCAAAAGGAGCAGGAGCAGAGATGAACAACGGTCTTGCATGGGTAATTATTGGAGGCCTTACATCATCATTATTCCTTACTTTGATTATTGTTCCAGTAGTATATTCTATTTTCGATTCTATTTTAAGAAGAATGAAAAAAGGAGATCCAGTAGATTACGATGCTGAAATGGTAGCAGACTATGATCATGTAGAATTGAGTGAAGATGGTTTCACCAACAAACATGTATAATTATATTTAAATTATTTTTATTTATAGTACTAAAGCAACCTCCATGGAGGTTGCTTTTTTTTGTTATGAGAATTCGTCATTCAGAACGAAGCTTAGCGTAGTGAAGAATCCATCTTGAGATTCATCCTTTGTCGGAATGATAAAATTTTCTATTAGCTAATTTGTCATTCAGAACGAAGCTTAGCGTAGTGAAGAATCCATCTTGAGATTCACCCTTTGTTGGAATGACATTGCTTTTCATAATTTAATTAAACAATAACATAGGAATTATTTTATTTCAAAATATCATTCAGTTTTTCAGACATATCCTCAGAATATCCATCAAAAATTTTAATTAAATTTCCACTCGGATCAAAAAGAAAAAATGTAGGCGTTCCGTAGATTTTATATTTTGCATATGTTTCGCTTAGTCGCCCTTTTTTATCCCAAAGCATAACCCAATCTTTACTATGTTTCTTTAATAAACCATCAAACCCAACTTTGTTTTTATCAACATAGAAAGTGATAATTTCCAACTTTTCATTTAAGCTTTTTTTACTATTTTCAAGTTGAGGCAATGCCTCAAGACAAAATCCACAATAGAGCGTAGAAAAATCTAACAAGATATACTTTCCTTTAAAATAATCTGAAAACTGCTTTTTTTGATCTAGCTTGTCAAACGCGGAAAAATTATGATATTTTTCTCCTAATTTCAGTTCTGGATATATCAGATGGTATTTTATGGCAATTGCAACATCCGTTTTTTTAAGATTTGGACTCAATTTGTTATAGTAATTTTGTAGTTTATCCTTTGGTATAACAGTTTTATACATTTCCAATAGATAAAGACCGTAATAAGTATTATAATGAGCATCTATAAATGCATCTCTACTTTTATCCAATTCACGATCCACTATTTTTATTTTCCCTAAAGGTTCGTTATTTCCCCAATACGCTTGTTGTAAACTGTCATTCCATTTATTGTCAGCTCGAAGAGAATGGACTTCCTGCTCAAGTTTTTTCCTCTCATGTAATAATATTTTGTCTTTTTGATTATTTTCATAGTTAAGGCTGTTATATTTAGAGCCTTTTAATAAAAGATCAAAAGGAAAATCTTTTTTATCAGCATTCAATGTCATTTTTTCATTTCCAATGAACAGCGCACCATAGATGTAATCTTTTTTATCTTGAATGGATAGATAGACATTAATAGGAGTGTCTTTTAAGCTACCAGTCAGTTTAAATTTACTATTTTTAATCACACAACTATCCAAAACAACATTATTCTGTGAAATTTTCACTACAGAATTTTCATTAAATCCAGTTAAAATTCCTGAGATAATAAATTTTTTCTGCCCTACTAACCCTTGAAAGCAAATAAGTATAATAAGAATTGAAAGTAATTTAAATTGCTTCATGATATTGATGATAAATTAATTTCTCCTAATGTACGTTTTTATAAGAAGGTATACTTTTAAATCTGCCATAGTAGGTTTTATTTACATCATCTAATTTTATTTAGATTGAAATTAATTTAAATTTAAACATTTAATTTATACTTAAAAATGAAGTGAGATTCCTCCTTTGTTGGAATGACATCCCTTTTAATAAAGAAATTAGTCATTCAATAGATGATGAAGTGGAGGTAAGAAACACTCTAAAGATTGCTACTTCGTCGGAATGCCATTGTATTTAACGAATGATCGTTCTTACCCTATATCAATGGAGTAGAAGTATCATTAGAGATATATTTGCACTATAAAATAATTACAAAATGCAAACAATATATCACAAAGCAAACACAAGAGGACACGCAAATCATGGTTGGTTAAACTCTTTTCATACCTTTAGTTTTGCCAATTATCAAAACTTCGACAGAATGAATTTTGGCGTTCTTAGAGTTTTAAATGACGATACTGTTTCTAAAGGAATGGGATTTGGTAAACATCCTCATCGCGATATGGAAATTATTTCTATCCCATTATCTGGAAACTTAGAGCACCAAGATTCTATGGGAACCAAAGAGGTAATCCGCGAAGGTGAGATACAGGCTATGAGCGCCGGAACAGGTATTCAACATAGTGAGTATAATGAAAACAAAGATGAAGAAGTGAAGTTTTTACAGATTTGGGTATTTCCTAGAGAAGGTAATGTAACGCCAAGATATGACCAAAAAAGCATAAGAGAGGCCGAAAAAAGAAATGATTTTCAGCAAATTTTATCTCCAAATCCTGATGATGAAGGTGTTTGGATTCATCAAGATGCATGGTTCAATTTAGCCAAATTTGATGCTGGAGTTTCTAAAGAATACAACTTGAATAAAGAAGGAAACGGTGTTTATGTTTTTGTGTTAAAAGGTAATGCTAAAATAGGAACTCAAGAATTAAATCCTAGAGATGGTTTTGGAATTTGGGACGCGAAACAATTCACATTAGAAGCAACAACAGATGCTGAAATTTTGTTGATGGAAGTTCCTATGGATTTGCCTTGTTATCTTAAATAAACATTATTTGAGCTTCATGAACTAAAGAAAAAAAGCAAGATTTCTCTTGCTTTTTTTTATGATTTAGATAGAAATGTAAGGCTACTATACTTTACAAAATCCTCAATTTTGGTATCTTTTGTAGCGTTTTTATTGGTAAGTTCTATAAAAAATGTTCTGCTACTTGGAATGCTGTTGTTTTTTAGATTAATTTTAAATCTTTTTATTTTCTCATTGACGTTAAGAAAATTGAGCTCAGTAATTTTTATCACCTCATTATTTACCTCAAAGGATGCACTTGGGTTTTTCTGATATTTAAGGTATCTCAGCTGTGTTTTATCAGTAGATTCCTTCACGAATTTTTGAAGTTCAAAATCTCTAATCAATTGCGGATAAATCAATCCTTTTTCTAAAAGCAGTAGCGATAATTTATCTCCTTTGGCAATAAAAAGGGCTTTATCATCAAAAATTATTTGATTGAAATTTTTGGTAATTTTCCCCGTAAATTTTTGGTAATTCTTCTTTTTATAAGAATTTCTGAAATGTTCTATGATCTGTACATCTTGCTTACTCGTTTTATCCCCCTTCTGAGCAATAACTCCAGTAGAAAGCAATATAAAAGCAAAAATAGAAGCGTGAAGTTTCATATAACAGGTAATGGTGATAATAATATTTTACTACAAAAATGGATTAGCAAATGTAAATAATCTAATTGAAAAAAACATCAGTCATCCAATAATAAATCCTCCAAAGCACCTTTCAACTCAGGAAACTTAAAGTAATAACCATCACTTATTATTTTATCAGAAGAAATTCTAGAACCTTCTAATAATACAATTGCCATTTCGCCAAATACCAATTTCATCACAAACGAAGGTACATTAGGCATAAAAAAGGGTTTACCAAGAACTTTTGCGGTACTTTGCATCAGTATTTTATTCGTAGTAGGTTGTGGTGCTGCTGCGTTATAGGCGCCTTGTAAAGTTTTATTTTTGAGTAAAAACTCATAGATTCCACAAATATCGTCCATATGTATCCATGGAATATACTGTTTTCCAGAGCCAATAGGAGAGCCAACGCCGTATTTTACAGGAACTACCATTTTGGATAGTGCTCCTTCGTTGGAGGATAATATAATGCCAGTTCTTACTTTTATTACTCTTTGTGCAATGCCTTGTTCGGCAAAATGATCTGCTGATTTTTCCCACTGTTTCACCACGTCACTTAGAAAGTCATTTCCTTTTCCGTCTTTTTCAGAGTAAATTCTTTCTGAGGTTTTTGCACCGTAAATTCCTGCTGCAGAAGCAGAAATAAACGATTTTATTTTTTTATTTCTTCTTTGTAAAGTATTGAAAATAAGTTTTGCAGAATCTATTCTGCTAGACATTATTTCTTTTTTTCTTTCAGCCGTCCATTTCTCATCAGAGATATTAGCCCCTGCCAAATGGATTATGTGGCTCACATTTTCAAACACTCGATCCTCTATTGTTTGCTTTTTAACATCCCAAAGATATTCGTTTTCATGTTTTTTTTCTCTTGTGAGAAACCGAATGATAAAGTCATTTTTCAATCTTTCGTGCAATGCTTTAGCTACCGAGCCACTAGCACCTGTAATAACTAATACTTCTTTCATTTGTGTATGTCTTTTCTTTCATTTTTAACGATTAATAGATACCCATCCTCCAATATTTTATAGCCATAATCATAGATGAATTTGTATTCAGATCCATTTTTATAGACTTTAATTTGGGTGAAATAATTAAAATCAAATTCTAAACCTTCCAATTTAGCTCTCGCTACTTTTATTTTACCATCAGTATTAATATCGCTAAGAATTCTATAATTTTTACGCAATTTATTATTAATGGTTCGCATTAGATTACTGCTGTCTTTATTTTGCTTATTATTAAATGCATTTCTGCAGGCATCATTACAAAATTTTTTATCGGATCTGCCAATGATTTTTTTATCACATTCTAAACAATTCATGGGATGGATATTTTAGGTTGATTATTTTATTATAAAATCACATTAAAGATAGTGATTATCCATTTGCAAACGACTACAAATGAATTTAAATATTTTATTACCGTTTTGAATCTCATTTAGTTAGAAACTTTGCAGTAGAGATTTGTGAAATAAGTGAGCGTCTCTTATCTGAATATTAATAATTAAAAATTAAAATTATGTCACTAAGAAACAAAGTAACATTAATTGGTTACACAGGAAAAGATGTTGAAATTATCAACTTCGAAAATGGAAGTATGAAAGCTACAGTATCTCTTGCTACAAGCGATCATTACACCAATGCAAAAGGCGAGAAAGTAGAAGAAACGCAATGGCACAATTTGGTTGCTTTTGGTAAAACTGCGGAAATCTTGCAGAAGTATGTTCCAAAAGGAAAAGAAATAGGAGTGGAAGGCAAGCTAACGTATCGTTCTTATGATGATAAAGAGGGTATGAAAAGGTACATCACAGAAATTAAAGTAGATGAAATTTTACTTTTAAGCAGCAAATAAATCAATAGCTAAAAACACAAATGATGGAAATTAAAGTATTAAAAGTAAGAGTTGAGGAAGAATTTCTCTTGAATGATCAAAAGTTTGTGAATGAGTTTGTCTCTACGATCCAAGTAATCAAAGTGGAGACTGCATTTGTACAAGAAGATAATTATTGGTCGATAATGATCCAATTTCAAGAGGATGTAAAACCTCAAGTGGTTGCAGAAGTTATTTTAAATACAGATAAATACCAAGAATTTTCTTATGAGGAAGAATTTCTTTCACCTGAAGAAATAGCAATCCTTGAATCTTTGAAATTATGGCGTTCGGAAAAAGCGAAAGCCATCAATATCCCTTCTTACTGCATTGCGAGTAATAAAGAATTGACGTCTGTAGCGAAGTATAAACCTATAAAGAAAGAAGAACTTTTGCACATTAAAGGTTTTGGGAAACATAAAATAGAAAACTATGGAGAAGAAATTTTGCAAATCTTAGAACAGGTTTAGTTTTACTAAAAAAAATCCAACAAATGATGATTTTTATAAGGCCAGTAAAATTATTTTACTGGCTTTTTATCCATTCAAAGTCTTTACAAATGCTTATTTTTGCAATATTTATTATTATATTCATCATTTATCAATTATAGAATGAAACCAAGTTTAGCGAAAGGGACAAGAGATTTTACCGCATTGGAAGTCTCAAGAAGAAAATATATCATCAACATACTACAGAAAAATTTTGAATTATTTGGTTTTCAAGCATTAGAAACACCAAGTTTTGAAAATTTAACAACTCTTACTGGAAAATATGGAGAAGAAGGAGATCGTCTGATTTTCAAGATTCTAAATTCTAGTATTAATGAAGCCAAAGACGAAAAGAAAGCAGTAATGTCTGCAGATTTTCAAAGAGCATTAGAAAAACCTTTTAGTTCAGAAAATCTTACTGATAAAGCACTTCGTTATGATCTTACGGTACCTTTTGCAAGATTCGTGGCAATGAACCATGGAAAATTAGCTTTCCCATACAAGCGTTTCCAAATTCAACCAGTATGGAGAGCAGACCGTCCTCAAAAAGGAAGATTTAGAGAGTTTTATCAATGTGATGCTGATGTTGTAGGAAGCGAAAGTCTTTGGCAAGAGGTGGAACTTATCCAGCTTTATCTAAAATCATTTGCAGAGCTGAAAGTATCTGTTACCATCCACATGAACAACAGAAAAATACTTTCTGGATTGGCTTTATATGCTGGCATAGAAGATCAACTTATAGACTTTACTGTAGCGCTAGACAAATTAGACAAAATAGGAAAGGACGGCGTTGTAAAAGAACTTTTGGAGAAAAATATTGCTCAAGAATCTATTGATAAATTGGATTTCTTATTTACCCAATCTGAAGATGCTTTACAAAATGTTCTTCAATTGAAAGAGAAATTTCAAGGGAACGAAATCGGATTGAAAGGAGTAGAAGAACTAGAATTTGTACTTACTCAAGCAAAGAATTTGGGTATCGATAGCAAAAATTTAGTATTCAATATTACGCTTGCTCGTGGTTTAGATTATTATACAGGTGCTATATTTGAAGTAAAAGCTGATGATGCACAGATGGGATCTATCGGCGGTGGTGGTAGATACGATAATTTAACGGAAGTTTTTGGGGTGAAAAATATTCCTGGTATTGGAGTTTCTTTCGGATTAGATCGAATTTATTTGGTGCTAGAAGAATTAGAGCTTTTCCCAGAAGATGCTGTATCACAAGTAGAATATTTGTTTGCAAATTTCGGCGGACCAGAAACGATAGAAACGGTAAAACTTATTGCACAACTTCGTGAAAGAGGAATTTCTGCAGAGCTTTATCCAGAAAGTTCAAAAATTAATAAGCAATTCACTTACGCTGAAAAGAAAGGAATTAAAAATCTAGTATTTTTGGGCGAAGAAGAAATAAAAAACGGAAATGTTACCTACAAAAACTTGGAAACTGGAGAACAAAAAACAGTTTCTAGAGAAGAATTTTTAGGCTAAAATAATTCCTTATAATAAATTTAAAAAGCACTAATCTAAATTTTGAGATTAGTGCTTTTTGTGCTATTCATAGCCACATTTTCTTTTTCCTAATGTAATTGCTTTTTTTAAACTTACAGCAATTATTTTGTGCTTGCAATTGGACAATCCTCTACAGTTTTTACTGTAATGGTATTTTTTTTCTCCTTCGCTATCACATAGAAAAACCTCGTCATTGCTAGAATAATTAGTGTTTACCCGATTAAAAATAAGAGTGGAAATTAGTAGTATCGTTTTCATAGGCAAAAAAAATTCCGACAGGGAAATCGGAATTTTTTATCATTTGTGTTCTTAAAATCTTTAATATCTATTATTTAGAAACCTTATGCTGCAAATATAATATCAATTTTTCAAAGTGTGTTACGGTAAACCGTAAATGCGTTTAATCTTTGCATTTTTTTCTAAATTATGTAAAAAATACTATTAATTCGAGTTATAAGCTTCTCTTTCAGCCTTGGTTAATTTTCTGTATTTCCAAGGTTCCATTGGTTTTTTATCTTTCCAAAGACCTGTTTTGTTTTTTCTTGCGGTAGTTTCCAACTTTGCATAAGAATCGTCGTTAGAATAAGCTTTATAATGCCAAGCCATTCCTTTTTTCACCAATTCTCTATTAACATTAGTTCCATTGGGAAGTATTAGCTCTGCAACGATCCTTTGGTAGCGATCTCTTTTAGCATTAGCCTTTAGTGAAACCATTTTTCCAAAACACAAATTAGATGTTGCTTGCTTTGCTCTCGTACCAAAAGCTTGTTTCTTTTCGGGTGTATCAATGTGCCCAAGACGGATCACTTCCTCCTTACCATTCATCAAAAGGCAAACGGTGTCACCATCTTTGATACGAACTACTTTGTAAAATGTTTTTTGAGAAAATAAAAATAGAGGAAGGAATAAGAATAATAAAAATTTGAATTTCATGAAAATAAATAGGGTTAGATAAAATAATTCATCCTAAAAGTAGATTATAAATATCAACTTTAAGAATGAATTTAAAGCCAAAAAAAATAAAAACAAACTTATTTTTTACCTTTATTAATCGGCTTTTGCAAAGATAATGCTAATTGTCTAAACCTAAAATTTTTTAAATAAATAAAAAACAATATCTAATTCTTATCATAAATTTCGAGATGGAAAATAAGCGAATCAATTACTAACAATCAAATTGAGCCTCAATTTCTCCCACTTTTTCAACTAAATTCCCTTCTTTGGCAGGTGAGGAGAGAAATAGAAGAACTCGCTCTTCCTCATAATCTCTGCTTGCATCAAAAATGAAATCGAGTTTACCATCTTTATCAATATCGCCAACGAATAGTAGCTTCACAAAAGTATCATTGAAGGATTCTTCTTTTAACAATAGTTTTTCGGGGGTGTCTTTGGTTGAAATATACAGTTTGTAATTTTTTACATTTTGAAATAATTCCAATTTATCATCATTACTATACACCTTTTCAGAAGAAAGAACTTGTCCTTCAGCTCTCAAAAAATATTCAGTTCCATTGAAACTAAATGAGGTTTTATCTTTGGGCCAAATTTTATCTTTTTTTATGGGTAAAGAAGTTATATTTCCAAGAGATAATTTTTTAGAATCAAGATACAATAGCGTTTTATTTTTCGGAATAATCACTTTTAGAGAATCTCCAGAGCATTCATCAAAGTCATTTTTTATCGTGTAATGAGCCTTTTCAATACTGTAATTTCCGTTTCTTACATTCAATTCTACCCAATTTTTCTTTAGATCATTTGCAGGATTGTATTTATCGTAAGTTCTATAACCTCTAGGAAGTAAAATATTTATTTCTTGTTCAGCTTTTACCAAATCAATCACTTTTGTGCTATCAGCAGGTTTGGTAATTGATATGGTATCGGAAACTTGAGTTGTTGTTGTAGTTGTTTCATTTTTTGTCTCTTGTTTACATGAAAGTAAAGACAGAATGGCGAGTAAACCAATTTTTTTCATTTTAGTAATGTCTATTATTCGTTGATAAGTGTGATGTATAGCAATCTTGCTCCTTCTTCATTGGAAAGCATGATTTTTTTACCTTGAGTAAGTTCTACCATAGAATTGATCGGAATATCTACATCATTAGTAATATCTCTCATCTCTGGTAATCCTTGGTTTACCAAAACCCATTGATTTTTGAAAAATGTAAAATATCCCAACGGTTTTTTATCCTGAATTGGGAGCTTTTCATTTCTAATAATTTTTCTTGAAGCATGCCATTTAAATAAATACTGATTGTGATAGACCATTAATCTGTGATTTTCTGGCTTCCAAACATCATCACTAAATTTATAATACAAATCTATAACGGGCAAGCTGCCTTTGTGCTCGGTACCGCAAAAAGGGCATTTTGGTAGGGTAGTGTTATCGAAAACATACCATTTTTCATCACATTGTGGGTTGTTACAAGGCTGTATAAGGTCTACAGTTTTTAGTAAAGCTGTTTCCCATTCGTTGGCAATTGGTCTTAATAATGGATTGTGTAGTCCTTCTATGAAAGCTTTTTCGAATAATGCCGAAAGATAAGGACCTGTGATTGTGTAGGGAAGTTTACTTGGATCTCCCCAAAATAAATTCCATTTTGGTAAATGGTCAATTTTTACTCGGTTGATTGTATCTGTAGGATGTTCCACAAAACTAGCATTTTCACCCATAGATAATACTTCATCAATCTCAGAATCTAAATCCCAAATTTTTCCACCTCTTAACGGATGTCTCCTTAATAAATACATAAAAATAAGAACCGCCAATGCATGCAAATCTGTTTTCTGATTGGGCAAATGCCTATTGGGATCGGAGAGAGGCAAATGTTTGGTTTTAAGAACTTCGGGAGCTATAAAATCTGCTGTACCAATAACTTCTGGAGGATACAAACCAGGAACTACAAGTCCATCAATATCTATAATGGTTGCAGATTTGGAAATAGGATCAATCAAAACATTATTGTACGACAAATCTGAATGTGCCAAACCCATCTGATGCAATTTTTTTACACCACGGCAAAGATTTATGCAAATTTGGAAGTAGCTAAGCCAATCTCCCAATTCTACAGGATCTAAGGTAAGCGGATACTGATGATGTCTAAATGACGGCGTGGTAAACCATTTGCTTTTCTTTTCGCCACCTTTTATGCCTCCATTGGTTTTATATCCTTTTTTAAAGAAAAACTGACTGTTATAGATAGGAACTACAACACCTGTTTTACCGTTTTTTTCTACAGAATCGTAAGGCCATCTGTAGAGTGTATCTAGAAAGTATGCAGAACTGTCGCCCTGTTTTATGTTTTCCAAATAAAGCGTAACAATTCTATGGATTCTGTCTTTTTGTATCGTGTCTAGTGGATCTCTGAAAAATGCAACTACATACCTTTTGTCAGGCGAGAAGTAGACGTCTTTCAGTCCTCCTTTTATGGGATTTCCATCGTCTACGTATTCGTAGGTTTTGCTAGCATCAATGCTCGAATTTACTTTAATTATAGCCATAATTAGTAGATAATTGCCAAAGTTCTATCGTCGTGGTTACCTTTGCTCCAAAAGTCCATCCATTCAGATAGGTCTTTTTCTATTTGATCATCTTCTTTGAAGTTCACTTTCTTTTGATCCTCATTATTTCCATCCATATCACTTAGAAATTCTTGCCAAGCATTGATGTTTTCCAATTTGCTTTCTACCACAAATTTAGGATCATAAATTCCGTCGGTCATTAAGAATAATTTAGAAAAATCTTCAAAACAATTTATTCCAAATCTACGAGCCATCATTTCTTGATCAGAGAATATTTCCGGCATCGTAAGAAACCTTGTCGAGCCGCTGCTTTCTCCTACATCTAGATAATTCAGAAGTTTCACACATGTATTGTCTTTATTAATGATTGCAATCGGGCAATCGCCTACACCAAAGGATAAAACAACATACCCGAAACTTAATTTTTTAATCAAAACAAAGATCAAAGTAGTGTGTAAATCTTTAAGTGAAATTTGTTGTGTATGGGCAAATTCATGGAGTAGTTGATGAACTTGTAGTACTTTTTGATAAAGAGAATTCATCAACAAATTTTTTGACTCAGCTGGAGCATAATTTTCTTTAGAAAAGACCTTTTCAGAATATGAACATAACTGCTTCAATGTATCTTCATCATCAAAACACTGAATGATATTTTCTGTTGCCAACTGAGAGCCAACTCGTGATAACTTAGCCGAACCAGCGCCATCTGCTAGAGCAATAATAGACCAATCATCCTTTAAATTTTTTAGGGCAAAATGATCTTCTCTAAAAGTACCAGTATGTGCATGAGATCTTCCTCTTTTGGAGGAAATAACTATTTTTTTATCTAAAAATATTGAAGAATGAGAGGCACTTTCCTGTTTATAGAAAATATCATCTTTCGGGCTTGGTTTGTTTTGCCACAAATCTTTTGGATCTGCGTTCACAATAAAAGCTAATTTTTTAAGATGTTCTTTTGATGGATCTTCCAAATTATTTTTAAATAAAATTTCAATCTCTGTAGAACCTGCATGCGTAGGGAAGCCTGTAATTAATTTTTTGTCAGCTTCGAAATGTAATCCAATTTTATCCAGATTTTTCACCTCAATAATAGTAATATTCGGAAATAATGAGAGGTCAAATACAAATCGATAATTCTTATTAACGAATGCATTTGGGATGATAAAATGATTTTCTAAAAATTCTTCGGTGGCTTGGTGCATAAGACTGATTTCTAACAATTGAGATTAAAGCTCGGAAATAGATTGAGTAAGTTCTTTTACTTTCGGATTTTTATAAATATTATCTAGCGTGGAATCCGCAATATCTTTCGGTTCATTAGATAGATCTGAAATAATATTTCTTAAAATATTTCCCATACTATCCCAAAGTTCTATTGATATCGAATTCTCCGTTGGAAGAGCCATAAAACCCATTATTTCCACACCAGGGACACGTTGCATAGCCGTCACCAGAGATGCAATGTATTCCTCCACATTGGCAAGTAGCTAATGCAAAATCATTGGCACAGCAAGGGCAGCTAGGATTACCATACAGTTCGTCACTAGAAATTTTGTGGGCATTTACCTTTCCTGCAGAGAACTCTAAGTACGATTTTTCATCTATCTTGTACGCACCCTCAATTTTGTAAAAGCGTGTACCAAAACCTGGAACCATAGAATCTTCAATTTCTTTTTTAAATTTTAAAAGATATAATTTATCATTCACAGAACACTTCCCATTCAGGACTACAAAATTATTATCTGGGAGAGAATAATTTTTTGTTACATCTATTTTTTCAATAGTGTTTGGGCTTGTTTTACTTAAATTAATTCCTTCACTACTATTTATGTTTATCTTTTCACTCGTCAATTGGATCGATGAGGTAATCCATTTGAAAAAATCTTTATAAGATTGATTGTCTGCATTATTGAATAATAGAACATCGTTAGACAATCTTCCTAAAAGATTAAAGTTGGTATTGTCGCCAATCGAGATGATAACAAGGTGAGTTTTTCTGCGATATTCTACATTCCATTTTTCAATCTCAATTTCTGTTTCATCTGTAGGAATTCCGTCTGTAAAAAGAAATACGATAGGTTTCCAATCACCTTTCCTTTCGAAAGTTGTTTTAATAACATCTCTATCAATGGCATTCATCAATTGCGTTAAACCTTTAGATAAGGATGTTCCACCTCCAATCGGAATTTTCGGAGGATAAAACGTAATAAGATCTTGTAGAGGAGTTATAATTCTACTTTTCCCCGCAAATGCGATGATAGATAACCAAACGGTTTCCAACGCATTCGGGTCTGTTTTTAGCTCTTGTATGATAGTAGCAATACCTTCTTGTACTTGTTCTATAGGTTCTCCTACCATAGATTCTGATACATCTATGAGGAAATAGATGGGTAGTCTTCTCATAAAATTAAAATTAAATAATCAAATTTAGTTCGCTTGGTGGAGGAGGTAAAATCATTGCTTCACCTGTGCCTTGGGATTTGCTTCCCATTTCGATGGAAGAACTTACCCATTGGAAAAATGTAGTAAGTGTTGTAACATCGGTAGTATCTAGTTTTACAACATGGTCTGTAAGCTCTTGTAGATAACTTACTTCGGCTTTTGGACCCGAAGCGCAGCCTACAATTACTCCAAAGTCTAAACTTTTTATTCTAGGAATCATTTCTTTATATTTCTGAATATCCGATGGCTTCCCATCTGTAAAAATAAAGAGTAGAGGTTTCCAATCTCCTTTTTTGTCGGATGATCCTTTTATTAATTCTCGATTGACCAAATGATAAACTTCTTCTAATGCTCTTCCAGTATGAGTTGGTCCGCTGTCTGGACACTTGATTTCTACTGGTGAAAAGTGCGCCAAGTCTACTAAAGGGATAATATTATTTACATTTTGGTCATAGGTAATCACGCTGACATGCAAAGATTCCATCGCCTGAGGATCAGATCGCAGCATACTTACCAACCCATTGAAACCATTATTAAGTGCTACAATAGGTTCGCCACGCATGGAGCCTGAAGTGTCGAGTAAGAAATAGGCTAATAATCTTCTGTTCATGTTTTCAGATTTGTGTTTTTGAATAGATAGAGGAGTTATTTGTAATCTTTGATGATTCTTTGCATGGTTTGTACAAAAATTTGATCTTCTGAAGGTTCACCAATAGCATCAAATTTCCACTCACCATTTTTACGATATAATTTACCCAAAATAAGAGCTCGTTTTCCTCGGTAGCTAGAATCGGTAACGATATCGTAGTTAGAATGTACCGTGTTCACTCGAGTAGAAGTACCTTCGTACATTCTTATCTTCGCAAAAGGGATTTGAGAAAAATCAAATGATTGACCTTGATTGAGATAAATATTTAGAAAGAAATATATTTTATCAATTGTTGGACTTACACGATTTAAATCTATGGTAATAATTTCATTATCCAATCCGTCATCACCACCTACATCACCTTGTCTATCGTCACCGCTGTGCTTCAATCCACCATCTTTAGAAGAAAGTTTACCTAGAGGGTAATTGTTTTTAGAAAGCCAAGCATTGTAATCCGGAGAGTAGATCCAATCGACTAAATTACCAGATTGATCGAGCATTATGCAGCTCAAATCCAAATCAACATCTTCTACTACTTTCTTTTTTCCAAACCCGAATAAACCTGCTTTTTCGGTTTCTATTGCGCCCCAATTTACACCCACACAAAAATTGGTAAGTGCTTCTCCTGAGCTTTTTCTTAAATCTATTTTCTGACCTTTTTGTAAACTTATTGCCATTGTATATTATTTTATGATTTGACCTTTGTAATATTTTTCCAAGAAAAATCCTAGATCTGCTTTGTATCCAATACCCGAAGCTTCAAATTTCCAACTGCCATTTCTTTTATACAACCTCCCGAATTCTACACCAGTTTCTATGGAGAAATCTTCATCCAATTCGTATTTTGCAATTTCTTCGTTGCTATCATTATCAATAATTCTGATGTAAGAATTTCTTACTTGTCCAAAATTTTGTTTTTTTCTTTCGAAATCTTCAATAGTAACCACGAAAAGAATTTCCTCAACTCTAGAGTCCACCTTATCCAAATCTACGATTATCGCTTCGTCATCATCACCATCACTACTTCTACCATCAGGATCGTCGCCTGTATGGGTAAGTGCACCGTCTGGTGAAACCAAATTATTATAGAACACAAAATATTCTTCTTCTACCAATTTTCTAGTAGAATCTATCATGATAGCAGAAGCATCTAAATCGAAAGTCTGTCCTGTACCTTCGCTAGGATCCCAACCCAAACCAATGGTCATTTTACTTAGTCCGATGTTGATTTTCTGTCCTTTTTGTAAATTAATTGCCATATACTTTTTAACTTTTAAATTATTCAATAAAAATTAGATTTAAAACAAATTTTAAAGTTTCGATATTCTTCATTTTAAATCTAAAATTCTTAAAACAAAAGATACAATAATTATTAGAAGTGGAGCTAAGTGAAATAAAAATTTCACTAAATACAGTGATTAATCAATTTTTATGCGATTTTTTATATTAAGAAAATCGATATTCTAAAAAGTTCTATATTTATTACGACATAAATTTTAAAATGGAAAATTATTTAGAAATCAATAAAAAATCATGGAATGCTAAAGTGGAAACTCATATGAAGTCAGATTTCTACTTTATGGATGAGTTTTTGGCTGGGAGAAATTCTCTGAATGCTATAGAATTACCATTACTTGGAGATTTGGAAGGGAAGAGTGTATTGCATTTGCAATGTCATTTTGGTCAAGATTCAATTTCGTTGTCGCGTATGGGCGCAAAAGTCACAGCCGTAGATTTATCGGATAAAGCGATTGATGAGGCGAAAATTTTAGCACAAAAATGCAATGTAGATACCCATTTTATTTGTTCCGATTTATATAATCTACCCAATGTTTTAGATGAAAAATTTGACTTAATTTTTACTAGCTACGGAACAATTGGTTGGTTGCCAGATTTACAAAAATGGGCACATGTGATCGATCATTTTCTGAAGCTTGACGGAGAATTGGTGATGGCAGATTTTCATCCTGTTGTTTGGATGTATGATGACGATTTTAATGGTATTGCTTATAATTATTTTAACGAAAAACCAATAGCAGAAACCTACGAAGGAACGTATGCTGATTTTTCTGCTGATATTGTGGAAGATTATGTAATGTGGAATCATCCTATATCTGAGATTCTGCAAAGTTTAATGGATAATCATTTAACGTTAGCACAGTTTCAAGAATTTGATTGGTCACCTTATCCTTGTTTTAAGCATATAACTGAGTTTGAAAAAGGGAAGTGGAGAATCACCAAATTCGGAGACAAGATACCAATGGTTTATGCTATCAAAGCAAAAAAGAAGTCATCGTAATGATGACTTCTTTTTTACCTAATTGTAAAATTATATTAATTTCGTAAAGACTAACCTTGCGTGGCGTCTTCAATTTTGTTTTTTGCTTCGTTGGCTTTATCTTGAACTTGTGAAGCTACATTATTAGCTTTGTCCTTAAGATCGTTTCCAAATTTATTTAAGTTACCTTTCGCTGTATTGATTTTATCTTTCACAGCTTGTTGTTCCTCTGGAGTCGATTTTTTGTACTTCCAATAAGCTAATGCTCCCAATCCTAATAAAGCTAAAACGCCATTTGTCTTATTTCCCATGATTAAATATTTTTTAAGTTAAACTTTGATGTTATACTATACACTAAGTAAAATGTGTGCCAAAGAAAATATTTAATACAAAAAAGAATGTTAAAATTTAGTTAAAGATATCAAACTCCTTTCCATCATAACTTGTAAATACCATAGTTGGATAAGAATCTTGGTGGTAAATGTTCCCCATTTTATCAATAGCAATTGCGCCTGCAAAGCCATCAATTGATTTTAGTTCTTCGAAGGTTTTATCAAAAGCACTTACCATGCTCATACCATCCGTAACTCTCGTTACTATTTTGGTTGCAGTAGCATTGCTTACGATATCTTCACCAACTCCTGTACAGCTAACAGCACAATATTCATTGGCGAAATTACCTGCAACGGTTGCGGAATCTGAAATTCTACCAGGAATTTCAAATCCTTTTCCTCCAGTAGAAGTTGCCACAGCAAGTTTTCCCTCTTTATCCAACGCAACGCATCCTACGGTTCCTTTTCCGCCTGTTTTTAGCTTTGCTTCGTACTCAGATCTTCTTTGTGGAATTTCTGTTGAAAAATCTTCAAAACCATTTTCAGTCGCGTATTTCTTAGCACCTTGATCTCCCAAAACACGATCATCTTCACTCATTAAACTTTTTGCTACTAATATTGGGTTTTTTACCTGCTCAATATTAATAACACCGCTTAGTTTTTGCGTGTCTCCATCCATAATGGCAGCGCTCATACGAATTACGCCATCACTTTGTATTTGAGATCCAATACCAGCATTGAATAATAAATCATCTTCTAGTAAAGAAACCGCATAAGCCGCAGTATCAAAGGCAGAGTTGTTCTCGAGAAAAGTATATGATTTTTGAGCAATCAATTTTAAAGCGTTTTGCTTAGCAACTTTCATCTCATGGCTTTGGTCGCTTTCAGAGAAAAATCCTCCGTGGATAATAATTTTCATAGGAATTGGTGTGTTGTGAAAAATTAGTTTTGTATAGATGAACTATACTGCGAATTTACAATAGTAAGGTCTTTGGTTTTTAGATCGTAAGTATCATTCATCGACATTACATGAACTACCATATTGTCTATAGAAATAGGTTCTCCAAGATTGATATTAGTAAGATTAGTGTCTTTGATAAATCTTCCATCCACCAAGATTACAAGTCCAGAACCAACAGCTGTCATCGTATCGTTATGAATAAACAAACCTGTATCTTCTCCAAGGCCAATACCCAAGGTGCGCGGATTATTTACTACCGCTTGAAATAGCCTTCCCATACGTCCTCTTTGTACGAAGTGAGTGTCTACAATGACGTTGTCTATAAGTCCTAATCCTTGGGTGATTTTTATTTCTCCCTTTAGCATCGCCTCAGTGCTACTTCCTTGGTAGATCATATTCTCAGAAGCAGCCGCAGCTCCAGCAGAAGTACCAGAGTAAATGAAATCTTGCTCTGTATATTTTAATAAAATAGTATCGTGAAATCGAGTACCCCCCAATATGGAAGTAAGCCTTAGTTGATCTCCACCCGTGAACATTACTACATCTGCCGCATTAGCTCTTGCTACAATGGCATCAGAATTAGCTTGTTCTCTATTGCTTATATCTAAAATATTGACGTTTTTAGCTCCCAAAAATTCAAAAGCTTTCTTATATTCTGTCCCTACTATCTGAGGGATTTGCGAAGCTGTAGTTACAACTTCAATGATTGAATTTTCCTTATTCTTAGATTCAGTAATAATCTTCCTTAAAATTCCGGTTTCAAAAAAGTTAAGATTTTTTTCTATGTTCTGATCGTAATCTGTTTCTGCGAAACTCCCCTTATTAACAGCTCCACCGATTATAATTAATTTTCCAACTGGTCTCATAACCTGCAAAGTTAGAAAAATAATGACAGTCTGAAAAATATAAAATCTTATTATCATCAGAAGGCATAAATTATGAAATGAATTTAATTTTCTTTTTTTTTTACTAAATCTTGAAGAATGATGTGCTATTTTTTAAGGTTTTACATTATCTTTGATTGAAGAATATTTTTTTTTATTAATACACTTATTTAAGATAAACTATGAAAATTGAGAAGATACAAGCGCTGAGAGGACCAAATATTTGGAGTATCAGAAGAAAAAAATTGATACAGATGCGTTTGAATCTTGAGGAAATGGAGAATTTTCCTACTAATAAAATTGAAGGTTTCAGAGAGAATATAGAAAAATTATTACCTTCTCTCATCAAACATAGATGTTCTGAGGGAGTACAAGGCGGCTTTTTTCATAGGATAGAAATGGGAACTTGGATTGGCCACGTAATAGAACATATCGCACTAGAGATACAAACCTTAGCGGGTATGGAAACAGGTTTTGGACGTACAAGAGAAACCAAAACACCAGGTATCTACAATGTCGTATTTGATTATATTGAAGAAAATGCAGGTATATATGCTGCAGAGCAAGCGGTAGAAATTGCAAGAGCACTTATTGACGCAAGAGAGTTTGATATAGATGCATGTGTGCAGAAATTGAGAGAAATCCGCGAGCGCGAACGTCTTGGTCCTTCTACAGGAAGCATTGTTGAAGAGGCAGTATCTAGAAAAATACCTTGGATAAGACTAGGTAGTAATTCTCTTGTACAATTAGGATATGGTGTAAACCAACAGAGATTTCAAGCAACTATTACTGGTAATACGAGTTCTATAGCTGTGGATATCGCTTGTAATAAAGAATTGACAAAAAGAATGTTGAACGATTCTGCGATACCCGTTCCTATCGGAGATCTTATAGATTCTGTAGAGGGATTAGAAAGTGTGATAAAAAAAATAGGCTATCCAGTGGTGATAAAGCCACTAGATGGTAATCACGGAAAAGGTTCTTCCATTAATGTTACCGATTGGGAATCTGCTAAAGCAGGTCTAGAATACGCACAAAAGTATTCTGAAAAAGTGATTGTAGAAAAATATATCAGCGGATTTGATTTTAGAGTTTTGGTAGTTAATAATAAAATGGTTGCTGCGGCTAGGAGAGTTCCAGCACACGTCATTGGCAATGGAGAAAGCACCATAGAAGAACTAATCGCTATAGAAAACCAAGATCCAAGAAGAGGATACGGACACGAAAATGTGCTTACCGAAATCACCGTAGACAAGGATACTATAGAACTATTGGATAAAATGCAGTACGACTTAACTACGGTTCCGCACAAAGGAGAAATAGTATATCTGAAGTCTACAGCTAATCTATCTACTGGGGGTACTTCTATTGATGTAACAGAAATGGTGCATCCGGAGAATATAACTATGGCAGAAAGAATTTCTAAAATTATTGGGCTCGATGTTTGTGGAATCGATATTATGGCAGAAAATCTAACGCAACCTCTGAAGGAGAGTGGCGCAGCCATCATTGAAGTGAATGCAGCACCAGGTTTTAGAATGCATTTGGCTCCAAGCGAAGGATTACCAAGAAACGTTGCAGCTCCTGTAGTAGATATGCTTTACCCTCAAGGCAAACCTTTTACCATTCCTATTATTGCAGTAACAGGAACTAACGGTAAAACAACCACAACAAGATTAATTTCTCATATTGTAAAAAATAACGGTTACAGAGTAGGATTTACCACTTCTGATGGGATTTATATACAAAATACCATGCTTACAAAAGGGGATACCACAGGTCCGCTTTCTGCTGAATTTATCTTAAAAGACCCAACCGTAGAATTTGCGGTATTAGAAGCGGCTAGAGGAGGTATTTTGCGATCTGGTTTAGGGTTTTCACAATGCGACATAGGCGTCCTTACCAATATTACAGAAGATCATTTGGGGATGAATGATATCCACAATCTTAGAGATCTTACCAAAGTAAAGAGAGTAGTACTAGATAGTGTAAAAAAGAATGGTTGGAGTGTGATGAACGCAGACGATGCTTATTCTATGCGTATTGTAAATGATATTTCCAGTAACGTTGCCATATTTAGCTTAGATGAAAATAACGAACATATCAAAAAATTCTCCAAGGAAGGAAGGACAACTTGTGTATATGAAGAAGGATATGTAACTATTAAAAAAGGCGATTGGAAGATAAGAATTGGTAAAGCCAAAGATTTCCCTATTACAATGGAAGGCAAGGCAAAGTTTATGATTTCAAATGTTTTGGCAGCGAGTTTGGCATGTTATTTACATGGTTTTGCAATTGAAGATATTTCAAATTCATTGAGGACGTTTATCCCAAGTGCGCAACTGACACCAGGTAGATTGAATATATTTAAATTTAAAAACTTCAAAGTACTAATCGATTTTGCACATAATCCATCAGGGTACGAAGCAATAGAAGATTATCTGAAAAACGTAGAAGCAAGCAAGAAAATAGGAATTATTTCTGGAGTGGGAGATCGTAGAGATGAGGACATAAAATTGTGTGGAAAAATTGCAGGTCGAATGTTCGATTATATTATTATCCGTAACGAAAAACACCTCAGAGGAAGAACAGAGGAAGAAATAAACTCATTAATTATAGACGGAATTCAAGAATCGGGTAGGGAAGTGAGCTATGAGATTATTCCTAGAGAAATAGATGCACTGAAACATTCTATGAGCATGGCAGAAGAAGGAACATTTATTACTGCACTTAGCGATGTAATCTCTAATGCAATAGAATTGGTTCAAGAATATCAAGCCAAGGAATTATTAGAAGATGATAAATTAATGTAATTATTTTCTTTATCAAATAAAAACCTCTGAAATTTCAGAGGTTTTTTTATGGTCGTTGTAATCTATATTTCAAAAAAAGCATGAGAACTGCCAATCCAAATAGCATCTTTTTTATTAAAATCTACATTTACCATATCAGCTTTGGTCATTCGAGAAAGATTTTGCACCAAAATAGGATCCTCATCTTTGTCTTTCCAAATATATAATAATCTTATTTCGGCTCTAGAAAATTCGCCGTTAATGTCTTCAAACAGAGGTTCGTAGTTTACTTTTCTTTGCAAAATATAGTTTTCCTTATCTTCTATAGAAACTGTAATTTCTAAAGTAGGATTTAGGTTGACACCACTTCCTGCGAAAGAAAATAAAGGCTTCAATACAAAATCTTCCAGCTTTTCGGTACTTGGAAATTCATGCAAAAAATAACTTTTTGGCACATATTCATGCTTCAATAGTGGTAATAGGAATTTAGAAATTTTAAAAAACCAATTGGGATGAGTGACCCATTTTACCTCTACTTTGTCTCTAAAATTAAATTCTAAATGGAGGTCTGGAATTTTATCTAATTCATCAAAAATTACACGATTATAGATTCTTTTTATTTCTATTTTCTCGCCATTATCTTCATAATACAGCTTATTGTCTTCCTTTTTTACTTTGGTTAAACAGACTGTTTTTATGCCTAAATATTGTTCTGTTAAAATGAAATCAATCTGGGTCTTTTGCTTTTCTGGGAAGATTTCAAGCAAAATTACATGCCTAGGATCTTCATCGCCCACAATAAGTTCCTTCAAATGATCAAAGTATTCTTCTTTGCTAAGGTTGCTTTGTACAGATTCCAAAAATGGATAAAGTCCTACATAGGTCTCTTCCTCCACTTGTTGAAAAGCATATAAAGATGGAAAAGCTTGTAGCTCAATCAACTGAGGGTTTATTTCGCCATTTTCACTTCTGCAAATTCCAAAATCTATGGTGATAAAGTGTGGTTTCTCGTGATCATTCGGCACTTTACAATTTTTAGGAATTGCTTTGTTCAAAATTTCCACTGGCATTTTTCTTATCTGGCTGATAATACTTTCGCTTGCTGAAAGTAGTTTAGTTCTAAAATCATTTGGTAAAAAAATAGGACTTTCCGAAATTCTAAATGCAGGTTCTACACCACTTTTTATTTGGAGTGTTTCCTGGAACTGCTTATATTTCTCTGGAGAAAATTCTTCGTTAAATTTTTTTCTATACTTCGGAATCATATTTTATGTTTTGGTCATTTTAAAGTTAAACATTTTATACACATTAATCATAAGATTCATTTAAATAAAAAAAATCGAGCCTATGTACTCGATTTTTACCTTTATTCAATTCCAAAAATGGTAATCTATTTTACTTTAAAATTACTTAAGCAAGAACTGTTCTATATTTCAAGATATTATTTTTAGCAAAATCAAAAAATCTGGGCAGAATCTGAGATTGCGTCAGTAGTATCTTATCATCATCATCCATTCGGTCTAATGTTTCAAGATATTTTTCTATGCCGTAGTTTTCTATCATAGCTGCTTTATTTCTGTCGTCTTTAAGATTCTCAATCATACTTTCCGGACTTGCTTCAGGATGAAACTGCGTTCCAAAAATTTCATCTGAAAAACGAACTGCCATCACCGCTCTTTCTAAATTAATATGCGGACGAAATTTTTCTAAAGCCATAATATTCATGCCAAGTTCCTCAAATCTATTATCGTCAGGCTCTATAAATTGATACGCTCTAGAATCTACGCCATAGAAAGGATTGGGTAAGTTTTCGAATAAATATTCTTGTTTATCATCATCCGTTTTATGGATCGGCATCACACCAAAAGAATAGGATTTTCTTTTACATATATTTCCCAATTTCCAATGGATACTTGCAATTTGGAAAGAGTGACATATTAGAAATAAGTACTTTTTCTCTTCGCTGTTTTTATTATGTTCGAAAATAGCATCCAGAAAATCGGCATATCTTTTTTCCCAAGCATGTCCTTCTTTGTGAGGTGTACCTGGGCCACCAGAAGAGATGAAAATATCAAAATTTTCAATTTCAGGCATTTCATTTTTATGTCTAATATCAAATTTTTCTATAGTAATATTTTCTGTGGATTGCTTACGAAAATCCTCCGACAAATCTGAAATATTTTTAAATCCCTGATTGACGTGATTGTCATTCATATCCAATAATGCAATTCTTATATCACACATAACTACATGTTTTGTGCAAAGTTATAAAAAATATTAAGAAGCATTTGTGCCGTGAGTTATCCCATATTCGGTCTCAGAAATCATATAGTCTACCACCTTTGTAAGATCACCTGTTTCTTTGAATATTTGCAATTGTCTATCTGCGCCAGTACCGTTTTCCATAATAGTCCAGGCATATTCTACTTCCTTACGACAACCCAAATCATCTACAACATCATCTATAAATTCTAACAATTCTTTCAGAAGATCTTTGTAAGGAACTGATTCTTCTTTACCAAAATCTATAAGATGAGATTCTATTCCGCTTTTAGAGGCGCGCCATTTATTTTCATTCAATAATAATCTTCGGTAACTTCTAAAACTTAAATTCTGCTGATGCAATTTGTATATTTTTGCCACCAAACTTTGCATTATAGCTGCAAGACAAACCGTTTCTTCAATACGCAAAGGCATATCGCAAATTCTAAATTCTATAGTAGGATAGAAAGGATGCACACGCAGATCCCACCAAATCTTTTTCGCATTATCTATAGTTCCGGTTTTTACCAAAAGCTCTACATAGCTATCAAACTCTGCCAAAGAATTGAAATAACTCGGAATTCCAGTTCTAGGGAATTTTACAAATACTTCTTGTCTGTAAGATTTGAATCCTGTGCTTCTTCCAATCCAGAAAGGAGAATTGGTAGAAAGTGCATAGACGTGAGGAAGAAAATAGCGCATTACATTTTGTATTCTTACGCCTTCTTCACGATTTGGTATACCAATATGTACATGAAGTCCAAAAATAAGGTTTCCACGTGCTACATCACCCATATCATCAACAATTTTGTGATAACGTTCTCCATCTGTAATGGTGTTATGCTCCCAGTTGGAAAATGGGTGTGTACCACCACCAGAAACTCTTAGATTATTCTCGTGTGCTACCTTGATGAGATGTCTTCTCAGGTTGGTAAGTTCGGCTTGTGCTTCTTGTATATTTTGGCAAATACCTGTTTCCATCTCTATCATAGATTCGTGCATTTCGTGTTTCAAGTTTTCACTCAATACTGCTTTACCGCCTTCTATAATTTTAGATACGTGCGATACCAAATCTCTACTTTCTACGTCGATAATTTGGTATTCTTCTTCTATACCTATTGTGAATTGATGCATTTTTTTTCTGTGTGTGTTTTTATTTTATAGAGTTTTTCACGAAAGTTCCCCAAGAGATATTGGCTTTCCCAGGAACATATTCTTTGGCTTTTTCAATTGCCAATTTTGCAGAATGTTCTACAATCCAAGCAAAGTTTTCTTCACCTACAGCATTTCTATCTGCATCTGGAGCAGGATTGCAAAAATCTATAGCGTAAGGAATTCCATTTTTAACTGCAAATTCTACTGTGTTGAAATCGTACCCCAAAGCCTCGTTCATTTTGATGGTATAATCCTCAATAGTTTTTAGTAATTTTTTCAACTCTTCGCCTTCTGTTTGGTGCGTAGTTTCATATCTAAGATGAGGTTCGTTTCTAGGTTCATAAGGCATTATATGCACATATTTTTTGCCTAAACAATACACTCGGTAATAGTCTTCAAATACAATTTCTTCCTGAAGTAACATCACCAACTGTTCTGTCTCACTTAGTTTTGTCCATAGATCATCTGCGCTGTCTACGCGGTATACATTTTTCCATCCACCACCATCGTGTGGTTTCATATAAGCTGGAAATCCCACATAATTGAAAATATAATCCCAATCGTGAGGAAATTTGAGATTTCGAAAAGAAGTTTCCGAAGTATTAGAAGGGCGATCGTGAGAGGGAAGTAATACAGTTTTGGGTAACGGAATGCCCAATTTGGACATCAATGCATTATTGAAAAACTTTTCGTCTGCACTCCACCAAAAAGGATTATTAATTACATAAGTTCCATTTAGCGCTGCATTTTTTAAATAAGCTCTATAAAAAGGAACATCTTGCGAAATTCTGTCGATGATTACTGCATAACCATAGTCTGCGCCTTGTTCTAGTTTGTCTATAGAAACAGGTTCTGCAACAATTTCACCTTTGCCTAGTTCGTTTACTTTATCAATAAATGCCCAAGGAAATGTATCTTCCATCCCAAATAATATTCCTACTTTTTTTGCCATAAGTTTATGTTTTTTTATTTATTTAAATGATTAAATGTTTTTTAAGAGAAAAATTTGGATACAAAAATCGGAAATACCATTCTCCAAAGGGGCCAATCATGACTGATCCATTTTTGCTCATCATACCAAAAATCTATGCCTTTGGACGATAATATTTTTCCCATCACTAAGTTTTTTTCTTTGCAAATATCTTGGTCAGATGTACTCAGCACAATGTGCATGTGTTTGTATTTCCAAGCTTCATCGTTTTTTACAAACTCCCTTGGACAATTGAAGTACACCAAATCATCAGAATAACCATCCATGAAATTTCTAATGCTAAAAGCTCCCGAAAGGCAAAATAGATGAGACACTACATGAGGGAATCTAAAAGCAAAATTGGCTGCGTGATAACCTCCAAAACTTGCGCCTGCTACAGCAACTCTATCTGTGCAATGTAATTTTTGGATATAAGGAACAAACTCTTGTATGAGAAATTGCATATATTTTTCGTAATTGTTGATCTTTTGCTTCGGAGATAATTCGTCATCATAGAAAGAGTAAGCATCTATAGTTTCTACATTGTATAATTTTACTTTCCCTTGTTCTATAAAACCATTGATACTGCTATTCAGATCAAAATCGTGATTTTGCGTATACAAACCACCTGAAGTAGGAAACATAATAATAGGGTAGCCATAGTGTCCTGTAACTTCTACCTTTATTTTTGTTTCTAATATATGAGAGTAATAATCTGTATGTTCTATTTGTGGCATTCTGTTGATTCTTATTTTGTAGTTTATCGTTTTATTTTTAAGAAAATATTTAAGCATCTAAGAGGTTGGTTTACTCTGTGGTGGTAATATTTGAAGCATATCTGAATTTATTTTTTTTGCAGCATCGTCTAGTCTAGTATGTATAATAGAAGGATCTAAGGATTGGTATACAATCCCGATATGATAATCAATCGGTAAAAATTTAAACACTTCATCACATTCAAAACTTTCGGTATCTGCTTCTTTTTCTTTAATTAATGCTACAATCAGACCTGCATAGTACGCAGTTGGAGTAACGATGCTGTATTTTATATCCTTCAATAACGCATCTTCAATTCTTGCCCATTCTCTCCAAATATTAATGGAACTAGATGCCTCTACCAAATCTGGTATATGGGCGCCACCAACACGAGATGAGGTTTCCAAGAAGTACCATTTTCCGTCCTCTTTTCCTTTGATGAACTCGCTGTGTGTAGCACCATTTAACAATCCAAAATAGGAGAGAAGTTTGGCATTTTCTTTATAAAGTGCCTTGAAGTCTTCAGAATGGATGCCTAAAGTTTTAGTTCGGAATACGCCTCCAACATGAGAAACTTCCATTGGAGAAGCAAGATATTGTGAAGCTGAGGTAAATACAATTCTATGGTTGAAGCTCAAACTATCTACATGAAATACGTCGCCGATCTTGAAACTTTCTAGCAAAAACAAATGTCTTTCTTCTCCCAATTGCTGAAGTGCCTGCCAAAGCTCTTCTTCGTTTTTTATCTTTTTTATCCCTGATGCAGAAGCTTCAGATCTAGGCTTTAAAACCCATGGTGCAGGAGTTCTCCTTATAAAATCTTCCACCTCATCATTATTGAAGACCGCTGTAAACTCTGGAACAAGAATACCAGAATCTTGTGCCTTCTGTCTCATAGCTAATTTGTCTCTAAAGTATCGATGAGTCGTCTGTCCCATCCCTGGAATTCTGAAATTCTCTCTAATAAGGGCAGCTTTTTCTACATCATAATCGTCTAATGCAACTACGGCATGTATTTTTCTGGTTTCCATAAGGTGAGAAAACCCTTGGATGAGATGCTCGAGATTCCAAACAGATGGTTTGATTTCTTGCATATAAAATACCTCATCTATCGCATGCCAAGGCCAAGGTTTTTCTTTGAGATTTTCGGAGGTTACTAGGATAACTTTATTTCCTAGTTTTTTCATTTCATCCATAAAATCGTACCCTTTAAAATAACAAGAAATACAGACTATAGTTTTATTCTCCATACAATGATTTTTCACTTTTATTAAATTTTAAAAAATAAATAGTATTTTTTATTAATTATTTAATGTTAAAATTCGATATTAGGTGTGTTTTTGCTAATACAATATCAATTATACAGAGAATATTTTAGAAAAACTAATTTTTTATTGATAATTTTCAAGAAAATCAGCCAATAATTGTACACCAAATCCTGTCGCGGCCTTATCTCTTGCATATCCTACACTACCAAATACAACACCTGCAATATCTAAATGCGCCCAATTGGGATGGTTTTCTATAAATTGCTCCAAAAACTTGGCTGCAATAATGCAATCTCCAACCGGTTTCATAGAAAAATTCTTAAAATCAGCAACATCAGACTTAAAATCTTCCATCCAAATGTCCCACAAAGGCAAGTTCCATAATCTTTGGTTGGTTTTGTCGCCAGTTTTTATCAAGGTTTTTATCAACTGATCGTTATTAGATAGTAAAGCGCCACAAGTATCACCAAACATTCTTACAGAACTGCCAGTAAGCGTAGCGAGATCTAAAAGTACATCTGTCTTATAGTTTTTCGCCAAATAAGATAATCCGTCTGCTAAGGTCATTCTTCCTTCGGCATCTGTATCCAAAACTTCAATCGTTTTCCCGTTGTAGGCTGTAATTACATCACTCGGTAAATAAGATTTCTCGGATACTGCGTTGTCTGTAATCGGTAAAATTGCGTTGATATTAATCGGCAATTTCATTTCTGCAGCATAGAGTAGCGCACCAATAACTGCGGTCGCTCCGCCCATATCAGATTTCATATAATGAAGATTGGTAGAGGCTTTAATAGAAATTCCACCCGTATCGAATACCACGCATTTACCTACCAATCCGAAGGTTTTAGCATTAGGAACGTCGGTTTTATATTCTAATATGGTAAACGCCGCATCGTACGCACTTCCTTGGTTCACCGAAAGGTAGGCGCCAAGTCCCAATTCTTCACATTTTTCTCTATTAAAAGTGGTATGTTTAAGATTGTGTTGGGTAGCTATTTCGGATAGATATTTTGTAACTGTATCAGGTTTTTTAAAGTTGGCAGGTTTATTCAACCAATCTTGGCAAGCCGATTGTGCATTGCAAATAGCAACTGCTTTTTTAAGCGATTTTTGCGCTTGATCTCCGCTGATTTCAGAATAATTTAATTCAAATTGATCATTCCAAAATGAATGGTCTTTCTTGAAAGGATAATTATAAGTACCTAATAGCAATCCTGTGATAAATTGGGAAAACTGTTCATCATTTAGATTATCACCAGAAAGCAATGTTGGAACTGCATGCAAGTTGTTTTTTTGCGCTTGGGCGAATTTATTTCCAATTTGTTGGAATTCAAAATTTTGTATATCATCTTTTCCTAAACCAATCAGGTAAATTACCTTTTCCGCTTCTACATAAACGAAAACTTCATTTTTCTTTCCGGTAAAGAAACTTGAAATACTCGAAGGAAATTGATATTGATTACTTTGCCAAGAAATTTCAGAATAGAGTTGAAAAATTTGGTTATAATTATCTTTTTTGTTTGTTGTAACTTTCATTATTTACTATTGTTTTGTTGAGGTTTTACTTCTACTGGGTTTTCTGTATTATTGTAGAAAAGCCATTCTATGGCGCGTGGAAATTCCTGAGACCAGTAGAATTCGTTATGTGTACCCTCAGGATTTATATTGGTTTTAAATTCGAAATCGAATAAGTTTTTCTTCTCCCATTTTCTTAAATAATCTTCAAAAACGCCTATTCTTTTCACCATTTTTGAGCCTTCTTGTTCGCCTCCGTACAAATAGATTTTGGTTTTGTAAGGAACTCGGAAACTCATCATAGGAAAATTGTTATTCGGTTCTATCCAAAGCGAAGGAGAAAAAATTAATAATTTAGAATACACTTCAGGATACAGAAATCCACTGTAAATACTGATGAGTCCGCCAAGAGAGCTTCCCCCAATTCCTGTATTTTCTCGGTCTTTTTTTGTTCTATAATTTTCGTCTACAAAGGGTTTCAGCGTATCTGCAATAAAACGAATGTATTTTTTGCCTTCAGAACCATTAGCAATATTATCATTATCAAAAATATATTCTTTAATTCTGGATTCGCTTCCATGTTCTATGGCAATTACAATAACATCACCACGTCCGTACTCTGCCAAAATAGAGAGTTTTTTATCTATTTCCCAGTTTCCGTACGGACTTCCTTCATTAAAGAGATTTTGGGCGTCTTGCAAATATAAAACAGGATAGCTTTTGTTGGAAACATAATAATCATGCGGAAGTAAAGCCCAAATTTTGCGATAACGATCGAGCTGAGGAATATAAAATTCGTCAGAGATAATTTCTACAATTGGAAAAAATTCATCCTTGAATGGTCCCCAATTTAATCTCCATTTTTCTACCACATTTGTAGAAGTTCCCACATATTTAGCAACTTTTCTATTGGGGGTAATATTTCCATATTGGTCTAGCTCTACGTTTTCCCAGCCGCCTTTCGTGAATTTGAATATTATATCATCCGGAAGTTGAGCATCATCAATGGTTAAAGTGAAATTTTTATAATCTATACTTGTATTTTGCAGTAAATATTTAGGGTCTTTAGGATTCCAGTTGTTGAAGTTTCCAGTCAGGTAAATTGGTCTTTCATCGGAATCTTGGGTAGAGAGTTCGAATTTCATGTTTTGTGTTTGTTCTTTGGGAACTAAAATTATTAAAAATTAATTTATGAAGCCGTATAATGTTTTTTCTTAAAACCGATTTTAAATTTAAATCAAATGGATAATTCTGTCTGATGTTGCCAAATGATCAGATACTGATTTTCATTAATAAATCTTTAAGAGGAATTACAATTTTATTAATACTCTTAGTAAGATGAGGTTTCAGAAAATAAAAATTCTTATATTTGAGAAGCAACGAGGATTGTGAGGCAAAAAATAAAATAACATTTATATTGTTCTGAAAATTCTACTGTAGATACTAAAACCAACTATGATGAATATTGTAAAGACTTTTACACTTTTATCGGAAGAAGACATTTATCTTTTCAAAGAGGGAAAACATTATCGACTTTACGAAAAAATGGGATCCCATTCTGTAGAAAAGGATGGTGTAAAAGGGGTTTACTTCTCTGTTTGGGCGCCTCATGCCATGAAAGTGTCTGTAATTGGTAATTTTAATCATTGGAATTCTCAAGATCATATCCTGTTTCCCCGTTGGGATGGATCTGGGATTTGGGAAGGATTTATAGCAGGACTCACTTGGGGAACGCTTTATAAATATGCGATAGAGACCAAAGGAAAAATTTTAGAAAAAAGCGATCCATTTGCACTTAGTTGGGAACAAAATTTACAAGCTGCATCTATGATTTCTACGACTTGGTTTGATTGGGAGGATCAAGATTGGATATCGCAACGTGCAGCTCGAAATAATTTAGATTCTCCAATATCTGTTTACGAAATGCATTTAGGATCTTGGTGCCGAAATGAAGATAATGCCGAAAAATTCTTAAATTATCGAGAAATTGCCGAGAAATTAGTACCTTATATACTAGAAATTGGTTTTACACATGTTGAATTCATGCCAGTGATGGAGTTTCCTTATGATCCAAGTTGGGGTTATCAAATTACAGGATTCTATGCGGCAACTTCGCGTTTTGGTTCTCCACAAGATCTCATGTACCTTATAGATATTCTGCATCAAAATAATATTGGTGTACTGCTAGATTGGGTACCTTCCCATTTTCCTGGCGATGCTAATGGCCTTTATTTGTTTGATGGAACGCCTTTGTATGAATATGCAGATCCGCAAAAAGGGTTTCATCCCGATTGGAAGTCTTATATATTCGATTATGGAAAGAATGAAGTGAAATCTTTTCTTATCTCTAATGCACTATTTTGGCTAGATCGTTATCATGTGGACGGATTGCGTGTAGATGCAGTTACATCCATGCTACATCTGGATTATTCTAGAAAAGAAGGCGAATGGACTCCTAATATAGAGGGTGGTAATGTCAATTTGGAAGCTAAAGCTTTTCTACAAGAATTAAATCTCGCAATTAAAGATCAGTATAAAGAGGATGTCATTACCATTGCGGAAGAAAGTTCGGATTTTCCAAAGCTTACCAAATCGGTAGCGTTGGGCGGTGTTGGGTTTAATATGAAATGGATGATGGGATGGATGCATGATACCTTATATTATTTTAAACAAAATCAAGACAAAAGATCTATTTTTCATCATAAATTAACGTTTGCGTCTATGTATGCCAACAAAGAAAATTATATGATGCCACTTTCTCATGATGAGGTTGTACATGGAAAGGCTAGTTTAATCTATAAAATGTCTGGCGACGAATGGCAAAAATTTGCCAATCTAAGAGCTTTATATGTCTATATGTTTACCAGTTCTGGAGCGAAATTGCTTTTTATGGGGAATGAATTCGGACAAACGTCTGAATGGAATTTTAAACAAAGTCTAGATTGGCATTTGCTTAATTTTCCTATTCATAAGGGTTTGCAAGATTTGGTAAAAGACTTGAACTCTTTATATAAAAATGAAACTGCACTCTACGAAAATCAATTTAATAAAAATGGTTTCGAATGGATAGAAGCAGATGATGCTGAAAAATCCGTTTATACGTATCTAAGAAAAGGAAAGCGAAAAGAGGATGCACTAATGACTGTTCTTAACCTAAGTAAAGATGTTTTCGATTATCAGATTGGGGTCGATTCTGAAACAGATTGGGAAGTGATTTTTAATTCTGATGAGGTTCGATATGGAGGAAGTGGTGTAGAGGCTACTATCTTTAAAAAAGAGAAAACCAAATGGATGAACAGATCCAATTCTATATTTATTAATCTTCCACCATTAGCGGGAATTATATTAAAGAAACAAATAATTGAAACAAAAAAAATTGAAGACCAATAAATGAAGATCTATCATCTAAGTACAGAATGTTATCCTGTTGCAAAAGTGGGCGGCCTAGCCGATGTGGTGGGAGCTTTGCCAAAGTATCAAAACAAAATAAAAGATATTGATGCCAAAGTGGTAATGCCTTGGTATAACAAACACTATGTGCAAGAACACGATTTCGAAATAGTTTTTGATGGTTTTATTCACCAGGCAGACCGTTTACTTCAAGTCCTTATATTGAAGGAGAAAAAAATTACGCTTGGCTTCGAATTATATCTGGTGAAGATTCCTGGGTTGCTAGATCGGGATAATCCTTATGGGTACCAAGATGAAAGTTTTCAGTTCTTGGCTTTCCAACAAGGAATTCTACATTGGATGACGGCGATGAAGATACGTCCAGATGTTTTGCATTGTCATGATTATCATACCGGATTGGTTCCTTTTATGATTGATAATTGCCCAGAATTTGGTTTTCTGAAAGGTGTAAAAACAATCGCAACCATACATAATGGCGAATATCAGGGAATCATGAGTTGGTCTATGGTGAATTATCTACCTGCCTTCGAACATCACAAATGGGGATTGCTAGATTGGAACGGGAACATTAATCCTTTAGCATGTATGATAAAGTGTGCTACAGCATTTTCCACCGTTTCCGAAGGTTATTTGGAAGAATTATTCGTGAGTTTCCGAGGTCTAGAAAGTTTGGTAAGAGACGAATTTTCTAAAGCGTATGGAATTATTAATGGCATCGATAATGAAGTTTGGAATCCTGAAACAGATTCCATGTTAGATTTTAATTATTCCATTAAAGATGTTCATTCGATTAAAGCAAAAAATAAAGCTCAACTATGTAAGGAGTATAATTTGGATCCGAAATTACCTTTGTTTGCATTTATTGGAAGATTTGCTATAGAAAAAGGCGCAGATTTACTTCCCGATGTAGTTTGGAGAAGTATTAAACAATCATATGGAAGGCTCAATATTATCGTTCTAGGTTCAGGAAACACTTACCTTGAAGAAAAACTAAAAGAATTAGATACAGTGTATTCCAACTTTGCTTTGGATATAGGATATAAAGAGCATTTATCTCACCAGATCTATGCCTCGGCAGATTTTCTACTGATGCCCTCTCGTGTAGAACCTTGTGGTCTCAACCAAATGTATGCGATGAGGTACGGCACTGTGCCTGTTGTTAGCTATACTGGCGGACTAAAAGATACTGTGAAAGATGTATCAACAGGAGGTTCTGGTATCAATTTCACTTATCCTGGAGTGCAAGATGTGATACATGCTATAACGAGAGCATTGGGTCTATATCAACAAGAGCAAACGATGAAAGATCTTATTATTTCTAATATGAAATTTGACTTTGCATGGGAAAAGTCTGCACAAAAATACCTAACTTTATATAAAATGTAAAACACAATACTTTAATCATAATTTCAAAATACACCTTATTTTTATGAATAGAAAAGTTATTTCAATCGTACTGGGAGGAGGCAGAGGAACACGACTTTTCCCATTAACCCATTCTAGATCCAAACCTGCGGTACCTATTGCAGGTAAATATAGATTGGTAGATATCCCTATTTCCAATTGTTTAAACTCTGGACTTAATAAAATATTAGTTCTGACTCAGTTTAATTCGGCTTCATTGAATGCGCATATCAAAAATTCTTTTCACTTTGATATTTTTAGCAAAGGTTTTGTAGATATTTTGGCTGCCGAGCAAAATGTAGAAAATGAAAATTGGTTTCAGGGAACAGCAGATGCAGTAAGACAGTCTATGAAGCATCTAGAAAAATATGATTATGATTACATTCTTATTTTGTCTGGAGACCAATTGTACCAAATGGATTTTACGCATATGCTAAAATTTCATACGGATCATGGTGGAGATCTTACTATTGCTACGATACCCGTTAATGCCAAAGATGCTACAGGCTTTGGGATCCTAAAGTCTGATGAGGTAGGCAATATTACTTCATTTATAGAAAAGCCAGAAGAAGAAGCATTATCAGATTTAAAATCTGAAGTTTCTGATAAAAATAAAGTAGAAGGCAAAGAATATCTAGCTTCTATGGGAATTTATATATTCACGAAGACCATTCTAAAGAAAATGTTTGAAGAGGGTGCAGGTGATGATTTTGGTAAAGATATTATTCCTAGTTCTATCGGTAATTACAAAACATTAAGCTATCAGTACGAAGGATATTGGACAGATATCGGAACTATAGAATCTTTCTACGAGGCAAATTTGGATCTTTGTCAGGACTTTCCACAGTTCAATCTATTCTCAGCATATCCTATTTATACAAGAGCTAGAATGCTTCCTCCATCAAAAGTTAACGGATCTTATGTAAGTAAGGCAGTTTTTGGTGATGGATGTATTATTATGGCAGACAAAATAGAAAACTCCATCATTGGGAATAGAACACGCATCGATAAAGGGAGTACTATTGTTAATTCTTATGTTATGGGAGCCGACTTTTATCAGAAGAATGAAGATATCGTACAAAATGATAAAGTGGGCAATCCTAATATTGGCATTGGTAAATATTGCTATATTGAAAAAGCCATACTAGATAAGAACTGTTGTATAGGTGATAATGTAAGAATTATTGGTGGAAAACATATCAAAGATGGAGATTATGGTACGCATTCTGTGCAAGATGGTATCGTAGTTGTAAAGAAGGGAGCTATCCTAAAAGCAGGAACTCATATAGGATAAGATTATAATAATATAACTTTAGTGATCTACTTATTGGTCACTTTTTTTATTTGTATTACATTTGTGCAATGCGTGTTTTTAAATTTATAGCCATTATCATTTTCTTACTAATGGGAGCATACGCCGCTTCTATGTATTATTTTGTGGAAGAAAATAAAAATTTCACAATACAAAAAGAAGTCAATTATCCTTTGGACAAAGTGTTTAATCAGTTCAATAATCTTCAGAATTTTACCCGTTGGAATAACTACTTTCTTACATCTAAAACGATAAAAATAAATTATTATTTGCCATACGAAGGGAAAGGAAGTTCTATCAGTTATCAAGATCAAGATAATGTAATGGGTGGAGAAATGTTTTTAAGATATGAAAACGTAAATAAGACACTCAGATTTCAACTTTTCGAAAATGAAAACGAAAATCCAACGCTAGTAGATATAAAATTTAAAGAATTAACGCCGGAAAAAACAAAAATCACTTGGATTGTTCATACTCCAAAGCTTCCTGTGCTCTCTAGAGTGAAAAATTTTTGGACACAACATCAATTCGTAGAGAATATAGATAAAAGCATGATAAATCTCCACAATGTGCTTGGCAACAAGGTAGAAAGGGATCATCGAATGGCAGCTATAAAATATGATAGCATTATGGTTGAAAAAAAGGAGCCTCAGATGATATTGGGAGTGAATGTAAGTGCCTCTAATAAACAAGATGCACTTTACAAAAATATCGTTATGAATTATAATAAGGTCTATAACTACGTTAGCATGGATCTTGGCAAAAAAGAAGATGAGATAGGGTATCCGACACTTATCACCAACGCAGAAAATTATAAGGATAAGGAAGTTTCTTATTTCTTCGGTATTCCACTATCCAAAAAAGTGGGTATTTCGGATAATAATTTTAGTTTTAGATCCGTTGCTGCAACCCAAAATTATGTGATGTACTACAAGGGATCTTACTCAGGAAGAATAAAGGCTATACAGCAGCTTATACAAAAAGTAAAGAACGACCAAATGAGACATGGTGATTTATGTCAGATATTCGTAGAAAAGCCTCTGGAGGGTCAAGATGTTAATATTAAGCTGTCTTTAGCGGTTTATAAATAGAATGAAAATAAATAAATTCTTTATGTTTTTTTTAAGAGTTTGAAAAGGCTTTAGCTCGGTTTTTTTTATTAAATTTGATGATTAATTAAACTAACATATTTTAATAATAGATAAACTGTAATAATGGACAGATTTTCATTCCTAAACGCAGCTCATTCTCAGTTAATTGAGGATTTATACCAACAATACTTAAAATTTCCGGACTCTCTAGAACCATCATGGAAAGCCTTTTTTCAAGGTTTTGATTTTGCTCTAGAGAACTACAGTGAGGATGAAGTCATCCAATATGTACAGAGCTCAGTGAGTTCTGCTCCAGCAGTTCAACAGATTTCTCAGGCTGCATCTAACGGTGAGGTTCCAGAGCATATCAAAAAAGAATTTAAGGTAGTTAATCTTATTGAAGCTTACAGAACGAGAGGTCACCTCTTCACAAAAACAAACCCTGTACGTGATAGAAGACATTACTCCCCAACTTTAGATATCGAGAATTTTGGACTTGATAGGCAAGATTTAGATACTAAATTCAACTGCGCTATTGAAACAGGTATGAAAGGTCCTGCAACTCTTAGAGAGTTGATCTCGCACCTTGAAACTATTTACTGTGATTCAATTGGTGTAGAGTACATGCACATTAACAATGTAGAGGAAAAAGAATATATCAAGCAATGGCTACAAGTAAATAGTAACCATGCGATACTTAATTCTAACGAAAAAACTGAGATACTACTTAAATTAAATCAAGCTGTTGCATTCGAAAACTATCTACACACAAAATTTGTAGGACAAAAAAGATTCTCTCTAGAAGGAGGTGAAACTTTAATCCCAGCATTAGACCAATTGATTTCAAGATCATCACAGTTGGGTGTAGATGAGGTCGTACTAGGGATGGCTCACAGAGGTAGACTAAACGTTTTATCTAATATATTTGGTAAATCTTACAAACAAATTTTCTCAGAATTTGAAGGAAAAGAGTTTGAAGAAGATGTTTTTTCTGGTGATGTAAAATATCACTTAGGATCTTCAAAAAAAATTAAAACGGCGTCTGGTGAAGAAGTTTCTATTAACTTGACACCAAACCCATCTCACCTAGAAACTGTTGCTGCCTTGGTAGAAGGTATTTGCCGCGCAAAAGTAGATGATAAATTCAAGGGAGATTTTAAAAAAATACTACCAATAGTAATCCACGGTGATGGTGCTCTAGCAGGACAAGGTATTGCCTACGAGGTTGCTCAAATGATGACACTCGAAGGATATAAAACTGGTGGTACAGTGCATATTGTAGTGAATAACCAAGTATCTTTTACAACAAACTATACAGATGCTAGATCTTCTACTTACTGTACAGATATTGCTAAAGTGACAGAATCTCCAGTAATGCACGTGAATGCAGATGATGCTGAAGCGGTAGTACATGCTATCCATTTTGCGGCTGACTTTAGAGCAAAATTTGGTAAGGATGTTTATATCGATCTATTAGGTTACAGAAAATATGGTCATAATGAAGGTGACGAGCCAAGATTTACTCAGCCAAGCCTTTACAAATCAATTTCTTCTCACCCAAATCCAAGAGAAATTTATAAAGAGAAATTAATCAAAGAAAATATTATATCTGATGACGTTCTTAAAACAATGGAAACTGAATTCAAAGCTTTGCTAGATAAAGATTTTGATGCTTCTAAAGAAATTGAAAAAAATGTGATGGATTTGTTCATGGCAGATGATTGGACAACTTTACCTTTGGCTAAAAAGGGATCTGTACAATTGCCAGTGGACACTACATTTGATATTGCTAAATTAAAAGAATTGGCGATTAAAATGTCTACCCTTCCAGGTGATAAAAACTTCATCAACAAAATTACAAGACTTTTTGAAAATCGTATCAAAGCAATCGAAGGAAATTCATTAGATTGGGCATTAGGAGAATTGTTGGCTTATGCTACATTGCTTACTGAAGGACATAATGTAAGAATTTCTGGTGAAGATGTGGAAAGGGGTACTTTCTCACACAGACATGCTGTGGTGAAAACTCAAGATACTGAAGAAGAATATATCCCATTAAAACATGTTTCGGAAAACAGATTTGATGTATTCAATTCTCACCTTTCAGAATATGGAGTGTTAGGATTCGACTATGGTTATGCTATGGCTTCTCCAAATACTTTAACGATTTGGGAAGCTCAGTTTGGAGATTTCGTTAACGGTGCTCAGATTGTTGTAGATCAATATATAGCAGCAGCTGAGGAAAAATGGAAGATCCAAGATGGTCTTATCATGTTATTGCCACACGGATCAGAAGGTCAAGGTGCGGAGCATTCATCAGCTAGATTAGAGAGATTCCTTACGCTTTGTGCAAACGAAAATATGGTAGTAGCCAATATTACTTCTCCTGCCAACTATTTCCACTTGCTAAGAAGACAATTGAAATGGAAATTTAGAAAACCATTGATTGTGATGAGTCCTAAATCTTTACTTAGACATCCAAAAGTGGTTTCTCCACTAGAAGATTTTGCTAATGGAAGTTTCCAACCAATCTTAGACGATCCTACTGCAGATCCTAAAAAAGTAGATAAATTAGTTCTTTGTTCTGGTAAACTATACTTTGAATTATTGGCTAAAAAAGAAGAGCTAAACGCTGATAATGTAGCCTTAGTAAGATTCGAACAGTTGTATCCATTGCAAAATGATGCTATTGAAGATATTTTTGCTAAATATGGTAACAAAAAATCAATCCTCTGGGCTCAGGAAGAACCTGAAAACATGGGTGCTTGGTCTTACATTCTTAGAAACTTTAGAGACACTGGTATCCAAGTCATTTCTCCAATTTCAAGCGGTGCTCCAGCTCCTGGAAGTCATAAGATGTTTGAAAAGAATCAGAACGCAGTGATTAATAGAGTTTTTGATAGAGACGATGCTCCTGTTAATAGACCAGTTACCGCTTAATAAATAATTATACTCAATTTAAAATAAAAAATTCTCAATATGTCAATTCTAGAAATGAAAGTTCCTTCACCGGGCGAATCAATTACAGAAGTTGAAATTGCAACTTGGTTAGTAAAAGATGGTGATTACGTAGAAAAAGATCAACCTATCGCTGAAGTAGATTCAGACAAAGCAACCCTCGAATTACCTGCTGAACAAAGCGGTGTAATTACTCTAAAAGCTGAAGAAGGCGAAGTAGTACAAGTAGGGCAAGTAGTTTGTCTAATTGATATGGATGCTGCTAAACCTAATGGTGCTGCTACACCAGCTGCTGAAGCTCCTAAAGAAGAAGCTTCTAATGTTGCAGAACCTGCTAAGCAAGAAGCACCAAAACCAGCTGTTGCACCTGCACCACAAACTTATGCTACAGGAGCACCTTCTCCTGCTGCGAAAAAAATCTTAGACGAAAAAGGAGTTAGCGCTTCTCAAGTTACAGGATCTGGTAGAGATGGCAGAATTACTAAAACGGACGCTGAGTTAGCTGCTGTACCTTCAATGGGTGGAAACGCTATTAATTCTACAGGTTCTAGAAATGCTACTACAACAAAATTGTCTGTTCTTAGAAGAAAAATCGCTTCAAGATTAGTTTCTGTTAAAAATGAAACAGCAATGTTGACTACTTTTAATGAAGTAGATATGTCTGAAATTTTTAGATTAAGAAAACTATACAAAGAAGAATTTGCAGCTAAACATGGTGTAGGCCTTGGTTTTATGTCTTTCTTCACGAAAGCAGTTACTAGAGCATTACAAATGTATCCTGATGTAAATGCATCTATTGATGGAGATTATAAAATTAATTATGACTTCTGCGATATTTCAATCGCAGTATCTGGTCCTAAAGGATTGATGGTGCCTGTAATGAGAAATGCTGAAAATATGTCTTTTAGAGGTATTGAAGCAACTATAAAAGACCTAGCTATTAAAGTTAGAGACGGAAAAATCAGTGTGGATGAAATGACTGGTGGTACTTTCACTATTACTAATGGTGGTACTTTCGGTTCTATGTTGTCTACACCAATTATCAACCCACCTCAGTCTGCTATCTTAGGAATGCACAACATTATCCAAAGACCAGTAGCAGTAGACGGACAAGTTGTTATTCGTCCAATGATGTATGTTGCAATGTCTTATGACCACAGAATTATTGATGGTAAAGAGTCTGTAGGATTCTTGGTAGCTGTAAAAGAAGCTATCGACAACCCAGTAGAATTACTAATGGGTGGAGACGAAAGAAGAGGATTAGAATTATAATTATCTCCCAAGTTTATAAAATATTAAATCTCGCCTTGAAAAAGGCGAGATTTTTGTATACTGTAATTAAAATTAAAAACAATGTTTTCTAAAATTACATCCAATATTAAGGTTTCAGTAGTTCCAGAATACGACCTTGTGAACAGTTATCCTGCAGAAAACAGATATGTTTTTAAGTACCATATCAGCATTGATAATGAATCTGGATTTCCCATAAAAGTGATGAGACGGAAATGGCTTATCTTTGATGTAGGTTTTGGTTTTACAGAAGTAGATGGCGAGGGTATTATTGGTCTTACCCCAGAATTGCTACCCGATACAAGTTTCAATTATTACTCTAATGTGATGATAAAATCAGGTCTTGGCACAATGAGCGGAGTATATTTAGTTAAAAATGAAGATACAAATGAATTTTTCGAAATTGAAATTCCAAAATTCTCATTATTTGCAGACGTGTTAACGAACTAAAGCTTCTTTATATCTTTAGAAAAATATTCTAATACTTCCTCATTAGAGGTTAAAATTAATTTTTCAAATCCTAATAATGAAATCTGTGCGCAAACTTCTGCATCTGCACCAGCTCTATGATGTTTAAACTGGATATTATGGTACTCTGCTAATGGTGACAAACCATATTTGGGAAGATAATTCCAAGATTTTTTTGCCACTTGTATACTGCATAAATAGTTGATTTTTGGAGAAAATAGGCCATAATACTCCAAGCAAGTACGCATTACACCTGCATCAAAGCTTGCATTGTGCGCTATCATGAGGTTTCCATACATTAAATCTTCTACCTCATGCCAAATTTCATCAAATGTTGGAGAATCTTTCACATCTTGAGGAGAGATACCATGAACATCTATATTTCCTTGGTTAAAATAGGGAAAACTAGGTGGTTTGATCAACCACGTTTTAGTAGAAATAATTTTAGAATCCTCTACAAGGCATATTCCCAATTCACAAGCAGAACTTCTTTCATGAGTAGCAGTTTCAAAATCTAAAGAGAAAAAATTCATAATAAAAATTATTAAAAGGTCGAATTATAGAAAATGTTTAAAAATCAACCATTTAGACTGATAAAACTTTTGATCTTGTTTCTTTTGTCTTAATTTCCAAGTTCCAGGAAGTTGAGCATAGAAACCAAAATGTCCTCTTATAACTGCCCAAAGATGCGAGAAGTCGTATTTATACCAGAAAAAAATCCCAGCGACACCATCTAGACATAATCTGAAAAAAATCAACCAAACCAATGATGGAAAAGGTAAATTTTTTAGCATCATAGAAAGGTTATTTCTAATATTTAAAAATGTTTTCTGAGCGCTTTTCTTATTCAAAGTGCCTCCTCCAACGTGATAAACGGTTGATAAATGTGTGTAAAATATCTTTCTTTCAGTATTTCTAAGACGCCAACACAAATCTATTTCTTCTTGATGTGCAAAAAAACGTGCATCAAATCCATTTTGATCCCAAAAATCTTTAGACCTGATAAAAAAGCAACACCCTGAAGCCCAGAATATTTCAGATTCATCATTATATTGACCTTTATCTTCTTCTACATCATCAAAAACTCTTCCTCTACAATAAGGATATCCCAAATTATCAATCATTCCCCCTGCTGCACCTGCAAATTCGAAATGTATTTTGTTATGGTAAGCTAATATTTTAGGCTGGATGGCAGCGATATTTTTATTTTTCTCGAATAGACTGATAATCGGTTGAATCCAGTTATCTGTTACTTCTACATCCGAATTCAATAGACAATAATATTCTGCCTGAATATTCTTCAGGCCTTCATTATATCCACCTGCAAAACCGTAATTTTTATCATTAATGATAATTTTTACAGTAGGAAAATTAGATTTTAATAAATCAACAGATGCATCTGTAGAAGCATTATCGATCACATAAATATCTGCATCAAACGAATATTTCAGAATACTAGGCAAAAATTTTTCTAACCAATAGATTCCGTTCCAATTTAGTATGGCAATTGCTACTTTTTTAGACATTACAAAACTACTTTTTCTGAATCAAATGTTTTTATAGAATCCTGATATTTCCACTTTCTATGAGACCACAAATAATTGTCTGGCCACCTCTGAATGGTCTTTTCCAGTAGAAGATGAAATTTTTTCACGACTTCATTATTTACAAATCTTTCACCATCAGGTTCTACTTTAATATAATTAATTTGATAAAATCCACGCTTTACTTTTTTCATTTCGCAATAAATAAAAGTAAAATCTAAACGAGTTGCCAATTTATCATACCCAATAAATGCTGGAGTTTTCTGATGCAAAAATTCTAAGCCATAATTAACATGAGAATGATGAGGAGTTTGATCGGCTACAAAAAGATAAATAGAATTTCCATCATTTTTATTTTTTAAAATATGCTTTATAACTTCTGATGCCTCAATCGCTTTGTTCCCAAATTTGTTGCGAACTTTTTTCATTTGGTCTTCCCAAAAATTACTATTCACTTTTCTGTAAACAGGATGGCTATGTTCTTGCGGAACCAAAGTGGCCAATGCGTTCATCCATTCCCAATTGAAAACATGACCCGCCAGCAGTATAATATTTTTTCCTTCTTCTTTGGCTTCAGTAAATAAATGTTGATTGATATGTTGCATTCTCACTTTAGCTTCAGTTTCTGAAATGCTAAAAGATTTTACCGTTTCTACTAAATAATCCGCAAAATTAGAATTAAACTTTTTTCTAATTTCAGAAATTTCTTTATCGCTTTTTTCTGGGAAAGAATTTTTTAAATTTTGTGTAATTATTTTTTTGCGATAACCAACAAACAGATAATTAAGAAATTGAATAATATCCGAAAAAACATATAGTATTTTTAAGGGTATTTTTGAGAGTATGTACAATAATGTAATTAAGAATTTCATAGGAGTTACAAAGCTACGGATAAAAATTTATGGTTTCATTTTTGTATAGATTAAATATCAATTTTTTTTAAAAATTTATGAAAATGGAATTTAGTAAATTAGTATTAATAGGATCAGTACTTGTTGCAAGCTTTTGTGATGCACAAAGTAAAAACGGATCTCAAACTAAAAAAAAAATAGACCTAGACACGTCTATTTCTACAGCAAAAGATACTACAAAAGTGGAGGAACAAAAAAAATTGGCAGCGAGTGAAAATGGCAAACTTCCAAAACCTTATAATGCAAAAGCTGATGCAGAAAAAGATATCTTAGAAAGTATAGCAAAAGCAAAAGCTGATGGTAAAAATATAATATTACAGGCTGGAGGAAATTGGTGTATTTGGTGTTTGCGTTTTAATCAGTTTGTACAGACCACACCCGATTTGAAAAAAATAGTTGATGAAAATTTTGTCTATTATCATCTAAATTATTCTCCTGATAACAAAAATGAAAAAATTTTTGCCAAGTATGGAAATCCAGGAGATAAATTGGGATATCCTGTTTTTATTATTTTGAATTCGGATGGGGAAATGATACATGTACAAGAAAGCTCAATTTTGGAACATGAAAAAGGATATAGCTTGGAAAAGACTAAGAAATTTTTTGAAGATTGGATTTCGAAAAAATAAAATAATAATAAAAGCTTGAGTCGTTAGCGATTCAAGCTTTTTTTTTAAGGTTTAACATATAATTAACATAAAAAATTAAAATATTTTAAAAGTAATAAGTAAAACATTGATATTCAATTAGATGTAATTTTGGTGGAATTGGTAAAATTCTAATCGCTGAGAATCGCTTATATTATTTTTGACGAGTATTTGTGCAGAATATTAAATTCTCAACAGCCTTTGAAGTCTCATATAAATGGTTATTGTTTTAAATAAATTTTTTAATCAAGTTTTTGTTTTTTTCTGTGTAAGGCGGATACTTATAATTTGGTTCGCCCCAAGTTTGTTTTTTTAAGATTGCTTTTTCATGTGAAAAATTTTTAAAACCGAAATCACCATGATAATTTCCTATTCCAGCATTTCCTACACCTCCGAATGGTAAATGGTGATTACTAAGATGCATCACAACATCATTGATGCAACCTCCCCCAAAAGAAATGTTTTCAATAAAATAATCCATCTCACTTTTATCAGTTGAAAATAAATAGGCTGATAATGGCTTTTCAAAATTTTTTACTTGAGCAAACGCATCTTCAAGAGTGGAAAAACTGATAACAGGAAGTAAAGGACCGAAGATTTCATCTTGCATTATTTCTTCACTCCAATCTACAGGATATAAAATAGTTGGTTGGATATATAAATTTTCCTCGTCATACTCGCCACCATAATAAATTTTACTATTGGATAATAGAGATGTAAGTCTTTTAAAATTCTTTAAATTGATAATTCGAGTATAATGTTCAGCATTTTTGGAATATGAAAATTGTTTAATTTGTAATTTTAGAGCATCTAAAAATTCAAGTTGTATTTTTTCATCTACTAATATATAATCTGGAGCAACGCAGGTTTGTCCTGCATTAATAAATTTTCCCCACGCAATTCTTTTCACCGCGACTTTAATATTAGCTGTAGATGTAACTATTACTGGGCTTTTTCCGCCCAATTCTAATGTAACGGGTGTCAAATTTTTGGCTGCAGCTTCGTAAACAATTTTCCCAATTTTTGGACTTCCAGTGAAAAATATTTTATCGAAATTCAATTTTAATAATTCTCCAGTTTCTTCAATTCCGCCTTCTATTACATGTAAATACTCCTTCGGAAAATTGGTATTAATTATTTTTGCTAATGCATTTGAAGTATGCAAAGCCAATTCGCTAGGTTTCAAAATACAAGTGTTTCCTGCTGCTAAAGCACTTACAACTGGTAAAATGGATAATTGAATAGGGTAGTTCCAAGCACCGATCACAAGAATAGTACCTAGAGAATCGTAATATATAAAACTTGATGCGGGCCAATTGGCAAAATTGGTACTTACCCTTTTTGGCTTAGAAAGTTTTTTTATATTTTTTATAAAATAATTGATTTCATTTTTTATGAAAGAAATCTCCGTAGTATAGGTCTCAAACTTAGATTTTCCAAAATCCTTCTCAATAGCTTCAAATAATAATTCTTCATTACTAGCCATTACATCCTGCAATTTTTTCAAGGCACTGATACGAAAATTAATGTCCCTCGTTTGTTGAGATTGAAAAAAGTTGTTCTGTAAAGTGAGTATATTTTGAAATTTCATGTTTTTTTTATTTGTACGTTCTGTTTTCTAATTTAACTAAAAAATATGGATTTTAGTGAATTATTAAGTGCCCTATTATAAAGACATTAAGAGCTATGTAAATTAATTGAAATATTGAAAAAATTGATAATCTAGTAGAGTAATTTTTAACAAAAAAAGCACACTTCATAATGAAGTGCACTCTTCAAGAAAAAAAATACAATAAATTAAAAGCTAATTCTCTTTTTTAAAATGTTTTTTTACAGGGGAATAAAATAAAATTACAATTGATGTCAATACCGTTATTACAGTAAGAATGGTAAAAATTTCTATATTGGATATTAAAATTGTATGGATAGATATTTTTTTTCCTATAGTTTGTGCAGTAATGGAAATAGCATCGTTATTAAGGTGATTTGAAAGATTACCTTCTAAAGTTTTGTCCCACTCTATAGAAAATATTGGATTTGTAGCTAATAAATCATCGGTGATAATTGTTAAATGTTTTTTAGTAAGGAACCAAATAGAATTTTGCATAACAGTGAATCCAACAGTCATTGACCAAAATCTTGTGGTAACACCCATTAATAATGCATGTGACATGATGCTGGGATTCATAGAATCCAGTATATAAAGTACTAATGGTGTAAACAATATACCTTGTGCAAGACCAAAAACGAAGAGTGCAGGTGCAACTTCGTGTGGTGCCACATCAGGAACTAATAGTTGACTAAACCAATAGAAACTAATACCTAGAAATAAAAACCCTAAAGAAAAAAGATATTTAAACTTTGCTTCCTTTATAAGAGCCATAAGTGAGGTAAGTAAACCAATGACAGAGCCATACACAATCCAGTATTGCATGTGCAATACAAATTCCCACGGCCATTTCCATATAACATCCATTACCTGGTATATATTGGATATACTTTGTTTAGTAAAATAAAATATGAAAAATAAAATCATTCCTATTACCACTTTCTTAGATTTTAAAACCTCAAAGTGGAATAAAGGCCTTTTAGCAGTTGCTTGTTGTAGGATAAAAAGTCCACTAAAAATTAGAGCACCAATAAGGGCAATTACAATATAATCGGAATCAAACCAATTGTATCTTTTCCCATAAACGAAGAAGAACGAACCTGAAAGACATGCGGCTGCTAAGAGTAAAAACCCTATCAGCCCTAGTTGATATAATGGTTTTTTAGGAAAAAACCGATTACCATTAAATATGGAAACGTATAATATAAGAGAACCTACGTGGAAGAACATTACTATACGAAGCATCATATTATGATCATAATTATCAATAGCAATTTTTACAATACTTGTAGTGAGAGTAGCACCTGTAAGCATATATCCGTATAATATAGTGTAGGCAATTTTCTTTGCATGCAAGCTTTTTAGTCTAGAAAGTAATACGGGAATAAGAATACAACCTTCTAGTAGTGCAAATAAACCCTGAAGAAATCTTAGAACTATGATGAGTTCATAATTCTTAGTTATTGTCATCGCCATTAAAATCAATATATTAATGGACGTCATTATTAACAGATAGGTTTTCAAATTAAAAAAATGAAAAAACCTTACTGATAGAAGTGTACCACAGACAAACATAGCATACATGATTGAGAACAGGTATTGTACATCATCAATGTCTATATCCAAGAATGAAGCAGTAAAGGTACTATTTGCACTAAATATAGACATCAGCATCAAATGTGGGAAAAGTGCTACACCAAGTATAGGTACTATTGCCCATTTGGGTATCCATTTATAAAATATGGAATTATCTTGGTGCATTTTTATTGATTAATTTTATGGGTAGAAACATGGACATTCATCCCAGAACGAAGTTTTTGATTATCTTTAGAAGATAATAATAATATCTTTACGGGAAATCGCTGCTCAATTTTAACGAAATTTCCTGTTGCATTGTCGGGTTTGATAAGTGAGAAATTAGATCCAGATGCTGGTGATAGAGATTGTACCATACCTACAAATTCTATATTTGGATAAGCATCAGCTTTTATTACAACAGGTTTTGATAGATCAATTTCGCCAATCTGAGTTTCTTTGAAATTGGCAACAATCCATTTTTCTTGGCTTACAATTTGAACTAGTGCTTGACCTTCTTTTATCAATTGACCCTCCTGAATATTTTTTCTTCCTACCCAGCCATCATAAGGTGCAGTGACAACTGTATATGATAAAAATAATTTTGCATTATTTAAAGAAGCGACACTTTGTTGTACCTGGCTTCTTGCAGGAGCAACTCTAGTTTTTTGTTCTGTAGCATTGGCATTCACTACTTCCTTTTGCTGTTGTAATGCTAATAAATCTGATTTTTCTTGCTCATATATGGCTTTTATTGTTTCATATTGTTGTACTGTGGCAGCATCTTCTTCTACAAGGTTTTTATAGCGAATATAGTCTTGCTCTGCACGCCAAACATCCACCTTTGCAGATGCTATTTTTGCATCAATAATTTTATGATCAGATAGTTTTGTATTTACGCTACTTTCTATGGTTGCAATACTTTCTGCATTTACATCAAGATTAGCCTTCGCAATATCTACTTGGTTTACATATTCTCTATTATCGATAATTACTAGCGTATCTCCTTTCTTAACATATTGATTTTCTTCAAATTTGATAGTTCGAATAAATCCAGGTACTTTACTAGAAACTGGCGTGATATATTGTTCTACCTGAGCATCATTTGTACTCACATTTTTACGAGAAAATAGATAAAACGAAACCATAGCAAATATTCCCAAAATAATTAGGATATAAGCGATAATAGAAATCGTCTTATTGATCGTCTTTTCTTTACTTGTTACTTGTTTTTGTGACATGGTTATTAAAGGTTGCCGATGATATGTTGTAGTTGATAATATTTGAGTTGTCTATTTATTTTTACTGATATTAAATTAGATTCTGCTTCCAAATAAGTATTATCAGCATCAATAAGTTCAGTTTGTAGACTCAACTTATTAGCATATTTTGTTTTTACAATTCTATAATTTTCTTGAGCTTGGATTATGGCTTCTTCTGCAATTTTTACTTTCTGCTCTGTCTCTTCCAATTTTTTGTAGGCTTGATACACATCATGGATTACGTTTTCTTCATTTTCCTCAATCACCAGTTTTGCCAATTCTATATTTTCTTTGGCTTCATGCATTTTATATTTATTCTTGTAAAGACTTTCAATAGGGTAGTTTAATTGCACACCTATCATCCCAAGTCTGTAAGCATTAGGCACAAAAGGAATAAACATCATGTTTGGATATTTTAACCAGTATTCACCCTGTGCCGAAATCTGAGGAAGATAATTAGCTCTCGCTATTTTTAGATCCAATTCTCTCTTTGATAAATTCTTCTTTGTGATATCTACCGTCTCATTATGAAGCAATGCGGTTTTTATCAATTCATCAATTACAGGGATTCCTGCGCTTTCAGAGATCAATTCTTTAGTATCTACATGCAATACTACCTCCTCAGAAAGTGCCAACATTGTTTTTAGTTTATGCTCGGCTATTTGGATGTCATTCTCAAGTTCAGTCCAACTCATCTTATGGTTAGACAATTGCAAAGTAGTTCTCAAAACTTCATTATAAGTTACAACACCATTTTCTTTTAGAGATTTTGTTTGCTTTATGTTTGCAGAGTCTTCAATTATTTTATCATTAATAAGGTTTTGCTGTTCTTTCAGATGATGAATTTGTAGGAAAGCTGTAATAATTTGCATTTTTAGTTTTCTTTCATCTAAATGATGTGTTAGAGTAGAAATTTCAGTATCTAAAGATGCTTTTTTCTCATTATTTCTGATCTTCCCTCCCATGTATAAAGGGATTGAAGCAGAAATTGTAAAGTCATACATTGCATTGATGGCATCATATTTTGTAGCTTTGGCAAATACGCCATTTTGGTGTTGGAATAAATTGGTAACTTGGTCGTAACTTGCGTGAAAATTAATATTAGGAAGCTTTTCTCGTTTCAGATCTTTTTCTTTGGTCTCAGACATGGCAACCTTTAGATGGCTTATCTTAATGTTTTTGTTGCTTAACATTGCTATCTCAATCGCTTGTTGTAGGTTAAGATGTTGGTAATCTACACTTTGAGATTTTAGGTGTAAGCTTATTAAAAATAAACCCAATGCGATGTATTTTAATCTACATGCATTAAATATGATATTCATAAATTATTTAATGATTTTTTAATGAATCGATTTTGATGTTGCAAAGTTACGATGCGATGCATTTTGGCTGCTTTGTGAAAACAGAAAAAGATTTGTTCATTTACGCCAATTTAACATTTTAATTTTTAACTTTATATAATGAAAGAAAGCCTTTACAAAGCTATTGAAGAGGATAGTGCAGAGTTTTTTATTTATCATGATTTTAATGGAAATCTAAAAACAGATATTCACAAGCATAATTCTTCTCAATTGATCTATGCAGAAGGAGGTATTGTGCATATTTTTACAGAATACCAACATTGGTATCTGCCTGCTCGATGCTTTATGTGGATGCCCGCTGGAACCTCACATTACATTTTTTCCAATAGTCCAAAAGTAAGTCTATATAATTTTTACTTTAAGAAAGAAGATGGTGAAAATTCATTTTTTGAAGAAATTAACATTTATTCTGTGAGCAATCTATTGCGTGAGATGATATTATATACAAAAGATTGGAATGGGAAAATTTCAGTAGATGATGGAGCTAATTATCATTTTCTTAAAGCCTTAAAAGGTATTTTGCCTACAAAAAGAGATAGAAATTTGCTTTTTCCTGTACAACATCCATTTCCGAAAGACGAAACTTTACTCAGAATCACGCAATTTATCCATGCTAATTTAGATAAAAATTTAACGATTGATTCCACTGCCAAAGAATTCGGTATGAGTACCAGAACTCTTTCTAGAAGATTTAAAGAAGTTTTGGGTATGAACTATGTACGCTTCCTGAGATCGCTACGGATTACAAAATCTGTAGAGTTAATGCTAGAAGAAAAATACAATCTTTATGAGATTGCTATGATGGTAGGCTATAGTAGCTTATCTTCCTTCAGTGCAATTTTCAAAATAGTGATTGGTATAGCACCATCCGAATATTTCAAAAGAATAAAAGATGAAAAATAAACATAAAAAAATCCACTTACTACGAAGTGGATTTATATATAGGTCGATAATATCTAGATATTAAGCCTCTTCAGAAGTTTCATCTTCTTTTACAACTGCTTTAGGAGCAGGTTTAGGAGCAGCAACTACTGGAGGTGCATCAGAAACAATGTCAAATTCGAAGTTATATTCTACATTTCTGTGTAATCTTACGATAGCTGTAACTTTACCAGTTCTCTTGATTGTATTACCAGGAATTTTGATGTATTTTTTCTCAATAGAAACACCTGCTTTAGCTAATGCTGCTGCAAGGTCTGCATTGTTGATAGATCCGAATAATTTGTCACCAGTTCCAACTTTAGCAGGAATAGTGATAGAAGTTTTCTTCAACTGATCTACTACACCGTTCGCTGTAGCGATTAATTTAGCTTCTTCTTCTTTTCTAGCTTCCAAAGTAGCTTCTAATGCCTCTTTGTTTTTTGGAGTTGCTAGAAGTGCAATACCTTGAGGTAACAAGAAGTTTCTTGCATAACCTGGTTTTACGTTTACTGTATCAAACTCTAAACCTAAGTTTTCTACGTCTTGTTTTAGGATAATTTCCATAATTGTTGTTGTCTTGTTTCGATTCTAGATTTCAAATATAAGATTTTCAGATTGCTCTGCATTCTTTAGATCCTGGTCTAAAAACAGTTAGAATTAATATATTTATTCAGCAACAAAAGAAGAGGCGAGCCCCTTCTTTTATTTATTTTTTCTTATTTTAAAAGATCCGCTACGTAAGGCATCATTGCCAAATGTCTAGCTCTTTTGATCGCTGCAGAAACTTTTCTTTGGTATTTTAGAGAAGTACCTGTGTATCTTTTTGGTAAAATTTTACCTTGCTCGTTTACAAATTGTAATAAGAAATCAGCATCTTTGTAATCTACGTGCTTAATTCCGAATTTTTTGAATCTACAGTATTTCTTTTCAGATTTTGTGTTGATATCAAGTGGAGTAAGAAATTTTACTTCAGATTCACCTCCAGCTGAGGCTTGTTTAGCCATATCATCTATTGCCATGTCTTGTCTTTTTTTAAAGGGGTTGGGTTAATAATTAAGCTCTTGATGCTTTAATTTTTGCTCTTCTAGTTACAGCATACTCTACAGCGTGCTTGTCTAGTTTTGTAGTAAGGTAACGGATTACTCTTTCGTCACGTTTGAAAGCTAATTCTAAATCTGCAACAACAGTTCCTTCTCCTTTAAATTCGATTAAAGTGTAGAATCCATTCTTTTTAAGTTGAATAGGATAAGCTAATTTCTTTAGTCCCCAATTTTCTCTAGTGACAATTTCACAGTTCTTTTCTTTTAAAAGATCTTCAAATTTTTTCACTGCTTCCTCCACCTGAGCATCAGATAGAACGGGAGTTAAAATGAAAACAGTTTCGTAATTGTTCATAATGTTAAATGAATTTGTTAATTATTTCGAGGTGCAAAAATAGATATTTAATTTAAAATAACCAAGGAATTTGCATTAATACTTACATATTTATTTATATAAATCCTCTTTTTATCGTGCTTCTTCCAAGAAATTCACCTTTAATGCGTCATATAAAGAATGCCTACTTACCAAAATTGAAATAATAGAGGAGATCATCCCAGCCAGCATAAGATGAAAGATTAAAGAATGTCTATCAGTCATTTCTAATACGATAATTGCTGATGTAAAAGGCGCTCTTGTAATCCCAGTAAGAAACGCTACCATTCCGCACAAAATCACAACATTGGTTTCATTGGATGTTAACTGTATAGCTCCAGAAACAACTGCACCAATACTTGCGCCCGCAGATAGTGCAGGAGCGAAAATTCCTCCAGCTCCTCCAGAGGTAAATGATAATGCAGGACCCAACATTCTTAAAAATGGAATATACCACGCTTCTTGCTTATTGTCTGAAAATAGAACACGTTCCATTAATTCTTTACCAGAACCCAGAATTTCTTTGCTAATGAAATATGCGATGGATGCAATTATAAGAGCGGAAATAACGAGAAATATAATATGTGAAAGGTCAGTTTTCAATGCTTTTTTCTTCCAAGCAGTTATTTTTAGCATAATTACAGATAACTGACTCGCCAAAATTCCGCAAATACCTGCTACCAAAATAATTGGAAACATTACCATTAGGGATACATCCATGGTTTTGGGATAAGCTAAATACAAATAAGAACCAGCCAACGTCTGTGCGGTAAGTCCAGCGATAATAACAGCCGTAAATAATGCTGTTTTGAAGTAATTGATATGTGTTTTGGACAATTCTTCTACCGCAAATACAATTCCACCTAATGGAGTGTTGAAAGCGGCTGCTAATCCTGCTGCAGCGCCCGTCATAATCATGTTTTTCTTTGAAATTTTCGGCCACCAATCTGGCAAATGATTATTAACAGTTCTGAATATGGATCCTGCGATCTGAATTGTTGGGCCTTCTCTACCCACAGCACCACCTCCAATAACTAAAACTACTGAAGATATAATTTTAATAATAAGAATTTTTATACTCAACAAGCTTTTTATCTTATCGTGCTCCTTTGGATTTGCCAACTCTACAGCAGCCATCACTTGTGGAATTCCGCTTCCTTTGGCATTGGGTGCAAAGCTTTTTACTAACCACCAAGAAAGTACAAAACCAATAGGCGCAACAATAAAGATCATCCACGCGTGCCAATGAAGGATAAGCTCTAGCAACATTTCTCCCCAAGCAAACACCTTTGCATAGAAAACAGCAAAAAATCCTGTGATCACAGATCCTATCCAAAAAGGTATTGCCTGTAGAAGATTATTCTTCAAGCGTTCATTCCGAATATTATCAAATGATTTTTTTAGGCTTCTGCGAATAAGGAGAAGAATTTTATGCATCCTTCAAAATTAATTTAATTATTTGTTAAAACTGAAAAATTTAACCTATAATCATAATATTAAATTTAGAATTCATAAAAATAAAAAAAATCACAAACAATAAAAAAGCCTCCGAAATCAATTCGAAGGCTTTGTGTAAATATAATTTTATACTAATTAAATCTCAGTATTCATATCCCAATTTTGAAGATAATCGTGTACATGTTTTAAGAACATTCCTCCAAGAGAACCATCTACAACTCTATGGTCATAAGAGTGAGACATGAACATCAACTGACGAATAGCAATTACATCACCATCTTTGGTTTCTAGAACTGCTGGCTTCTTCACGATAGCTCCAATCGCCAAGATAGCAACCTGAGGCTGAGGAATAATAGGAGTCCCCATAAGGTTTCCAAAACTTCCTACATTAGAGATAGTGTAGGTAGCTCCTTGTGTATCTTCTGGTCTTAGTTTTTTGTTTCTTGCTCTGTAGGCTAAATCATTGATCGCTTTTGCTAAACCTGAGATAGATAATTGATCTGCATTTTTAATTACAGGAACAATAAGGTTTCCGTCTGGTAAAGCGGTAGCCATACCAATATTGATGTTTTTCTTCTTGATAATATTCTCACCATTTACAGAAACATTAATCATTGGGAAATCTTGGATTGCTTTTACAATAGCCTTCACGAAAATTGGCATAAACGTAAGTTTTTCACCATCACGTTTTTCTAGGATATCTTTGTGCTTAGCTCTCCATTTTACTACATTGGTAACGTCTGTTTCTATGAAAGAAGTTACGTGTGGGGCAACGTGTTTTGCCTTCACCATGTTTTCTGCAATGATTTTTCTCATTCTGTCCATCGGAATGATTTCGTCACCAGCAGCTACAGAAATTGGAGTCGTAACCGCTGGAGCAGCAACTGCAGCCTTAGGAGCTTCAGCTACTTTTTGTAGCGCTGGCTCTTGGTTACCACGTGTTGAAACATATGATAATATATCTTCTTTGGTAATTCTTCCTTCCAAACCGCTTCCTTTGATGGTTTGTAGTTCGGTTTCAGAAATATTTTCTTGTTGTGCAATAGATTTTACAAGTGGCGACAAATAGATATCTCCCGAAAATTCTACATTAGAAATGCTTCCATTAAGTGGTGCTTCTATTGTATTGATGGTTTCTTGATCTGGTGATACCACTTCTACTTGTGCTTCTTCAGCTGTAGAAACGCTTGCTCCTTCACCATCAATCTCTAAAATAGCAATGGCTTCACCTACTTTCGCAACCTCGTCTTTTTGTTTTAATATTTTAATGATTTTTCCCGAGATAGGAGTGGGAACATCAGAGTCTACCTTGTCTGTAGCGATCTCTACTACCGAATCATCTTCTTTTACGGTATCACCTTCGTTGAATAGCCATGTGATAATCGTAGCTTCCATAACGCCTTCACCCATTGAAGGAAGCAATAATTTGTATTCTGCCATTTTCTAATTTTAGATTTTGACAAATATATAAAAAAAATCGGTTTTTTTACGGAATTTATAATGCTAGAAAAATTCTATATAAATATTCTCGCCCACATTAAGTCCGAAAAGGGATTTGGCACCATTCTTTTTGCTTCCCTTGTATATAGTAAGCTCTAGTTGTTGACTGTCATTAAATATAGCAGCAGATTGCCCATGGTATTCAGTTTCCCTATCCCAATCAGATACCAATTCTGTATGGCTAGAGTATACTTTGGACAAACTAAGGTTTCTAAATTTGATGGTAAAGCGTTCAGAGCCTTTGCTTAAAGTCTCGAAAAAGTCTTTGCTGATATTAGATATAATGTTTCCGAAATTATCAATGTACATCACTTCTCCAATAATCATTCTTTCAGATTCATTATAAACTGGTTTCGGAAACAATAATTGTTTGTAATTATCAATCTTTCTACCGATTACTTCCGGGAGTCCACCATTAGCCAAGTGTACAGCTACAGGCACAAATACATCTGTAGACGTAAAATTCACAATATCATCAAACCTATTATTGAGGGTAATTTCATAGATAACATCAGGTTTTATATCGAAAAACAGTAAACTAATCAATCCATTGTCAGCTGCCAAAAAATAAGATCCGTCTATTTTGCAGAGAAGATTTTTCCTAGATTTATGAAAAAAACTATCCACTGATAATATATGAATTGTCCCTTCGGGAAAGTATTTATAGGCATTTTTTACGATATAGGTAGTCTGTATTAGATTATAAGCTTGTATGTCGTGTGTAATATCGATGATATTGACTTCAGGATTTAGAGACATTATTTTACCTTTCATAGCGGCCACTCTATAATCTAAACTTCCGAAATCTGATGTAATGGTGATAATTGACATTTTTATAAATACTGATGGGGGTGCAAATTTATCTAAAATTATAGAAAAGAGTAAATATTGTAGTACATAATTTGATATTTTTTGAAAAAAAACCTATAAATTTAAAATCTTAAATCCGAAATAAATGTTTGAATTGACTTATGATCTAGAAAATATTGATAGCAAAAGCTTTTATGGAGTTAATAATCAATATTTCAACTTAATAAAATCTACTTTTCCTACCATTAAAATTACAGGTAGAGATCACTATATTTTTGCTATGGGAAACCAAGAGGCATTGGATGTCCTCAAGCTAAAATTAGATACAATTGTAGCCTTTATAGCAGAACACAATGCCATCAGCTTAAAAGATGTAGAAAATATCCTAAACATTAAGGATGAGAATGAAAGACAACTGGTTTTTGATCAGGATATTATTGTAAAAGGGGTAAATGGAAAAATTATAAAAGCTAAAACAACCAATTTGAAAAAATTGGTAAAGGAGTGCGATAAAAAGGATATGGTATTTGCTATTGGGCCAGCAGGAACTGGGAAAACCTATACCAGTGTAGCGTTAGCAGCTAGAGCTCTACGTGATAAACAAGTAAAAAGAATTGTACTTACCCGACCTGCTGTAGAAGCAGGAGAAAGTCTTGGATTTTTGCCAGGAGATATGAAAGATAAATTAGATCCTTATTTGCAACCTTTATATGACGCTCTACGAGACATGATTCCTCATGAAAAATTAGAAGGATTTATCGAAAAAAAAATCATCGAGGTAGCGCCACTAGCTTTCATGCGAGGAAGAACTCTAGATGATGCATTTGTTATTCTTGATGAGGCTCAAAATACAACCCACGCACAGATGAAAATGTTTCTAACCCGAATGGGTATGAACGCTAAATTCATTATCACTGGGGATCCTACTCAAATAGATTTGCCTCCAAAACAACATTCTGGGTTAAAAGAAGCAATGAGAATTCTGAAAGAGGTGTCCGAAATTGGGTTTGTATATCTTACAGAAGAAGACGTTGTAAGGCATCCCGTGGTGAAAAAGATAATATTGGCATATAATGAAGAAGATAAGCGATCTAGGGTATCATAAATTAATTGAAGATGATATTTGTTATTAAAAATTAAAAAATATTTGCTAATTCTAGAAAATATGATATTTTTAAGCGGTTATATTAAAAAAACGTAATACTATGAAAAAATCATTATTATTTGTTGCAATCGCAATGATGGGAATTAGTTTAAAGGCACAAGAGACAAGATTTGGTGCAAAAGCAGGTTATTCCATGTCTACCCTCAAATTTACAGATTCTGAGGAGAATGATAATAAAGACCCCATGCACACCTTCTATATTGGTGGATTGGTAGAGCAAAACTGAGTGATAAATTTGGTTTCCTACTAGAGGCATTGTATACTCCGCTGGGAGATATGTTGGTAAAGTCTGTGGAATCTAAAGTTGAATATGACGTATTCTTCAATTTAGAGTCTCAAGGTACGTTTGGAACTTTACTTATGCCGGTATCTGCCAAGTATTTTATTACAGAAAATATTTCGGTTTTTGCAGGAGCAAGTTTTCAACAGTTTTCTGCAAGTGGGTGTAGGTTTTAAATTTGGAGCAAACTAAGCAAATAAAGTTTTTAAAACAATCTGTAAAAATAAAGCAAGGCATATATTGTCTTGCTTTTCTTTTGTTTATAAATCTTAAATATTGTCTTTTAACAAAATTTTCACTTCGACAATTACAATTTTAACTCTCCTAATTCTTTTTAGGGATTATTTGTGGTTTACAAATGGTTTTCGCAACAATTTTCGCAATTAATGATGAAATTTATAGCCAATTATAGCTATAAAATATTGATTTATACTCATTTAAAGTTAATTATTATTCAAAGTAAAAAAATATTATTCTCACATATAAAAATTAGATTACAGAATATATAAGCATTTTATAATTTAATTGATACATCTTCATTGTATTGTTTTTATTTTCGGTGCATTCAAAAAAGCTTGATTTTAGCAATGATATTAATCATGTTAACAAATTTTATTATTTACTGTTCCAAGTCTAAATTTGCAGCAAGAAAGTATAAAAATTATTATATAATGAAAAAATTATTATTAGCAAGTGCAATTGCACTTTTCGGTTTATCAAACGCTCAGATTGCAAAAGGTACAACTTACTTATCAGGACAAGTAGGTTATTCTCAAGAGAATGATAATAATACTGACAAAAAGGTATCTAGCTTTAAAGTTGTTCCAACTGTAGGTTATTTTGTAGATACAAACTTTGCAATTGGTTTGGGTATTGGATATGTAAACAACAAAACTACTTTAGAAAATACTGAATCTAATACAATTGGAAACATTACTACATCTACAGTATCTAAAGGTGAAGATATTAATAATGCATTCGTAATTGAGCCTTTTGCTAGAAAATACTGGACATTAAGCGACAAATTATATTTCTTCGGTCAATTATCAGTTCCTATGGCATTTGGTAGCGGAAAAACAGAAGGTAGTTCTACTACTACTGTATCTTCTTCTACAGGTACTCCTGCAACTACAACAACTACCATTTCTCAGAATGCTGACAAAGCAAAATCTACTTCAATTGGTGTTGCTATCAAACCAGGTTTAGATTATTTCTTAAATAAAAACTGGACTATTGAAGCTACTATCGGTGAATTCGGTTACAACACTAGAAAATTTGATACAGATGGTGCTAAATCTACTGATAACTTCAAATTTGGTTTAGATTTATCAGCGGTAACTATCGGTGTTAAATATGTATTTTCTAAATAATTAGAACTACAAAACTATTATAAGAATCCTTAGATTAATTTCTTAGGATTTTTTTTCTTTTAAATTCATTAGAAATATAGCCAAAAAATTACAAAACCCTCTCGAAATCAAGAGGGTTTGTAGTATAATTTAGAAGTATGCTATCGGGTTTATTTTCCCATCATTCCGCCCATTCCAGGCATGTTTGGCATCTTACTCATCATTTGCATCATTTGTTTTCCTTGTGGGCCTTGCATCATCTTCATCATTTTACCCATTTGGTCGAATTGTTTCATCAGCTGATTTACATCTTCCACTTTTCTACCTGCACCTTTTGCAATTCTGCTTTTTCTTTGGGTGTTAATAATAGAAGGTCTTCTTCTTTCTTCTGGGGTCATGGAGTAGATGATAGCTTCTATATGTTTGAATGCGTCATCACTGATCTCTACATCCTTAATGGCTTTACCAATCCCAGGAATCATTCCCATCAAGTCTTTCATATTACCCATTTTCTTGATTTGGTTGATCTGTTTAAGGAAATCATCAAAACCAAATTCATTTTTAGCAATCTTTTTGTGAAGTTTCTTAGCTTCTTCTTCGTCAAACTGCTCTTGAGCTCTTTCTACCAAAGAAACAACATCTCCCATCCCAAGAATCCTATCTGCCATCCTTTCTGGATAGAAAAGATCTAAGGCTTCCATTTTTTCTCCTGTAGAGATAAACTTAATTGGCTTTTCTACAACCGAACGGATTGTGAGGGCAGCTCCACCACGCGTATCACCATCTAATTTCGTTAGAACAACTCCGTCAAAATTTAAGGCTTCGTTAAAGGATTTTGCAGTATTTACAGCATCCTGACCCGTCATCGCATCCACTACGAATAGAGTCTCATTTGGCTTAATAAAGTAATGAACAGATTTTATCTCGTTCATCATCTGCTCATCAACAGCCAAACGACCTGCAGTATCTACAATTACAACATCGTGATTATTTTCTTTTGCAAATTTTATAGCGTTTTCAGCAATAGTAGAGGGATTGGTGGCTCCAGTTTCTGTATATACCGGAATACCAATTTGCTCACCCAACACTTTCAGCTGCTCTATAGCTGCTGGACGGTAGACATCACATGCTACTAATAAAGGTTTTTTTGTTCTTTTTGTTTTTAAGTAATTCGCTAATTTTCCAGAAAACGTAGTTTTACCAGAACCTTGAAGTCCAGCAATCAAAATAACACTAGGTTTCCCTGAAAGGTTAATGCCTTCCTGAGATCCTCCCATAAGGTCTACCAATTCATCATGAACAATCTTAGTCATTAACTGTCCTGGCGTAAGCGAAGTCAATACATTTTGTCCTAAGGCTTTGTCTTGTACTCTTTTGGTAAGATCTTTAGCAACTTTGTAATTAACGTCGGCATCTACCAACGCTCTACGAATTTCTTTTACGGTTTCTGCAACGTTGATTTCGCTAATTTTCCCTCTCCCGGAAATATTATGAAGGGCTTTATCTAATTTATCCTGTAAACTATTGAACATATTTCTTGTAAATTATAGGATGCAAAAATAACAATTTTATATTTAATAAAAAGTATATTAATAAAAAATGGTATTTTTGCGCATAATGAAGAATTCTCGATTTATATTTACGGGCCTTATTTTATTTTTAATCATTTCATCCTCATTATTTGCAGGGCAATATTTTTTATCAGAAAATAACATAGTAGATCTAGATTATAGGATTCATTTTCTTATTTTCTTTATTACACTAATTGGTTTGATAGCAATATTTGCAGTATCCGCGCTAGGGAAGAAGGATGTGGTTGGATTTGTATTTTTGGGATTTGTAATCTTTAAAATGTTTGCAATGGGATACATTGCATTATTTCAGCCGAATTTTAAAGATAATATAATAGCATATTTTGGTATATATTGGCTTTATCTTCTTATTGAAGTTTTATTCGTCCTAAGGCTAATTAAAAAACAAGACTAATATCATGTTATATAAAAATTGTAATTCTTTAATAATAGAATATAATTTCATATTTTTGCAAAAATTTTAGGAATAAAAGTTTAGATCATGAGTTTTAAAAAACTGTTAATCGTGTTACATTTAGTCTTCTTCTGCTTTGGTTTTGCAGAAGCACAAAATGATACTACGGAAGCTGCAAAAGAAGAGGTATACAACCCTGTTCCATTTATTATGCACCATATTCAGGATGCACACACATGGCATTTTTGGGGTGAAGGAGAGAGTTCTGTTGGGCTATCTTTACCCGTAATTTTGTGGGATAATGGTTTGAAAGTATTCAGTTCAGGAAAATTCGGTCATAATGCTGATCAAGTAGCTGAAGTGGATGGTCAGTTTTATAAAGTGTATCACAATAAGATTTATTCTACAGATGCAAATGGTACTTTAGAAATGCACGATGATCATCCTACTAACAATGCGCCTCTAGATTTTTCTATTACTAAGGTAGTAGCACAAATGATTTTGGCAGCTGTCATCTTATTAATCTTAGGATTAGGAACTGCAGCAAGCTATAAGAAATCTGCAATCCCTACAGGTATGGCAAGATTTATGGAGCCACTAGTAATTTTTGTGAGAGATGATATTGCTTTACAAAATATTGGATCTGTTAGATACAGAAAATATGTTCCTTATTTGGTGACATTGTTTTTATTCATTTGGATTCTGAATGTGTTAGGTTTGCTTCCAGGTGCTGCAAACACTACAGGAAATATAGCATTTACAATGGTACTTTCTATATTCACTTTACTTATTGTAAACTTGAGTGGTAGAAAAACATACTGGATGCACATGCTAGATCCATTAGGAAAAAATATGCCTTTCGGTGGTAAAATCTTAATCTATCTTATTTTGATTCCTGTAGAATTATTAGGAATTATTACTAAGCCATTCGCATTGATGATTCGTTTGTTCGCAAACATGACGGCAGGTCACATTATCATCATGAGTTTGATTTCATTGATATTTATCATGGGAAATTATGCTATAACTCCTGTATCTTTGGGACTAGCATTATTCATCTATGTATTGGAGGTATTAGTAGCAGCATTGCAAGCATACATCTTTACAATGTTAACAGCATTATTTATAGGATCAGCGGTTGAAGAACCACACCACGATCATTAATAAGTAAGACAATTAAAATTAATAAAAACAACTTTTTAAATTATAGTATTATGACAGGTAGTATCGCAGCAATCGGAGCTGGTTTAGCAGTTATTGGAGTAGGATTAGGTATTGGTAAAATTGGTGGAAGCGCAATGGAAGGTATTGCAAGACAACCAGAGCAATCAGGAAAAATCCAAACTGCAATGATTATCGCAGCAGCTCTTATCGAGGGTGCAGGTCTATTCGGTATCGTAGTAGCATTACTAGGTAAATAATCGAATACAAAATTAGAATTCTACAAACGGTTGGTTTGTAGAATTCTTTTAAAAAAAAGTTAAAATAATTAAAAATCAATAATTGAAAATACAATGGATTTATTAACTCCTTCAATTGGTAATATTTTTTGGACAGCAGTAGTATTCTTATTACTAGTTGTTCTTCTAAAAGCGTTTGCTTGGACACCAATTCTTAGTGCAATAAAAACGAGAGAAGATAACATTCAGGATGCTCTAAACCAAGCTAAATTGGCGAAGAAAGAGATGGAAGATCTTAAATCTGACAACGAAAGAATCATCCGTGAGGCTAAAATTGAAAGAGATTCTATCCTAAAAGAGGCCAGAGATATCAAAGATAGAATTGTAGGTGAAGCTAAAGATGTAGCTAAAGCTGAAGGTGACAAAATCATCGAGGCTGCTAAGCAAACTATCGCTGCTGAGAAAAGTGCTGCAATGTCTGATATCAAAAACCAAATTGGTGCTTTATCTGTAAATATTGCAGAGTCTATCCTAAAACAAAAATTAGACAAGACTGAAGCTCAAAACGAATTGGTTCAAAATTATTTAAACAAATCTAATCTTAACTAATAATGCTTACATCTAAAGTAGCCAAAAGGTATGCGCAAGGTTTGCTAGAATTCTCCAATGAATCTGGACAAACAAATGCCATATTTTCTGAAATGAAAGATGTTGCGAAGATCATGACTGAATCTCAGGATTTAAACAGATTTTTTTCAACACCTTACATCGACGCACAAAAGAAAACCGAGGTAGCAGGTGAGATTTTTAAAGGTTTGTCTGCAACTACACAAAACCTGATTACTTTGGTGATCAAACAAGGACGTGTAAGTCAGCTAAAAAATATTGCACAAGAATTTATCAAAAAAGTTGAAGATATCAATGGTATACAGAGAATTACTCTTACTACTGCAATAGAAATTTCTAAAGAAAATATTGATCAAATTCTTGGGTCTACCAACTTGGTAAAAGCGGACGCAAAATCTGATGTAAAACTTGTTATTAATCCTGATATTTTGGGAGGATATATTCTAAGAGTTGGAGATCAGCAGATTGATGCATCTGTGAAGTCTAAACTAAGTCAGATTAAAAAAGATTTTCAATTAAATTAAGTAAAAAAACCATATAATGGCAGAAATAAATCCGGCAGAAGTATCTGCGATCTTAAAACAACAGTTGGCCAACTTCGACACTCAATCTAATGTTGAGGAAGTAGGTACCGTTTTAACCATCGGTGATGGTATTGCTCGTGTATACGGGTTAGAAAATGTACAATACGGTGAATTGGTGAAATTTGCTAGTGATGTAGAAGGCATCGTACTAAACTTGGAAGAAGACAACGTAGGTGTTGCTCTTTTAGGAGAAAGTAAATTGGTAAGAGAAGGAGATACTGTAAAAAGAACAAACAGAATTTCTTCTATCAAAGTAGGAGAAGGTATGTTGGGTAGAGTTGTTGATACTCTAGGTAACCCTATCGATGGTAAAGGTCCTATCACAGGAGAATTGTACGAAATGCCATTGGAAAGAAAAGCTCCAGGGGTAATCTACAGACAGCCTGTAACAGAACCATTACAAACTGGTATCGTTGCTATCGACTCTATGATCCCTGTGGGAAGAGGACAAAGAGAGCTTATCATTGGAGACAGACAAACAGGTAAAACTACTGTCGCTATTGATACAATTATCAACCAAAAAGAATTTTATGACGCTGGGCAACCAGTATATTGTATATATGTAGCAATTGGGCAAAAAGCTTCTACTGTTGCACAAATCGTGAAAACACTTTCAGATAAAGGAGCTTTAGCATACACAGTAATTGTTGCTGCTAACGCATCAGATCCAGTTCCAATGCAGGTATATTCTGCAATGGCAGGTGCATCTATTGGAGAGTATTTCAGAGACACTGGTAGACCAGCATTGATTATCTATGATGATTTATCTAAACAAGCGGTAGCTTACCGTGAGCTTTCTCTTCTATTGAGAAGACCACCGGGGCGTGAAGCTTATCCTGGGGACGTTTTCTATCTTCACTCTAGATTATTAGAAAGAGCTGCAAAAGTAATTGCTGACGATAATATCGCTAGACAAATGAACGACTTGCCAGATTCTCTAAAACCTATCGTGAAAGGTGGTGGTTCTCTTACAGCTCTACCAATTATCGAAACTCAAGCGGGTGACGTTTCTGCCTATATCCCAACCAACGTAATTTCTATTACAGATGGTCAGATCTTCTTAGAAACAGATTTGTTTAACTCTGGTGTACGTCCTGCAATCAACGTTGGTATCTCTGTATCAAGAGTTGGAGGTAATGCTCAGATCAAATCAATGAAAAAAGTATCTGGTACATTAAAGCTAGACCAAGCTCAGTACAAAGAATTAGAAGCGTTTGCCAAATTTGGTTCTGATCTTGATGCTTCTACTTTAGCGGTAATCTCTAAGGGAGAAAGAAACGTAGAGCTTCTAAAGCAACCAGTAAACTCTCCATTACCAGTAGATACGCAAGTAGCTATGATCTATGCAGGTACAGAGAACTTAATGAGAAACGTTCCTATCAATAAAGTGAAAGAATTCCAAGTCGAATATATCGCTTTCCTTAGATCTAAGCACCCTGAAACAATGGCTGCATTGAAATCTGGAAAAATCGATAATGATATTACTAGTGTTCTTAAGCAAGTAGCTAATGATTTAGCTTCAAAATATAACTAAAATTAGTTGATGGTTTTTGGTTGGTAGTTGACGGAATTTTCTATAACTAACAACCAACAACCGACAACCAACAACTAAACCAATATGGCAAATTTAAAAGAAATAAGAGGAAGAATAGGCTCAATTTCATCTACGATGCAAATTACTCGTGCTATGAAAATGGTTTCGGCAGCGAAACTAAAAAAGGCACAAGATGCAATCACGATGTTGAGACCTTATTCTGAAAAATTACAGGAAATCATCCAGAATGTAAATTCTAGCTCAGATCCTGATCAAGTTTCTGTTTATGCTCAAAAAAGAGAAGTAAAGAAAATACTTTTCATCGCTGTTACCTCGAACCGAGGTTTGGCGGGTGCTTTCAATACTTATATTATCAAAGAATTAAACAATCAATTGCAGAAAAATTCTCAATATGAGGTAGAAGTTCTTACAATAGGTAAAAAAGTTTATGATGCTGTAAGAAGAACTCAGACTGTTTTTGCTAATGAAAGCAGCATTTTTGATAAATTAAGCTTTGGTATTGTTTCTAATATTACAGAAACTGTAATGAATAACTTCAGAGAAGGACAATTTGATGAAGTTTATATCATTTACAATAAATTTGTAAACGCTGCAACTCAGATAGTTACTACAGAGCAGGTTCTTCCTATTTCTATGGCTGAAAGCGATGTTGAAGAAGTGCCAGTAGATGTAGATTATGTTTTCGAACCAAGTAGAAATGAGATTTTAGATACCCTAATTCCAAAATCCATCAAAACTCAAGTTTTCAAAGCAGTTTTAGATTCTGTAGCATCAGAACACGGAGCTAGAATGACGGCAATGCACAAAGCTACAGATAATGCTCAAGAATTGAAAAATGACTTAGTGATTTTCTATAATAAAGCTAGACAGGCTGCTATTACAAACGAAATCTTAGAAATCGTTTCAGGAGCTGAAGCATTGAAAAATTCTTAATTCAAGAGATATATCAGAATACTCTGATTTATAAAATAATTAGCATCGACTTAGTCGATGCTTTTTTAGTTCTATTAAAATGTATATCTTTGTACACTAATTATATATTAAATAAATGGACTCTGATATTGTCAGGCTTTTGCTAGCCCTGCTTCTTGTATTACTGAATGGCTTTTTCGTAGCCGCAGAATTTTCAATCGTTAAAGTGCGATACTCTCAAATTCAATTGAAAGCTGCAGAAGGAGATTCTATGGCAAAGCAAGCTGAACACATCATTAAGCATCTAGATGAATACCTATCAGCTACGCAATTGGGTATCACCTTAGCTTCTTTAGCATTGGGATGGGTAGGAGAGAGTGCTTTACACCACATTATTGGCGATTTTTTCACATATGCTAACATTAATTTGGCTGAGACTACTGTTACTACCATTTCTTTGGTATTAAGTTTCCTATTAATTACTGTTATGCACATTGTTTTTGGTGAATTGATACCAAAATCAATCGCGATTAGAAAATCAGAAGCTACCACAATGGCTATCGCAGTTCCTTTAAGAGTTTTTTATACGGTTTTCAAACCATTTATTTGGTTGATGAACGGAATGTCAAATTCTTTCCTAAGATTAATTAAAGTTCATCCCGCTTCAGATCACGATATCCACTCTACAGAAGAACTTCAACTTTTGGTAAAACAAAGTGCAGATTCGGGTGAGATTGAGGAAGAAAACTACGAAATTATAAAAAACGCATTTGATTTTACAGATTACTCTGCGAAGCAAATTATGGTTCCTAGACAAAACATTACTTCTATTGATATAGAAGAGAATATAGAAGACATTATGAATAAAATAATGGATAGTGGATATTCTAGATTACCAGTTTTCGAAAGTTCTATTGATAATATTATTGGTGTTTTCTACACTAAAGAGATCATTAGAGAATTTGTGAAAAGAAAAGGTGCTATTACTCATGATGACCTTAGAAGACTAATGAGAGAATCTTTCTTTGTTGTGGGTAGCAAGAAAATTTCAGACTTATTAAAAATATTCCAACAAAAGAAACAGCATTTAGCAATTGTTATTGATGAATTTGGAGGTACAGAAGGTGTAGTGACTCTAGAAGATATTTTAGAAGAACTGGTAGGAGAAATACAAGATGAAGAAGATGATGAAGAAAAATTGGTAGATAAAGTAGGAGATAACACTTATTGGGTAAAAGCTACTCAACCTCTAGACGAAATCAACGAATCTTTACCAAAAAAATTACCTTTATCGGAAGATAGCGAGTATAATACTCTAGCCGGTTTTATTTTACACGAGCTAGAAGAAATACCTGAAGAAAACCAAGAATTTACCTTAGAAAGTTATCATTTTAAAATTTTAAAAATGAATAATAAAAGTGTAGAGATGGTAGAATTAGTTTATGAGGAATCTAGCCTTATAGATGATTTGGTAGATAAAATGGGAGAAGCATAAATTTTTTAATAATGATTTTTTATAACAACATAAAAGATTACGAAGATCCGAAACGAAAATACGAAGAAGATGTACTTGTTTTGGACGAAACAGATGATGTATACAAACTCATCCTTCACAATGACGATATCCATACGTTTGATTATGTAATTGACGCACTAATAAGTGTGTGTAAGCACGATCTAGAACAAGCCGAACAATGTACAATGCTAGTTCATTACAAAGGAAAATGCACCGTGAAAACTGGATCTTTGGATCTTTTGAAACCGATGCATGAAAAACTTATTTCACTCACACTCACCAGTGAAATCGTATAAAATACAAATCCGAACTTTGCGTCGGATTTTTTTTGTTTCAATTTTAAATAGTACTATAATCGATTAGATTCAAAATTCAAAAAATCTATAGTATAATTAAATAAATTGAGATTTCAACTTCCATTATTTTATGTACTTTCATCTAAATATGTATCTTTGTACAAACTATTTTATAATGCTTGTAATAGGAATTGCAGGAGGTACAGGATCCGGCAAAACTACAGTTGTTGACAAAATAATACAACAACTAGATATCGAAGGGATGAATATTCTTTCTCAGGATAATTATTATCACGATAATCAAGGTTTAACCCTTGCAGAAAGAGAGGCGCTTAACTATGATCATCCAAAATCCATCGATTTTGATTTATTGATAAAACACGTAAAAGCATTAAAAAATAATGAGGCTATAGAACAGCCAGTTTACAGTTTTGTGACTCACTCTAGAACTGGAGATCATGTAAGAGTAGAACCCAAAAATGTACTTGTAGTAGAAGGTATTTTGGTACTTACCAATAAAGAATTACTTAAGGAATTTGACCTTAAAGTATTCGTACATGCAGATTCTGACGAAAGACTTATCCGAAGAATAAAGAGGGATACTCAGGAAAGAGGAAGAGACCTAGATGAAGTGTTGCACCGTTATCAAACAACATTGAAGCCCATGCATCAAGAGTTTATAGAACCTTCCAAGAATGATGCAGACCTTATTATCCCAAATATGAGACAAAACTCTGTAGCCATTGATTTTTTAACTACAGTTATTAAAAACTCATTACGAAAACACTAACGCTACATGGCAGAAAAAGAACTAATTAAAGACATCAAACCCAAGTCGGAAACGATGAAATTTATTCAGAAATATATTCTGAATAAGTATGTTATTTCCATTTGTCTTTTTTTGGTATGGATGGTATTTTTCGATAAAACTTCATTTTTGGTTATTAATGAGCTGAATGGTGAAATAAATAAGTATGAGGAACAATTGGATTATTATAAAACAGAATACGAAAAAAATGATACATTCTATAAAAAACTGATGAATAATAAATCCGAAAAGGAAAAATATGCCAGAGAAAATTACTTTATGAAGAAACCCAATGAAGAAATTTTTATTCTAGTTGTAGATAGTACAAAAATTGGCAAATAGTTATTTTTTGCTCATCAACTTCTTCAGAATTTTAAAAAAATATAAACGATAACTATCCACATAATGTCAAACAATGATACTTTTTCCGATTGGGAAAATTTAGTAAAAAAACAACTGAAAACAGAAGATATTTATCCTATTCTTAGTCAATCAAATTTAGAGGGAATAACGATAAAACCTTTTTATAACAAGGTTTCTCAGCCGTTAAATAATTTACCAAAAGTAGAAGATAGTACCCATTTGGTAGCCAACTTTCATGAGAGTTTGGAAGATGACGTTTTTGCATTTTTACTTAATGAAAATGTAGAAAGTTTAACTGATAAAGTATTTTTCATCAACAATAAAAAGTTGGCAGAACATATCCTCGTAGAAGATCACTGTAATTACTATTCTCTGATTGATGTTTTTGAAGAGTCATCTGCTACGATAAATGATCAATTGGTAAAAGAATTGTTAGCGAAAAATTTCGATAGAAATATTACGATTGATATCTCTTTGCATCAAAATTCCGGAGCTTCAATCCATCAACAATTGGGCATTGCATTGGCTAAAACCAAAGAATTGGTAGAAGCTTATGGCGAATCTATTTTAAATAAATTGATATTTAAAGTAGCTATCGGAGGAAACTATTTCTTCGAGATGGCTAAAGTTAGAGCGCTGAAATTGGTTTTTAACCAACTATCAAAAGAATACGGATTGGACCAAGTACCTTATATTTTTGCTGAAACTTCACTTAGAAATAAGTCTATTGTAGATTCTGAAAATAATTTGATTCGTTCTACCTTAGAGTTGGCATCAGCAATGATTGGGGGTGCAGATGCAGTATATAGCAATAATTATCAGATTTCTAAGCCTTCAGATCTTGCAGAGGAAATATCTTTCAAACAACAGATTGTCTTAGCCTATGAGAGTATTATCAATGTATTTGATGACGCTTCTAATGGTAGCTTTTATATAGAAGATATCACCAAGCAAATTGCCGAAAAATCTTGGCAATATTTCATTGAAATAGAAGAAGCTGGAGGCTATCTACAATCTTTGGAAAGTGGAAAAATTCAACTTCAAATTTATCAACAAGCAACTGCAGAACAATGCTGGATAGAAGAGGGAAAAATAAAGCTCATTGGGGTTAATATGTATCCAAAATTAGAAGTAAAGAAATCAATTTCTGAACTTTATAATCAAAATGAAATAAAACCTGTACGTTGGGCAGAAATGTTTGAATAAATGAATGAATCTCTTTTAAATATCGACGTTCAAAAATATATTAATGCAAATCTAGAATCAGATTTGCATTCTTTATTACTTAAAAAATCTCCTTTTGAAAACGTAACGATGCTAGAAATTGTACAACAAATAAAGGGTAAAAATGTTGCTCGTAAAAAATTTCCTTACTTGTTACAAGAAAATATTGTTTTTCCTGTTCAATTGAGTTTAGAACAGTCATCGTCTGACAAAACAGCACTTTATAAAGCAGATTTCTTGCATGGTAATTCATTTATCGATCTTACTACAGGTTTCGGAATTGACGCCTATTATTTATCCAAAAATTTTAATGATATTTCCCTAGTAGAACAAAATGCAGACTTATTGGATATAGTGCAGCACAATTGGACGGTGTTAGGACGTAAGGCAGAATTTGTAAACCAGAAGTTAGAATACTTTCTTGGCAATACCAACAAAACATTTGATGTCGCCTATTTGGATCCTGCCAGAAGAGACAGCAATAAAAATAAGGTTTTCCTTTTGGAGGATCTTTCACCCAATATTTTAGAAATTCAGGATCAACTTACAACAATATCAAAAAAAGTGGTTATCAAACTATCTCCACTTATCGATTTGAAGTACGTAGTGTCTGAGGTAAAAAACCTAGCCAGAATTGATATTATCGCCATAAAAAACGATGTTAAAGAGATTGTACTTACGGTGTCTGGGGAAGGATATAGTGGGATAACCTGTCATTGCATCAACTTAGAAAGTGAAGATGCAACTTTTGATTTCAATTTTGGAGACGAGGAAAGTGTTTCTGTCACTTTTTCTGAACCTGAAAAATACATCTATATACCTAATAATACAATCTTGAAAGCAGGTATTTTTAATCTTATTGCTGAAAAGTTTAACCTCAAAAAATTACATCCGAACACTCATATCTATACTTCTACAATAGAGAATAAGGAGTTTCCTGGACGAGTTTTTGAAATGGCAATTATAGAAGGAAAACAAATTAAAAAGAAAGATAAATATAATATTATTGCCAAAAATTACCCTTTAAAACCTGATGAAATAAAGAAGAAATACGGAATAAAAGATGGAGGAAACCAATATCTTATTTTTACACAATCAAAAAAAGGGAAATTAATACTAAAATCAGTATAAAAATGTTGCTAAAAAATGCAATATTTCATACTTTTGAGGAATCTAAAATTTAGACATGAAAAAATTAATTATATGTTTAGCAATTGCAACAGTTGCAGTAAGTTGTAAGAAAATTCAAGCTGGTGGTAATAAAAGTGTTATCATGATGGAAGAAGGTCAAGAAAGATATTCGGACGACAAACAGGTTGGCTTAGAAGGTCAGTCTCACGGTGAGGAAGCAAAGCACGGTGCAGAGGCTAACCATGACGTAGCTCCTAAAGCGGATAGTGTAGTAGCTAAGAAAGCTGATTCTGCGAAGGTAGGAAACTAAACATTTGAATAAAAATATAAATAAAAATCTTGCAGCGGTGCAGGATTTTTTGTTTTATATTATCCAGAGAGCAAGATTGCCACTGAAAATCAATACCGTTTAATCAATCAAGAAGGGAAGAGTGATATTATTTGGTTTTTGTTTGCGGTAGCAATACATTTTTTTTAATTTTATAGAAATTAAATTTATAATGCAAGAAACATTAAAATACATCGATGACAACAAGTTGCGTTTCGTAGATGAATTGTTTGAACTCTTAAAAATTGCTTCTATATCTGCAGATCCTGCATACAAATCTGAAGTACTATTATGTGCTGAAAAATGCGCAGATTTTCTTAAAACTGCTGGCGCAGATAATGTTGAGATTTGCCAAACTAAAGGGTATCCTATCGTATATGGAGAAAAATTGATCAACAAAGATTTGCCTACCATCTTGGTATACGGACATTATGATGTGCAACCACCAGATCCATTAGAACTTTGGAAAAAACCACCTTTCGAACCTTATATTGAGAAAACTGAGCTTCACCCAGAAGGAGCAATATTCGCACGTGGATCTGCAGATGATAAAGGACAGTTTTTCATGCAAGTGAAGGCTTTTGAAGCGATGATGAAAACCAATACTTTGCCTTGTAATGTAAAATTTATCTTGGAAGGTGAAGAAGAAATTGGTTCTGTAAGTTTAGGCGATTTTGTAAACGAATTTAAAGAAAAATTATCTTGCGATTGTATCCTTATTTCAGATACGCATATCTACAGCAACGAGCAACCTACTGTAACTACAGGTCTTAGAGGTCTTAGTTATGTGGAAGTGGAAGTGGAAGGACCAAACAGAGATTTGCATTCTGGGTTATATGGTGGAGCGGTTCCTAATCCTATTCATGTACTTTCTAGAATGATTGCTAAATTGATTGATGACGATGGGCAAATAACAATAGATGGTTTCTACGATAATGTAGAAGATGTTTCTCTTGAAGAAAGAGCAGAAATGAATAAGCTAAAAGATAATCCTGAAGAATTCAAAAAATCTATTGGCTTAAATGATGTGGAAGGTGAAGAAGGTTACACTACTTTAGAAAGAACTTCTATTCGTCCAACATTAGATTGTAACGGTATTTGGGGAGGTTACACAGGAGAAGGAGCAAAGACAGTAATTCCGTCCAAAGCTTCTGCGAAAATTTCTATGAGATTGGTTCCTTACCAAACGCCACAAGAAATCACAGAGAAGTTCACAAAGTATTTCCAGAAAATAGCTCCAGATAACGTAAAGGTAAAAGTAACGCCTCATCATGGTGGTATGCCTTACGTTTTGCCAAGTGATACTAAGGAGTTTTTAGCAGCTAAGAAAGCGATGGAAACTGCTTTTGGTAAAGAAGTGTTACCGTACAGAAGTGGTGGAAGTATCCCTATCACAGCAATGTTTGAAGAAGTACTAGGAGCGAAGTCCGTTCTGATGGGCTTTGGTTTAGATTCGGATGCGATACATTCTCCAAATGAACATTACGGATTATTCAATTTCTATAAAGGAATAGAGAGTATCCCATTGTTTTTTGAGAATTATTCGAAATAGCAACAAAAAGTCCCTAATATTAAATTATTAGGGACTTTTTTATTTTATGTATAAGAATTATTTTGCTAAGGTGAAGATTTTGTTTTCTTTACGATATAATTCAAAAAATAATTTTATGAAAAAAGTTTTATCTAATTTACCCTCGTTTCACTGGACCAAAAATTAGTATTTCTTAGTTGGATTTTAAGCTGCTTTGGTGTATTTATTTTGTGGTTTATTATTAATTCCTTGATGCTTTCGATAATGATATTTTTCTAGCCATTGTTTTATTCC
>NZ_JAZQRK010000006.1:0-10925 GCF_045629545.1 Chryseobacterium sp. | reverse complement strand
ACATCACCATCATATCTTCACCCATATTTTGGCCTGGAAAATACATTATATCATGCTTGCGATATAAATCTGTTCGCACTAAAAACAACCATAAATTCCATCGCATCACTCCTTTACACATATATTCAATTGCATGATCAGTTGTTGCTGGATTAGGTTGGTTCATTATACGTCCATTCTTTTCAAATTGCAAAACCCAACTACAACCAACAATATCAGCACTTGAAGAAATAGCTTTATTAACAAGCATATTAATAGCATCATTAGCTAAGAAATCATCCGCATCTAAATAGTAAATATATTCACCTGTTACTTCCGACAAGCCCGTATTACGTGCGGCAGCAACGCCTTTATTAGCAGTATGTTTGAGAATTTTGATTGTATAAGTAGGATTGGAATTCAGCATATCTTCCTTAAACTTCATCAAAACTAAAGCACTATCATCTGTACTAGCATCATCGATAAATATAATCTCTAAAGATTTATAAGATTGCGATTGAAGGGACACCAAGGATCTATCGATGAGATGAGCTGCATTATATACAGGAACAATTATAGAAATAAGCGGTAGTTTCATATCTTAATGATTAATAAAAAATTATTTAACAACTTTTAAAATAATCTGTTGTAAATAATCAGTGTCTACACTAGATTGATACTCGATATCATAACCAAGTTCATTTATATGCTTACCATCAATTGGCACTTTTTCCTTTTCCCCCCTAACAAACCATTCATACTCCAAATCGACATGACCAATATCAATGATCTGTGTACCGAAATCACATAAATCATAGGCTAGCACAGTAGCTGTAGGTCCTAAAGAAACTAATATCAAATCATAATCCTTTACGAGAGCTTGACAGGCTTCAAGTAACTGTGGATATATTTTATATGCATTTTGTGATAGAGTAATGACTCTATGAATAGATTTGGAATTTGCAAATAAGTCATTACCTACACCTAATTTACTCATTTCCCCTTCTACAATTAATATTTTCTTATCATTCCAAAGAACTTTCATTCGATCAAAAAATTTCTGTGTACTACTATGGTCTTTAAAGTCCATATAAGGTCTTGTGACATTAGCACTAGCATATGTTTTCTTAAAATCGAAATATTGTATATATTTTCTATAGTGAAAAACAATAAATTGTTTCCAAAAATATTCTCCAACAGGATTAAATCCCTTCACGGCATTTAATCCTATCGGCAATGCAATAATGCAATTTGGATTATCGCTGACAAGAATCTCTTTTAAACGTTGTGATAAATCTATATTGATCACTTGAAATCCGATATCCTCAGTCTTTCCAAGCATATGAAATTCGCCATCACCATAGCGTACTATTGATTTTCCAGAATTAATTAATAAATCCAACGTATCTTCATTTGATATAATTTTAGGGAACGGAAGAATCACTTTAAAAAAAGTATAACGGAGATACACGGACCATTTTCTAAATATATTCATATAAAAAATCTAATTATGTATTACTTAATATATTTAATTAAGCGATTTACAACTTCCATTTTATTACTTGAAAATTTTCGTGCAAAGAGAAGATTTGAATCTATCAATCGTTCAAAATCTTTCCCCTCCCATTCAATAATCATGTTATTATTCCATCCTATCATACGTTGACTACCTTGAGCTTCATCATCTATGTTAAAGACATTAGCTTTAAACACCGAATTCCAACATAAGGTTTGAATAAAAATCTCGTCAGCACAAAAAGTATTTTTATAAATCTCCAATACATTTTCCTTTTCTTGAATAATCAATTCCAAAAAATCATGGGTAATACTAATCCATTGTGTTCCTTTCTTGAAGTCTATGTCCTTATTTCTACTAAACCCAATTAAATACTGTAATCGAATCGTAACTGCACGAACTATCTTTTTTATTAAACCTACAATACTTGTATCAGCTCTAAAATCATGAGGAAACAAATGAAATTTGCGAACCCTTAGTTCCGTTTCTATTGTAATATCTTGTTGATAAAATCCCACAAATTCCTTACCCTGATTTTTCTTAAAAAAATTATGAATATAATCCTGACTTTTCAATGGCATGTCAACACCAGACAGCAAATGATAATAGGAATAATTAGCTTTTTGCGATGCTTTTTGAAATAGCTTATATTCTGCGGAAACGACAGAGACATCACCCCAGCGTACATCTACTCTATCTTCTAGAATATAAAGACCTGAAAAATTACATTCTATTATAGGCAAGGTATTTACTTTACTATCAAAGTGAATAAAAATATCATTTCTTGCATCATCAAGAACAGCAATCAACTTATTCAATAAATCAAATTCATTATGTGCTAATATTAAATAAGCGTGTTTCATGCGTAAATTAATTTTTAAAGGATTTACTTCTATTAACAAAAGATTTAAAATTATTCAAAGCTAAACCTTTGAAGTAAGACATTTTATGTAAGTTACAGTCTGCTATTGCTACATCAATAGTGCTATAAGGATATTCACCATTGATCTTAGTTTGAATAATATGAGGCTTAACATCACTTATTAAGATACATTTTTGATCTTGTAGATAGCCTTTCATTAAATCATCATATAATATTTGAAAAAAAAAGTAATCTTTGATATTAAGCTGTGTAGCCCAGTAATACAACATTATATCCAGTAAAGTGTTTATTACTACTCCATTTTTTTTAGCAAAAAAAATACTATTTAATACATTAACCTTAAATTTGGGATCCCAATTCCAATAATAGGCATATGAATTTTTCCAAAATGACTTATGTATTTCTTCATTATCCCTTTGATACATAAAGTAATCTTGAGACGCTAAATTTTCAGGAATACTACCCGTCATATATATAGTAGCATCAAGCCATACACCACCATACAATTTGAGTAAAGCTAAACGTAGTAAATCAGAGAAAATTGTTTTATTAAAAATTCCACAATCAATTTTCTGATAAACATATTCTGGAAACTCTATATATTCAGAAATCATTTTATCATCCAAGCGAATAACAGTCCAATCACCTTTATGTTTATCCACAGAAGCAAAACAAGCTTGAATAACTTCGGGTAGTTCGCCATCAATACCTTGTCCCCAATATTGCCAAATTATTTTTTCATTAGACATTTTTTTCTTGCTATTCACCTCATAAATAGGAAGTTCTTTTCTAAAGTAAGATGCTATTATTGGTTTCCAAAAATCACTTACCTCCTTGTGCTTCTTTAATATCTTTTGCTCACGTATATATGACCATAGATTATTAACAATTGGGAAACTAGCCATTTTGAACATATTATCTATTTTTATAGTTTTCCATTATTTTGTCTACAAGGTCTATTGAATGCGCTGAAAATTTTCGTGCAAATAACGATTCTTTATCCATCATTATACCAAACTCTTCATATTTAATCACAGTAGTATTGGTATTTTCAAAATTTTGATATAATAACCTTTCATCTATCGAAAATTCAAAAGGTATTGTTGCATTTTTTAAAGTAGTAGGTATATAAAACTCATCACCACAAAAAGCATATTTAAAATTCTTTTGAATAGATTTTTCATTTTCTATTAAATAATTCACTGCTTCTTGCGTAATACTTACCCAATTTGAGAACTTACAATATTCTTTATATCGATCTCTTTTTATATTCAATAATTTTTGAATTTTTAATGCAATAACCCATAAATATTGAGAATATCTGCTTATAAAAGAATTAGGGTGTTTATGATATTTTATAAAAAAACTCCTCCGTTTCAATCGCATGATAACTTCTGCAGGGTTAAATGAAATCGGTGAAAAAACTTGCTGAGGATATTTTTCTTGAAAATATTTATGCAAAAAATCTTGAGAATAAAGTGGCAAATGTACACCTGATATAAGATGGCAATAGCTATAATTTTTATTAACAATGGCTTTAAAAAGAAGCATTCCAGCTTGAACTAAACTATAATCACCCCAATAGATATTAACCCTACTCTCTAAAATAATTAACTCTGATTTAGTAGAAAAAAGGATAGGTAATTCTTTCACTTTCTTATCAAAGAGTATATAGATATCCGTACGAGAATCATCCAGAGAATTTATAAGATTTTGCAAGATTACAAACTCATTATGTGCTATGATAAGATATGCATGTTTCATATTCATTATTTATATATTTCCAATCATATAAATTAGAAGCTTGATTAATTCTATTTAAATTTTCTATACATACTTTGGATAAAAACAAAACCTCTCCTAGCCATAGTATAACTAAGTATTTTTCCAAAAAATCTAACTTTTGATTTTACAGAGCCTATTTTTTTTATAAAATCAGGCAATTGTTCATAATAACTCCACCAAGTAACAAATTCTATAGTATAACCATTCCATGGTTTTGAACCTGTATAATGAATATTTCCGCTAATTTGAACATGATCCCAATCCTTATCCGTATAATATTTTAGAAAATCTGTTTTATATTGAGGTAAGAAATACGTACGAATGCTGTTATAGATTGGTGGCAATCCTAAAATATTACCTTTACACACAATGTTTAAAGCATCTTGGTCAGGAAAAGCTGAATTAGCATTATTAGCCGTACTAATCAACGAAGGCATTATATTATCAAGACGCATTTGCTCTAAATTTATAATCAAAAAACCCGAATTGATATACTCACCTGGTTCACATCCAATCTCTTTCAAATATGGAATCTGAAAATCTAATGTAGCTTCATAAACGGCCGCTAAATAGTAGTCTTCTAAATCCGTATCACGATATAACTTTGCAATATCAGTGCGAACAATGACATCGCAATCTAAATAAATAACGGATTTATAGCTTGGTAAGATTTCAGGCAACAATAATCTATAAGAAGCAGCAGCGGTATATCGTTCATCTATGTATATACCTTCTAATTTGCCTGATAAATTTATAAATACAAATTCTAATCTTTCCTCTTCCCAATTTAATAAACTTGTTTGTATGTCCTTAGGTAAATCCTCTGTCAGCAAACAGATGATTTGATACCTGTCTGTAGCCTGACTATTCGATAAAATTGACAAAATCGTTGTTACAGCCGGAATTACATAATTCGGAGTAAAAGCAACAACTATCGGAATATACTTCATATCAATTGATAGATTTAGATAAATGATATAAACTCATTAGATTATTTGCTTCGATCTTTACATTAAAGTGCTGCTCTGTAAGCATTAGATCCGTTCTTATACGTTTATATGAATGTCCTATCTCAGTTATTAACTTCGTCCAGCTGTTAAGGTATTTATCATTAATGGGTAAATAATGAATACATGGTGTTATATTTACCCTTTGTGTAATCCTATCTGAGACAACAGATTGTAATGAATTAGCTTGAGATTCGACAAGCACAAGTGGTAAGCCCTCAGATCTTGAAGGTAATAACAATACATCCATCGAATTTAATAATTTATGGACATCATCTCTTGATTTCAACCATACTAATTTATCTAATAAGGAGTGCTTTTCAATTTCGCTCAACAAAATACCACTATCTTCGCCATCACCGATAATTAATAACACAGTGTCTTTATTAACTTTTGCCACTTGCACAAATACTTTAACTAAATATTTCAAATTTTTCTGGTATGTTAATCTCCCTACAAATCCCAAAACAAGCTTATCAGATAAACCAAGATCATTTCTATATTCCTCACGAATTTTGTTATTAAAGGAAAACAAATCTAAATCAATCGCATTATTCAATACTATACGATATTTTGACTCATCCATTCCAAAAACAGATTGAAGAGATAATTCACTTGCACCAAAACCTAAAGTAGTTACTCTATTCAATAGAAATCTCATAATAGTATTTTTAAATCCTCGATGTTCTATAGACATATGAGCATGGGCAATTCTACCTTTAATACCATTTAACCTAGCTAGAAGTAAATAAAGTGCCGACTGCACTTCAATGTGACTATGAACTATATCATACTTATGACTCTTCAAAAGATCTGTAAAGAATAAAGCTCTTTTAATTAAATTTTGTGGCATATAGTAAATTTTAATACCTAAAGCTTCAAATTTATCGTGATAACCTTGCTTATGACCAGTATCTATACTAACTATTTCAAAATTTATTTTTGATTTATCTAGATGTTGATAATAATTATAAATTAATGTTGAAATACCTCCAACATCTATCCTAGTAACAACGTGCAATATTTTCAACATACTTTAAATTTATAATATGAACTTATCTACCAACTATTATCCATTTACAATAACACGTAAACAAATTCTGATATAGAATTAAAAGTCCCTAACTTCTATTATCAATTAGACGTCCAATTAATGAATTGCGTTTAAAATTATTTATATCAATATAATGATCTAGGGTTATACGTGATCCATTAATTATCTTAACAACTCGGGGCAAAGTAGCATTAACATCATTCAATAATAATATTTCGGCTAGTGCGATATTGCTCCACTTATATGAAATTGCTAAAGAATACAAAAAAGCATCTGTATCTGCACAGATTAAACTAATTCTATAATTCTGACTTCTACGAATTACTGTCTGTGCGGAGAAATAACACTTATAATAAGATACATCTAATGGAATAGATTTATAATCAAACAAATTTGAATCCTTATAATATTCATTAGGATTAGAACTTGACAAACATTTTTCATATTCTATTAACCAATCGTTAATAAATTTAGAATTAGGAATACTAGCTAATAACCAAGTCTCAATTACAGGATAATTCATATCCTTTGTATTTTCATCTGTATAATATGCAACAGCATCTGTTCCATTAATACTATTTAATTCTAAAATCCAATCTAATTTTTCTAATAACAATGTACTTGCGTCTAAATAAATTCCACCATATTTGGACAATAATTTTAATCGAATTAAATCTGATTTATTTGCTAAGGGAAGATTTCCAACAACCTGTTTATCAAATTTTATATATTTATCTATTGTATATTTATTTAACAATCGCACTTCGTATTCAGTATGCATATTTCTAATTGCATCAATACAGACCAAAACTGTTTTAGATTTAATAATCTCATCATCCCAGTAAATCCAAATGATCTTAGGTATTTCAACATCAGTTAATGGAGCTACATTCCCCCATACAAAGGAGGAAAATCCAAATACTTCAGGAGTTCTACATCGAAATAAATCAAAATGAAACTTCAAAAATCTTTTTATTCGATCTATCATATGGTAAAATTAATTTCTGTAATAAGTTTCAAAATCTATCTCTTAAAATTGGTATTAAATAAAAAGCTATATTGTTTCGTGAAATTTAACATCACTTCTCCTAATCATTGATTAATACAAAAGATACACCTAATATTCTTATTACAAATATCGTATAGATAATTGCTTTATTTTTTTAAGAAAAACTACAAGATTATATGATATTGGAAATAACTTGTTAAACACCTTAAATCTTGATTGATTAAATGATTGCGATTTGACAATCCATTCATCTATAATCCAGATGTGTTTTCTATAATCCCACTGCAATTTATATCTCTCTTTAATAGCTCTCATAACTATTAAACATTCCTCAAAACGTTTTAATTCCATTTCTTTAGATTTCCAACTCCGAGTGGATGAATCATGATATCTAAAGTTATTTAATAAACGATGATCATAGGCAACATCTCCCTTTTGTAGAATAGACACCCAAAACATCCAATCACCAGTAAATTTCATTTTAACAATAGTCTCAAAAACACTAAAATCTATCGCATCTTTCTGAAAAACTACTGCACTAGCGTTTGGGATTGTATTCTTATAAAACAATTGAGTAATAATTTCAGTCTTTCCTGAATTCAAAAAATTATTATCCCAGTTTCTATCACTAACACTGTTAGCCCAAGTATTTTTTCCATTTTTATTACCAAAAGCATCTATTGACTCAGAGGCGCAATAAGAAAGAACTACATTGTCCGATTTTTTAATATTTTCGATCATTGTTTCTAGAAATGTAGGCTCTGCTACATCGTCGGACTCCGCCAACCAGATCCATTCACCAGATGCTAATTCTATTCCTTTTTTCCATTGTTGAAAAGGAGAACCTGAATTTTGTTTATTATAAATAACATGTGATACCTTTGGATGATTACGAAATCCCTCAATAACACTAATACTCTCATCCTTAGAACAGTCATCCAAAATTATGAGCTCAAAATCTTGATATGTTTGATTCAATACTGAATTGATTCTATCAATCAAAAATGAAGCGTGATTATAATTAGGAATTATTACTGAAATCATCTTTAAATCTATTTTTTTAATAATTTTCTAAGTATTTTAAATAAAAAAGTCGATCTAATATATATCTTCCAACCTTCTGAAAAAACAAATTCAGTTCTATATTTATAACAATATAAGACATATAGTCTATTCTTTAATGAAAGCTCTCTAGTATATGTAAAATGATCAATACCTATATTATGTACACCTAATAACTCTTTTTCGTCTCTCCCCTCAAATAAATTATTCTCCTCGCTAAAAGAAAAGCTGGATTTATTAGTACTTATAACTTTACGATAAAAAAAATTTAAATTTAATAACCAAGAATCTTCACCAAAGATTCTGTTTACATATGCAAATTGTTTTTTACCAACCTGATCCCTATATGGCTCGTTTAATATCAACTTTCCTACATTATCTCTCCATTCCACAATAGTTTTTGGATAAAAAATATAAGAATCAATATTATCTTTAAACAAACGCAGTAAATTAGATGGATTATAATGTAACACAAAAGGTATACCTTTCATTGCAGGCTCTAACAAAGCGGTAAAAGAAGGTATCGGAAAACCTTCTATGTATAAATCCATATTATTTAAGAAAATATTTAATTCATCTGGAAGTAATACACCATGATAAACAATTCTTTCATGTGAATACTTTAAAGCAAAATCAGAAGAAGGGCTTATACCTACAAAATTAAAAATGACATTATCATATTTACTAACAATAGATAGTGCCTCTTCAAAAAAATTATAATCACCTACAGGATTGTACTTATAATCAGTTCCAACTGTAACTAAGTTTATAAAATCACTATTATTTTTTTTTACCTGATATTCATCTTTACGAATTGGAATCGGAAGGAAATATTGATTTAAAAGTCCTCTCCGCTCTTTATCCAGCTCGATATTTGCTTCACGGATCTGTATTACACAATCTGAAATACTAACTCCGTACCAAAATACGTGATCAGCATGATTCAAATATGCAATTGGAATATCAATATTTGGATCAGAAAAAGCAATATTACTAATCACATCATTAGGATGAGTATGTAGTACTATAATATCAAAATCTTTATATAAAATATCCTTTAGTAAGTTCGCAGACTCCAATATTGAATTATTAATCACAGTATATAAATCAATATCACTCCGAGAATGGAAAGAAGTAGCTACATTTTTAATTTCATTTATGGGTTGTCTTGTCGATAGAATTGAATGCTTATTTTGAGAATCTATATTAATCCATTTAAATAATAATTTGCTATGACCTCCAAATGTATAAATTTCAGAAAAAACATGTAAAATTTTTAATTGATGTTCATTAGACCTACTTCTTAATCTAATTTTATCTTTATCAATAACAGGTAATTTAGAACTAATAAGAAATAAAAGATATTCTAAACTTCGACTTGCATAATATCCCGTATGATGCAACCAAGCGAATTGTCCAATCTTTTGAATATATTGAGCACAGTCTTCATATAAACCTTCTTGAAATAAGAGATGAGCTATTTTTATACACTTCTCAAAATACCTCCTGTTAGCCTTAAGATTTTCCATTAAAACAAGTTAACTAATTCTACAATTTGAGAAACTTCATCATCCGTCAATACAGGACTAATTGGTAAACTTAATACCTCATGATGTATTTCTTCGGTAATCGGGAAGGAGAGATTGTTCAATTCACGATATGCCTCTTGTTTATGAGGAGGCGTAGGATAGTGAATAACTGTTTGCACACCATTATCTGTTAAATATTGTTGCAATTGGTTACGATCTTTACAACGTATTACAAAGACATGCCATACGTGTTCACTATCGTCATCTGGCTTTATAGGTAGAATTATTTTTGCATTAATAATACCATCTATATAACGTTTAGCAATATTTCTACGAATAGTATTCTCCTCATCAATATATTTTAATTTGACATCAAGAACAGCTGCCTGAATTTCGTCCAATCTTGAGTTTAATCCTTTGTATAAATTAACATACTTTTGATTAGAACCATAGTTTGCAATAGCACGAATCGTTACAGCCAAAGCATCATCATTAGTTGTCACAGCACCAGCATCACCTAATGCACCAAGATTCTTACCTGGGTAAAAGCTAAAACCAGCAGCATCAGCAAGATTACCTGTTTTTATTCCTTTCCAACTTGCTCCTATGGACTGTGCATTATCTTCTACAATCTTAAGATTATAATTCTGAGCAATATCTTTTAATTGGTCACTAAAAACAACTCGTCCATACAAATGAACGAGTAGGATTGCTCTCGTTTTATCCGTAATTGCTCCTTCAATCTTGTTGATGTCTATATTAAATGTAGTAATATCTGGCTCTACTAATACCGGAATTAAACCGTTATCAGACAAGGCTAATATAGAAGCTATGTAAGTATTTGCTGGAACTATTACCTCATCACCAGCTTTCATTACCCCTAACTCGATATATGCTCTAAATATCAAACGCAGTGCATCCAAACCATTAGCTACACCGATAGCATTTGTACTTTCAATATATTTGGATAGATTGTTTTCAAATAATTTTAAATCATTCCCAAACAAATACCAACCCGAACGGAATGTATTTAATAATCTTGCTTCAATTTCATCCTGATGAAGCATATTTATCTTTTGTAGATCTAAAAATTTAATCATT
>NZ_JAZQRK010000005.1:0-4277 GCF_045629545.1 Chryseobacterium sp. | reverse complement strand
CCTAACCAACTTGCTACAGATGTATCAAACCTATTAAGCAATGATCTAAAACTGTCCATCCAAGCATTTGTTCGTTCAATTTTATATCTCTGGCTATAAAGCAATTGATCAAAATGTTCATCTCTATCCGCATCTCCATTTCTTTTATTGAAACAAACATTTGCATTTATTTCTTTTTTCACACAACACAGCCTAAACTCTTTAGAATCAAAACCTGCATCGGCATTTAAGAAAAGTCCTTCAACTGGAATATTTGCTTGTTCTAATGTGCCTGTTACTACTTCAAACTGAGCTTCTATGTTATATAAGTCATTGTGGTTACCAGCCACCGGATTTGAAATAGCCAAAGGTAATCCTTGGCGGTCACTCAAATACAGTGCATTTGTTGTTTTACGTTTCTTTCTACCTTGATATTCTGCTTCTTCGCCACCTCTGATTGCAGAGGTATGACTACCATCAAAATCAACACTCGAAAGATCTAATTTTGATTTATTCTTTTCTAAAATACGAATCCAACTTTTCTTCAAAACGTCTGTTTTACACCATTTGCGATAATGGTAATAAACAGATTGCCAGCTCAACAAATCATCATCAAATAATGACTTTACTGGCAATTGATGCCATTGAACACCCGTTTTTAACTTATAAAGAACAGCATTTACTATTTCTTCAAGAGGAACTGTCACTTGAAAACCCCTTTTTGCTAAGGGTAAATAAGGAACAATTTCACTTTTTATTATATATTTGTCAAGTACACTGTACATGAGGGTTGGTTTTGAAATGAGTATGTTTGGCAACACAAATTTCGTCAACCCTTTTATATTTTCAAAATAGGTTTAAACGACTTCTATATCAAAAAACACTAAATGATAAAGATTATATAGATGAATCTGAACATGAATTTTATGCACAGGTAATCTACTTCAATTCATTGGATCGTATCGAAGATAAAATTAAGCTCAAGATTAAAAATGAGCTTACCCAATTGGTGAAACCTAAACCTACTAATAATCCTGTTGTTGTAGGAAAGCCAGAATCAGTTGCTAAAACAAAAAAACAATCTGTTGATTTTACATTTGGTGTTTTCTTGGATGGTACTCTTAATAATATGTACAATACTGAACTAAGACAAGCTGCTACTGGTACAAAGCCTACAAATAACACAGGGCTAATACTTAATGATGCAGATACTAAAGAAGTTTATAATGAAAAAGGAGGTGCAGTGAAAGGAGATCCTTCTAAAGGAAGTTCTAGCTATGAAAATGATCTCTCCAATCCCGCAATACTTTTTAAAAACTATAAGGATAATTTGAATGATAAAATATTTAAAGTATATACTGAAGGTATTGGCTCTAATACAAGACCCAATGAAGCTACAGGTAGATTAGATAAAAATGAATATAAAGGCGATGATATTCCTGGTAAAGCTGTAGGTATGGGAAAATCTGGTATAAAGAAAAAGGTACGCTTGGCAATTGATGATATGATAAAAAATATTAAGGGAATTAAAAGTACAGAAGAAATTGGTAATATAACTATAGATGTTTTTGGCTTTAGCAGAGGAGCTGCTGCTGCTCGGCACTTCGTACACGTTGTAACTGCAGGAGCTTACATTCCCAAAAAAAGTATTGCAGGTAAAGTAATGGGTATCATAGAAGATATACAAGGGTATGATTTGCAACCTGTTTATAAAGATAGATATATGCCTCCGTTTGGGTATCTAGGGCAAAAACTTGAAGAGGCAGCTTTATACAATGATAGTATAAAAGTAAAAGTACGTTTTGTAGGAATTTATGACACAGTGCCTCATCATGGTGTAGTACAAAAGAATGATTACGAAGATCTAGGGTTAGATAACGTTAACCGTGCACAATATGTGGTACATATGATAGCTGCAGATGAGCATCGTACCAATTTTAGCCTTGTAGATATTTCGTCTGTTACTAAAGTTTCAGCCGATAGTGGCAAGAAAGGAGGGACAGAACTAGTATTCCCAGGCGTACATTGCGATGTTGGTGGAGCATATGTAGAAGGATGGTCAGATTCTGCCAAAAATATCGATTCTACTCACAGTTATTTATCTTTAAAAGATCTTAGGAATCAATTTATTCAGCATGGTTGGTTTAAAGATAAAGAGATATTTGTAATCGATGCATTTGGTAACAAAATAGATGATAGCAACCATGAGAAAGTGCTGTATGGAGAATTTTCACTTTGTAGCAATAGACAGAGAGTAAGCAATCAGTACAGTTATATTCCTTTGCATATTATGGCAGAATTTTGTAATAAAAAAGGAGATTTAATAAATAACATAGAATTATTAGAATTTAAAAACTTTATTAATAATTGGATTGATAACAACATTGGTTTTTTACAAGATTTAAAGAAATACCTACGTTCTTATGCTTTTAACGGAGGACAGCCTCTATTGTATAAAGATAATATAAATGGAGTTCCCTATCCAATACAGTATGATGATAGTTTTTTTGAGAAGAAACCTAAAGTTGATAATCCAATACTACTGGCTTTGGATGATGATAAAGCCAAAAAAGTTGCTATCCATAAGTTAAGAAATCATTATCTTCATTGGAATTCTACCTATGGATATTGGAACTTAGATTCAGCTATACAAACCAATATGCCAAGAAAAGAAGACAAAATACGCAAACGAAAAATTTATTAATATGAAACTATTCTATTTATGCTATATGAGTTTTTTCTTATGGGCATGTCAAAATAAAACTAAAGAAAATATGAATCAACAAGACAGTTTTCCTTATATGGTTACAGCTACTGCACCTACAGAATACCCTACAGAAGTGCATATCGGTTATTTTGCGGATAAAAATAAAAAATTAATATGTGGAGTGCCGAAAACTGGTGTTTCTAGAGATGGTTGGCAATATGATGGAACAGAAGGTGGGCAAGGTGGAGCAGATGTACCTTATTATTTTGCGCTTACTTATGTGGCTTATGCAGAGAAGAAATTCTATACCGTAGAGACGGAGCTTCCTCATGACAAAATACTTGCCCTATTTCGAAAAGGATATGATAGATATGATGAATCTGGTAGAACAGTTCACGAAACCTATACTACTATCACAGTAGGTATGGCACCCGGAGGTATGGTAGTTTTATGGTTATCTGGACTTCATAACCGTGTAGAGATATGCCGATTACAAGCCAAAGAAACATTTGTAGATGTAAATTCGTTTTATGATAATCCACATGAAAGAACACAACAAGGATTTTTTGATGAATTGTATAAAATAGCTGTTCCAGACAGTATCAAGTCGGAGATTTCAAAAAGTGGTCTTCCAATAAAAAAATATGAAAATTATCGAGATCACTTTCAGTACCGTTTTGTACTTAATCCTTATGACGATAAAGATTATATAACCTATGAAAATACTTTATATTTCAATGGAGAAGAGGAGGAAATTTTAGGAGATGCAATAATTAAAAATGATTATAAAAAAAGAGGTATTCCTTATAAAAGTATTTTATTATTTACACTTTATAACACCACTATTATTTTTGATGATGATGAGATTCTAAAGGTATTCAACACACTCCAAAGCAAACATATTAATAAGCCAATAGATATCATACTTACACCTACTTTTATGTTTAAAGATATTAAATTATCTGTAAGGTGTGAAAATGACGAAATACCACTATTTAAATCTAAAATTCAAGGCGTTTTTGGAGGTTAATTGTTCAGAATTATTATTTAAATGATGAAAGAAATTTTTATTTTAATAATGGCATTCACAGTGTTGCAAAGTTGTAACAAAGAAAATATGAATCAGCAAGACAGTTTTCCTTATATGGTTACAGCTACTGCACCTACAGAATACCCTACAGAAGTGCATATCGGTTATTTTGCAGATAAAAATAAAAAATTGATATGTGGAGTGCCGAAAACTGGTGTTTCTAGAGATGGTTGGCAATATGATGGAACAGAAGGTGGGCAAGGTGGAGCAGATGTACCTTATTATTTTGCGCTTACTTATGTAGCTTATGCAGAGAAGAAATTCTATACCGTAGAGACGGAGCTTCCTCATGACAAAATACTTGCCCTATTTCGAAAAGGATATGATAGAGTAGATGGTAGTGATATGATTGTACACGAAAATTACACCAAACTTACAGTAGGTATGGCACCCGGAGGTATGGTAGTTTTATGGTTATCTGGTATTAACAACCGTGTAGAGATATGCCGATTACAAGCCAAAGAAACATTTGTAGATGTAAATTCGTTTTATGATAATCCA
>NZ_JAZQRK010000004.1:0-8704 GCF_045629545.1 Chryseobacterium sp. | reverse complement strand
ATAAATATCCGTAATTTTATCAAAACAAATCATAAGGCAAATCTTAGTTAAATCATTAAATGTCAGAAACTTAAAGATACTAATTTTTGCCTTTTATCACAAGCTATTTATTCTAAATTTACAATCGAACTCAGGTTATTAGTTTCTTTGTAAAATATGCGATAGATAAAGATTGGATCAACGAGCCTGCGAGAGTAGGAATCGGCATTTTGGCAGGTGCTATTGTAATGGGTGTGGCTCATAGATTAAGGAAAAACTATGCCGCTTTTAGTTCGGTATTTGTGGCTGGCGCTATCAGTATTTTTTATCTCACCATTGGTATTGCCTTCCACGATTATAAGCTATTTTCTCAAACCGTAGCTTTTATCATCATGGTGGTTATTACCATATTTAGCGCATTTGTTTCGGTGTCTTACAACAGAAAAGAATTGGCAATTTTATCTTTAATTGGTGGATTTGCAGTTCCGTTAATGGTAAGCACAGGTAAAGGAAATTATCAGATTCTCTTCACTTATATTATCATTCTGAATATTGGGATGATTATTATTGCATTCTACAAAAAATGGAGCATCGTTACTCTATTATCATTCCTCTTTACTTGGATTCTCTACTCAGCTTGGATTGGGAAAGAATATCCTTCTCAGACCTTTCCTAGTGGTGGCGCATTATTTTTTGCCACTTCATTTTACTTGATATTCAGTATTGCTACGGTGATTAATAATATGAGAAACAAAGGAAGTTTCTCAAAATTAGATTACTTCATCATGGTGGCCAATACTTTTTTCTATTTCGGAATGGGGATTACTATAATAGACGATTGGACTCCTCACTACAAAGGTCTTTTCACGATTTGCTTGGCACTTTATAACCTGATTTTCTCTATTATTTTGTACAGAAAATTCGGGATCAACAAGAACGCCATATATTTATTATTAGGTCTCACACTGACGTTTATTACATTAACGATTCCAATTCAATTTAATGGAAATTACATCACCCTATTCTGGGCTTGCGAAGCGGTTTTACTTTTCTGGTTGTCTCAAAAATCAAAAATCTCAACCTTCAAGTTGGGTGGTATTGTGGTTCAGTTGTTAATGCTTGTAAGTCTTATAATGGATTGGATGCAATGCTATTCCATCCACCCAGATCCCAATTTAGGGCTATTCATCAATAAGATCTTTATTACAGGAGTGGTTGCTGTAGCATCACTTGTTTTTACTTATTTTTTAATGAAAAAAGAGCATGAAAATACTAAAGTATTTATCTTAGATTTTAATTCTCAATTTTACAAATCTGCAGCACTTTTTGTTGCCATCTTTATTGGATATTTGGTAGGTATGTTTGAAATTAGTTTTCAATCTGCAATGCATATTGCAAACGAGCATTCGGCACTTTCCTATTCCGTAATGTATCATTTCGTAATTTCTGCACTGCTTATTTATTTCTTACTAAAATCTAATGCGAGTCAGAAACATTATATCAGTATTGGTCTTTCTTTGATTAATATTGTCCTGTACATCACTGCTCTATCTGGGCTTTCTCCAAAAGAAATGATTGTAAATTTCAATCTTAATCTTACGGATAAAACAGCATTTATTATCCATTACATTTTATTGGCTTGTGTGGGTTATTTCTTTTATGTCATTATAAAAAATAAGGTACACGAGGATTATCCAGTGATGCTCAAAGGCAAATGGACTTTATGGGCATTCGCTTTATGCGTTGTTATTATCCTGAGTAATGAAGTGATGATTCACGGATTAATTTTCAACAATCATATTATAGATGTTGCAGAAATCAATAAAACATATCCAGCCATCAAAGGGAAATTTGACGACTATAGCTATGAGAAATTAAGCTTCATCGAAGAACGATTTAGCGATGCAAAAACCCAAATTATTAAGATTGGATATCCAATTTTGTGGGGTGTATTATCATTTGTATTTTTGATTTTGGGAATCAAGAAGCAAAACAAGCAATTGCGTATTATTGCGCTATCATTATTGGGTATTACCATTGTGAAATTATTCTTATTTGATATTTCAAACGCATCTGAAACCGGAAAAATTATTGCATTTATACTATTAGGAATCCTTATCCTTATTATTTCTTTCGTGTACCAAAAAATAAAAAAATTGGTAGTAGACGAAAATAAAACTTCGAACGATGAAGAAAATATTTAATATCCTATTCCTTACTTGTGCTCTACAGTTTTCTTGGGCACAAGTGCATGAAGCGAAAATAAATACTGTGGCAGAAAACGGTCTTCATCAGATTATTTTGTCACCAGATGCACTTTCTGCTACTCAAAACAAATTGAGTAGCATTAGAATATTTGATGCAAAAAATAATGAAGTGCCTTATGTGGTATTCAATCAAAACACCACAAATTCTCAGTACAAAACTTTCGGAATTATTTCTAAAAATGCAATTCCCAATGTGGCTACTTCAGTTATTCTTTCAAATGAAAGCCAACTCAATTTAGATCATCTTATCCTAAAAATCGGTAATACGGAGGTTGAAAAAAAATACAGCATCAGCGGAAGTAACGATCAGCTAGAATGGTTTGGCTTGGTGAATAATCAGGTGGTGAGAGATCTTAGCGAATCAGGTTCAACATCTGTAAGCAGAGTTTTTTCTTTTCCTCTTAATAATTACAAATTCATTAAGTTCGATTTTATAGATAAAAATTCTCTTCCAATTAATGTTTTAGAAATTGGACTAGAAAAAAGTTTTTCGGTGGCAGAAAGCAAAGTAGAATTACAAAATTTTCAACAAAAAATTACTACCGACAAAACAACAAAGAAAACGAGAATTGCTATTTCTTTTAAAAATCCTCAGGTGATAGATGGAATATATTTTACCATACAATCACCCAATTTTTATCTGAGAGATGCTAGAATATTGGTCAACAAAACGATTATTCAGCGCAAACAAAAAAATACGTATGAAGAATCTATTGCCAACTTAAAAATCAATTCCAAAACAAATAATCAGTTTGCTTTATCTCATTTGTATGCAAAAGAATTTGTAATAGAGATCGATAACCAAGATAATCCACCTTTAGAATTTAAGAAAATAGGATTATTGCAAACTCCTATAAGCTTGCTATCAGATCTTAAAGCCAATGAGAATTACGTTTTGAAAATAGATCCTAAATTATCTGCTCCTACTTACGATTTGGCACAATCTGATATCAAATTTTCCAAAAATTATCCTCAAACATCTGTTACTAATCTTACATCTTTAGAAGATAAAGACAACCCAAACAAAGCCAACAACAAAAAGAAATCTTTCTGGCAAACCACTCTATTTATGTGGATCTGTATCGTACTAGCCGTAGCAATTATTGGATATTTTGCCATCATGATGATAAAAGATATGAATAAAGAAAATTAATTTTTTCAAAACAAATAAGATGGAAATCTCTCAGTATAGATGTTTTTTGTTTCCCTACCTTCTGCACTGGAAAATATCAATCCACTATTTCGGCTTAAAACTTGTACATTTATACAGAGATGGAAAATATGCAAGTACAGCCACGCTATAAAGAGTCAGAACATTTTACCCATTTTTGGAAATACGGAAATGGAAAACAACTCATAGATTTTTCTGGCGCCGTTGTGAATTTCGAGAATTTCAACAAATTTTCCCATTTTTACTATCATGTAGATACTTTGGGCGATGAAGTGGTGAAAGAAGTTTATTTTACCAAAAAATACAGCGAGGCCTCAAGAGAAATAGAAAATTACATTCGCAATGGAGTTTCGGAAATTGATGACGTTCCAGAAAGTGTAAAAAATCTTTTCCGTCAGACGCAAAAAATTCCAGATTGGCTAGATTACGATTTGATAAAAAGTGGCGCCGAATTGTGCATGAGAAGTAATCTAGATTCTCTGATTTCCCTTAGAGATTATTGTCTTATCGGCGGATACGACTATGCTTACCTTAGCAAACCTCTTATAGTAACAGAGGCTCTTAAAAAAGGAGCAGTAAAAAGACTTTCAGAAACGCTAGATTTTTGGGTAAACGTCACGCGTTATGATGCGCTAGAAATCCACAAAAAAGGCTACGAATTCGCCATAAAAACAAGACTTATCCACTCTTACGCTCGCCTTTCCATCAAAAAACATTACAAAAATTGGGATACAGAAAATTGGGGAGAACCCATCAATTCTTGGGATATGATGGCGACCTATGTTGGTTTCAGCTTGGTTTTCATGCACAGTTTGCACAAATTTGGGAATACTTTTTCTGAAGCTGAAGAAAAAGGTCTTTTTCATCTATGGAAATATGTGGGTTATCTCCTCGGCATCCCAGAAGAGCTTCTTCCCGACAACAAAAAGCAAGCTACAGAAAACTTCTACCTTTGGACTTCTATCCAACCGCCGTCTGATGATGGATCTAGATTGTTGGCGCATTCTCTGCTCAACGAGTCATTAGAAAATCCGATTTTGAAATACCAATTTCAAAGAAAAAATCTGAGATATCTCCATATTTGCTGCACTTGGTTTTTGTTGGATGATGAGGTTTGCAAGAGATTGCACTTGCCAAAAGTTCCGTTCAGGAATGCATTTCCGTATGCAAAAAAATTCATCAATAAAATTTATGATAACACCGTAAGCCGTGAAAATAGAATAAAAAAAGGCAACAAAGACCAAATGAAAGTGTTGGATGATTATTTGAAGATTACCCAAAATTCGAATTTTCATTAATATAATTTTCAAAAAGCTATTTCCAGCTTTCCACTGCTATCTTTTGCTTTTCCTTACGTCAAAGAAAAGCAAAAGGATATACTCTACAATCTGAGCTAGTACCGAATAATATAATTGATGTTATCTATGACACAATAAATTCGCTACTTGGTTAATTCTTTAGAACACAAAAATGCCTTTAAATTAAGCAGTAAAATGACACTGAATGAAGTACTCTATTTTATGTTTTATTTAACGCAAAAATCTTATTTATACTATCAATAATATTGGTTTTTGATATTAAAATTGCTTATTTTTGATAAATAATTAATACAAATGAGCAATTTAGAAGATAAGAAAAAAGCACTTGCTTTGGTGCTTGAAAAGATGGATAAAACCTATGGTAAAGGCACAGTAATGACCTTAGGAGATGCATCCGTGGATCACACAATAGAAGTGATTCCTTCTGGATCATTAGGACTAGACATTGCCTTAGGCGTTGGTGGTTATCCAAGAGGAAGAGTAATTGAAATCTACGGGCCAGAATCTTCTGGTAAAACTACCCTTACGCTACACGCTATTGCAGAAGCACAAAAAGCAGGTGGTATTGCAGCATTTATTGATGCTGAGCATGCCTTCGATAGAGGTTATGCTGCAAAGCTAGGTATAGACCTAGAAAACCTTATCATTTCTCAACCTGACAACGGGGAGCAAGGTTTGGAAATTGCTGACAACCTGATCCGTTCTGGTGCTGTGGATATCGTAGTAATAGATTCTGTTGCTGCTCTTACACCAAAAGCAGAGATTGAAGGTGAAATGGGAGATTCTAAGATGGGTCTACACGCAAGACTAATGTCTCAGGCATTAAGAAAGCTTACAGCGACTATCAATAGAACCAATTGTACAGTAATTTTCATTAACCAATTGAGAGAGAAAATTGGGGTAATGTTCGGGAATCCAGAAACAACAACTGGTGGAAATGCCTTGAAGTTTTATGCTTCGGTAAGGATAGACATCAGAAAAGCTTCTGCACCTATAAAAAATGGAGATGAAGCCGTAGGAAGTCGTGTAAAAGTGAAAATTGTGAAAAACAAAGTAGCTCCACCTTTCAAGATGGCAGAATTTGATATTATGTATGGTGAAGGTGTATCTAAAACAGGTGAAATCTTAGACCAAGCGGTAGAAATGAATATCGTGAAGAAAAGTGGATCTTGGTTTAGCTACGGAGACACCAAACTAGGACAAGGTAGAGATGCTGTAAGAGATCTATTGAAAGATAACCCTGAGCTTGCAGAAGAATTGGAAAACAAAATAAAAGAGGAAATTAAAATAAAAAAATAATTTCCCTCTCAGCAAGCAATTATTGTCTTTTGTGAAAATAATAAAACTTCTTATCTTTAAGGGATAAGAAGTTTTTTTTGTAAATAAACGATAAGATAGCATCAGATTTTTGTTCCACAATTTCAAAAATATGATATAATATTTTATCTACTTTGGAATTTTGATAGAACCTATACAATCTCAAATTTTTTTACGATCATTATAATTCAACTGAGTACCATATAATACTATAACTAATGGTGATTAAACTATAAGTTTCACTGTTGTACAGTTTAAAGATAAAAATTATGTAACGATTGAGAAATAACTTTCTAACGGAGAAAATCCTGATTTGGATATTGGAAAAAAATAAAAATGGGATATTCAGCAGAAGAGAATAAAGTAGATAATCTCTCCTACTCAACGCAAATTTCCACTTTCGCTACATTTTCTCTATTCTTAGCCCTATTTTGTACTTGCACCTATTAGTATACTAGGTTCTATTCTCAATGAATAAAGTCTATTTCTGCAATAGGGATAGAAACGAAAATCCCGGAAAAAGCCATGGATACTGCTAAGGCTTGAGGAATTGTAGGGGATAGCCCGACCCGAGCAAGGACAAGTATGGGAAATCTGCTGATAGGCGGCTGCGAGGGAATTGCCCGAAGAAAAAAGACAATCTGTCACATTGTAAGAAATGGTATTTTATTTGAGATTTGTATAGCAAATAAAAAAACAAAATAGTTATGACAAAAGGAAGTATTAATGTATCGGTGGAAAATATTTTTCCGTTAATCAAAAAGTTTCTTTACAGTGACCACGAAATATTTTTGCGCGAGCTGATTTCTAATGCAACGGATGCAACCTTGAAGTTGAAGCACCTTACAAGTATTGGTGAGGCGCAAGTAGAATACGGAAATCCGAAGATTGAAGTACAAATAGATAAAGATAATAAAACCATCACCATTACAGACCAAGGTCTTGGAATGACGGGTGAGGAAGTAGAAAAATACATCAACCAAGTTGCTTTTTCGGGTGCGGAAGAGTTTTTGGATAAATATAAAGACAGCGCAAAAGATTCTGGAATTATTGGACATTTCGGTCTTGGTTTCTATTCTGCATTTATGGTGGCTGAGAAAGTAGAAATTATTACCAAATCTTATAAGGATGAGCCAGCAGTACGTTGGATCTGTGATGGTAGCCCAGAGTTTACTCTAGAACCCGCAGAAAAAACTGAAAGAGGAACTGAAATCGTATTGCACGTAGCTGAAGATTCTACAGAATTTTTGGAAGAAAGCAAGATCAGAGAACTTTTGGCGAAGTACAACAAGTTTATGCCAGTTCCTATTAAATTCGGGACAAAAACTGAAACTTTACCTTTACCAGAAGGAGCGGCAGAAGATGCAGTAGCAGAAACGGTGGAAGTAGACAACATTATCAACAATCCTACACCAGCATGGACAAAAGCGCCAAGCGAACTTTCTCCTGAGGATTATACCACTTTCTACCACGAATTGTATCCAATGCAATTTGAGGAGCCATTATTCCATATTCACCTGAATGTAGATTATCCTTTCAACCTTACAGGAGTATTGTTCTTCCCAAAATTGGCGAACAATATGAATATCGAAAAGGATAAAATACAATTGTACCAAAACCAAGTGTACGTAACAGATGAAGTAAAAGGTATTGTACCCGACTTCTTGATGTTGCTAAAAGGTGTAATAGATTCTCCCGATATTCCATTGAATGTTTCTCGTTCTTACCTACAAGCAGACGGCGCAGTGAAGAAAATTTCTTCTTACATCACGAAAAAAGTTGCTGATAAAATGGCTTCTTTGATTAATGAAAACCGTGCTGATTTCGAGAAAAAATGGAATGACATAAAAATCGTAATTGAATACGGAATTATTTCTGAAGATAAATTTGCTGAGAAATCTGATAAATTTACGCTTTATCCAACTACAGACGGAAAATACTTCTTGTGGAATGAATTGGAAGAAAAAACAAAAGCTTCACAAACAGATAAAGACGGAAATTGGGTCATCTTGTATGCTACCAATGCAGACGAGCAACACTCTTACATACAAGCAGCTAAAGATAAAGGCTATGAAGTATTGCTTCTAGACTCTCCTATTGTCCCTCACCTTATCCAAAAATTGGAATCTTCTAAAGAGAAAATTTCTTTTGTAAGAGTAGATGCAGATCACATTAATAATTTGATTAAAAAAGATGAACCTGCAATTTCTAAATTGAACGATGCTGAAAAGGAAACGTTGAAAACAGATATTGAAGGAGCCGTAAATGATAAAAAATTCTCTGTACAACTAGAAGATTTAGACAGTACAGATGCGCCTTTCATTATCACTCAACCTGAATTTATGCGTCGTATGAAAGATATGCAAGCTACTGGCGGCGGAGGTGGAATGTTCGGTATGGGAGGTTTCCCTGAAATGTATAATTTGGTAGTGAACTCTAATTCTGACTTTGCAGCAAAAGTACTAAAAACTGAAAATGCTGAAGAAAAATCTTCATTGGTAAAACAAGCTTTAGACTTAGCCAAATTATCTCAAAACTTATTGAAAGGAAAAGAACTGACAGATTTCTTACAAAGAAATTACAGCCAGTTGGGTAAATAATTTTTTTATTTAAATGATAATTAAATGTTTCGGAGGAACCTTTGGTGCCGC
>NZ_JAZQRK010000003.1:0-4162 GCF_045629545.1 Chryseobacterium sp. | reverse complement strand
CATTTAAAAGAGATACAAAAATGGTTTCATCATGCAATTGCAAGGTTTCGTTAATGTCTTTGTTTATCGGTGTTGCTTGGGTAATAATTAAATTTGGAAAAACTTCTTTTAGCATTGCTCCATAATTTGAAGTTGCCGATTGACCTGCTGTATCGTTATCAAAAAAGAAAATAACTTCTTCTAAATGAGTTAATTCTTTAATTGCTTTTTGTATTTCTTGATTCAAGCCATTGGTTCCAAAACATGCTAAAACGCTATAGTTTTCGGCAATTTCTTTTATCTGAAGTAACGAAGCTGCATCGATAATACTTTCGGTTAAAATCAGCTGTTTTGTATCGCTTTTAGGATAATTCGGATACAAACCTTGACGGTCTTTCAGATAATAATGTTTGCTGTTTTTAGTATCTAAAATGCTACGGAAATACAAACTCACGATTTCATTTTCCTTGTTTTTTAAAGGAAACACCAGGCTTTTGTTTCCAAAAATGGTGTAAGCAGTTTCTCCAGTTCTACCTTTTAATCCGTTATCAATTAGCAAACCGTATTTCAAACAATTATTTATGAGTTGTTCGTCTTTTCGAGAACCGTGATGAAATTGTCCGCTATTGAATCCAATTTCTAAATGTTCGTAATTCAAAACACGATTTTCGCAATAACCTTGAGCAGGCTTACTACTTAACAAACCGTTTTTAAAACTCGAAAACATTTTACTTAGAAAAGCAATGCGTTCTGAAGAATCTGTTTCTGCTTTTTTAGGTAATGAAGTTTCATTATTCATGTTTTGTTTTTTGGGTAGTGAAATCCCGCCAGCTAAACCTTTGCATGTAAGAATGGCTTCGTGTTTGCTTAGCTTTTCAAAATCTTGTACAAACTGAATCACATCACCTGTTTTTCCGCAAGCGTGGCATTTATAAAAGTTCTTTTCTAAATGTACCTGCAAACTCGCAGTTTGATCTTGATGAAACGGACATTGCAGCATGTTGTTTTTGGGTTGTAAGCCGTAATGTTGCAACACCGATGCAAGGGATACTTGTTGTTTGATTTCGGAAATTTCCATAGATGAAAATATTATTTAAAAATTAACACTTCTCAAATTTGTCTCAAAAGTAGCAATTACGAGAATATAAAACAAGCCTTATTAGAGATAAATACTTTTTTTTGACTCTTTTTTGTCTTAAATTCGTATAACAAAGAATTTTCATTGCAAAAAATCTCAATTATGACTATAGCTGAACGCATTCGATTATACAGACAACAAAAAGGATTCTCACAAGCTGAGCTTGCTGATAGAGCCCAAGTGAACAATAAAAGCTTGTCTCGCTATGAGTTAGGAAGTAGTATACCTCCTGCAGATGTCTTGAAAAACATTGCAGATGCTTTAGGTGTTTCAACAGATGCTCTTTTAAACGATGAAACAGTTACCATAAAAGATAAAGAGCTGATGCAAAAGTTTGAAGTGATTCAAGAAATGGCAGATGAAGATAAAGCCATTATTAGCAGATTTCTTGATTTAACAATTCGTGATTTCAAAACACGAAAAACATATAGTATGTAATTCATAAAAAAATAAAGCCATGAGAACCCAAATTATTCAAGATCATAATGGTTTGCCAACAGGAGTTTTTATTCCAATTGAGGAATGGGAAAATATGAAAAGAAAATATCCAGACATTGAAAAAAACAATGACGATTTACCCCAATGGCAAAAAGATGTTTTAGATAAACGTTTAGATAGTTACCAAAATAATCCTGATGATGTACTACCGATAGAGACATTATTTGAAATTCTAGATCAAGACGTATGAAATACGATATAGTTTATCTTTCTGATGCACAAAATGATATTCAAAATGCTAAAAAATGGTATAAATCGAAACAGATTGGTTTAGAAAAACGTTTTGCTATTGAGGTGAAAAACGCCATTTTATTAATTGGGAATGATCCTCATCTTTTTGAAGTTAGGTACCGAAACACACGGATTGTTTTTACCAAAATTTTCCCTTTTGGAATTCATTATACCATTGATAAAACTCAAAATAGAGTTGTGATACTTGCCGTATTACATACTTCTAAAGATTCTAATAATTGGTAGAAATACAAAGCCCTGCAATTTGCAGGGCTTTAATTTTTTATAATAAAACAAGCCGACTTTTTACGGTCAGCTTGAGTTGTTTAATTGGTTTTATAAATGTTATTTAATGTAGTAATAATGAGTAGTTGCAGTGGTAATAGTACTTTTGATATATTACCGAGTTACAAATATTTAATATTCTTTATATCAATTATATTAATATCATCTTTGAAATTACTATACAAAACATATTTAAACTTAATCATTTCATCAAAAATAGATATATAGCTTTCTTCTTCTTTTATCCATTTTATATCAATTCTCTCTATTTCAAATTCAATTTTAACTAAATAGAAATCATTATAACTTTTATAATTTTCCAATTGGGAATAATTTAAAACTTTAGAATAACTTGAGTTATTAGATTTGATCGATATATTAATTCCTTCCAAATAAAAATGTTTATCAACATAAAACTCAATGTTTTCACCAGTTTTATATTCGTTTAACATAACAATTTGCATTGTTTTATAGTCTGAATTAGTTACATACGACAAAAGTGCAAAACCAGAATACTTTATTTTTTTATCTCTAAAATCACAAGACTGCAAGATTAAAATAAATAAAATAAAATAAAAAATATTTGTTTTCATAATTGATTAATTATAATCTCCTTCAACTTGATTTGATCTAGGATGATAGTTAGAATTAGGTTTATTTCCATTTTTTAGTTCATGTTTTGAAGCTCTATCGTATAAATCAATTAAATTACCAGAATAATTGAATCCATTTTCACTTCCACATCTTGGATCAGAGGTTTTCCTTGCATAATTTATTATGTTTTCATAATGAACATTATTAACCTCATTTCCGCCTCCCATTATGTCGTTAGAAAATCCTGAATGAAAACTTCCTTCCAAATTTGAAGCTGGATTACCTCTAAAATCATCGTATCTATCACTCAACCCTAAAAGATGTAAACTTTCGTGTATTATTGTTCGAACAATATCGTCACTTTTCGTATTAATCACTCCAGTATTTCCTGTTTGCGAGACGGCTCTCCCTGAAACATACGATGGATCACTTTTAGATAAATCATTAGTTACATTAAAAATATTTTCACCTGCTTTTAAATTACTAACATTTTTGTTGTTATTACCATCATATACATATACTACATTTAAACTTACATTAACTCCATTTACATTTTTTCCTCCTGAAAATTTATCTACAAAAGCTTTATTCATTGTTTCTGCCATTACTTTATTTGAGCCATTTCCTTGTAAATAAACTGTAGCGTGTAATGAGACATTAACTATTTTCCCATTTTTATCTCTTTGAGTAATCATTCTAAAATCTCTACCATCAGGATCTATAGCATTAATTGGATTATTAGCTACATAAACATATCCACCAATTCCAGGATACTTCTCCGCCAGGGGATCCACACTGATAAATGTACAAAAAATAACATAATACTAGCTCATCATACTATCATAAGTTGGATATTCACGATTAATGCGGTGGTGTTTTTTTACAGGAAGCTTCTAATTTATAATTTTATCTAGATTAGATTGATTTTTTATCTAGTAAAAAAGTAATATTATGTAGACAAATTTGAGTATTGATATAAATACCCTTAGTGCATTATCTAATATACAATAATATATTGGTATTCATTTAATTATTTTTTTTATCACAGATACACAGATTCAAATTGATAGATTAAATTAACTAACAATTAAATTTTTACAGATTTTGAATTCAATACATTCAATAAGTAACATAACTTGTATGTCTTACGTAGATTAATGGATAAAAATCTGTTTATCTGTGGGAATTCTATAATGCACTACGGGTTATAAATGTATTTATATATACCAAGTTAGAATATTAGATATAATATTAAAAATTGATGCCGTGATTTTTTTCTACAACTGCATTTTGCAATAGGGATGGAAGCTTTGTTTGAGCTCTTTTGCAAATTTTTAATTTGCGAAAAGCGAGTGCGTACAGCCTGACCTGTAACGCAGTGGTAGGGATTGCCCGAATTTTTGTTTATTTACAGCTGTATCTGTGATTTGACCAGAT
>NZ_JAZQRK010000002.1:0-89194 GCF_045629545.1 Chryseobacterium sp. | reverse complement strand
CAATTGAATAAATATCCGTAATTTTATCAAAACAAATCATAAGGCAAATCTTAGTTAAATCATTAAATGTCAGAAACTTAAAGATACTAATTTTTGCCTTTTATCACAAGCTATTTATTCTAAATTTACAATCGAACTCAGGTCAGTAATAAAATAGGAAATTAAACTGAGTCCAAGTACAGACATGGGCGTAGACAATCCCAATAGATGTAATAATTTTACTACAAAAACATAGCCTACTTTTATTTGAAAATAGGGCATCTGCTCAGCAAATGCCCTAGTATCATTGGTGAAATCTATCCTTACCTTGTCGTAAGGTTGCGTACCATCAATATCTTTGTAATGATCTGCCGGTGCTTCCTTTTTTATCGCTAGATAAGTAAGTTCTCTTATTTGTTCTTCAGAATGGGTTTGCCCAATTTTGTACATACTTCCGATGTATCCAGGCATATCCCAATCGTATATTCTGTGGGTATAATTGAAAAAGGTAAGAAACCCTAAAACTATTGAAAATAATAAAATAGAGATTCTCCACTTTAGAATCATACGAAATAAATATAAATAATAAGTTACTATAAATCTTCAGCTTCAGCAAGAAGTTCTGCAATATCCTTTACTTCTACTTCATTGTTTTTGTTGAAGTGCTTCACGCCATCTGTCATCATCGTATTACAAAACGGACAGCCTGTAGCAATGATTTTGGGTTCTGTAGAAAGCGCTTCTTCCGTTCTTTCTATATTGATGTCTTTATTACCTTTTTCTGGCTCTTTGAACATCTGTGCACCACCTGCTCCACAACACAAACCGTTTGTTTTGCAACGTTTCATCTCTACCAATTCTGCATCTAGTTTTTCTAGCAACATTCTTGGCGCTTCATATTCACCATTGGCACGACCTAGATAACACGGATCGTGGAAAGTAATCTTCTTTCCTTTAAAGGCACCACCTTCAATTTTTAATCTACCTTCATTCATCAAATCTTTTAGGAATTGAGTATGATGTATCACTTCGAAGTTACCCCCAAGGCTTGGGTATTCATTTTTCAAAGTATTAAAACAGTGTGGGCAAGCTGTTACAATTTTCTTTACTTCATAGGCATTCAGTACCTCAATATTGGTAAGCGCCATCATTTGGAATACAAACTCGTTACCTGCACGTTTTGCAGGATCGCCTGTACAGCTTTCCTCTTGTCCCAATACAGCGAATTCTACTCCTATTTTATTTAAAATTTTACAAAAAGCCTTTGTAATTTTTTTTGCTCTATCATCAAAACTTCCTGAACAACCTACCCAAAACAATACTTCTGGTGATTTTCCTTCGGCAGCATATTCTGCCATTGTTTTTATTTTGAAATCCATAGTTATTTTACATTGATCGGTTTTTTCTTGTATTATTATCAAGTAAGTATACAAATTTTCACCGTTTAGATAATTACTTTATTATATTAGTCTTTAGCCCAATTTAGACGGTCTGCTTGGTTATATTGCCAAGGTGCCGCATTATTTTCCACATTCGTCATCATCAGATTTAATTCTTGTGGTGCCGCAGATTGCTCCATCACCAAGAATCTTCTCATTTCGAATATGATTGATAATGGGTCTAGTAATATAGGGCAAGCTTCTGTACATGCATTACAAGTAGTACATGCCCAAAGTTCTTCCTTTGAAATATAATCGTTGAGTAATTTTTTGCCATCATCTACAAAAGTTCCGTTTTTGTCGATGTTTTTGCTCACTTCTTCTACACGATCTCTTGTTTTCATTAAAATCGCTCTTGGTGACAATTTTTTACCCGTAAGATTAGCCGGGCAAACAGAAGTACATCTTCCGCATTCTGTACAAGAATAAGCATTCAGTAGTTGTACTTGGTTCAGATCAAAAATATCTTCTGCTCCAAATTTTGAAGGTACATCTGCCACGTCTCCTTCTGCTGGTGTAGCATAAGGATCTGCATTGGGATCCATCATCAACTTTATCTCTTTGGTGACAGAATCTAGATTATTAAACTTTCCGTATACATCTAAGTTCGCGTACCATGTACTTGGGAAAGCAAGGATAATATGCAAATGCTTGGAGTAATAAAGATAATTCATGAAGAATAAAATCCCTACAAAATGGAACCACCACGCTCCTCTTTCTATCATTTCTAAACTAAAAGTTCCGAAATTATTAAATAAAGGTGCGATAATATTAGAACTTATTGGGAAACTGCCATGCTCTGCTAACACGCCTTTTTGTTGTAAAACAAAGTCTGAAGCATTCATCAAGAAAAATGCAGTCATCAAAGCAAATTCGATAATCAAAATCCAGTTGGCATCATTTTTTGGCCATCCGAAAAGTTCTTTCATCGTTAATCTTTTTACTCCATAGAAGTTCCTTCTAATGAAAAACAAGACTACACCAATAATTACTAGGAAAGCCAATACTTCTAATGTGGCTGTGAAGAAATTGTAGAACGAGTGTCCGAAAATTGAAGCTAGAAACCGATGTGTACCAAAAAGACCATCTACAATAATTTCTAATAACTCTATATTAATAATAATAAAACCTACATAGACAAATAAGTGAAGAATCCCTGCTATAGGTCTTTTCACCATTCTACTTTGTCCCATTGCTACACGAGCCATGGTTTCCCATCGTTCGGATTTTCTATCGCTTCGATCTATCTCTCGACCAAGTCTGATATTTCTGTAGATTTTTAGTAAGCTTTTTCCGAATAGTCCAAAACCTGCAACTAGTAGTATGAAAAATATAATATTATCGATATACTGCATATAATGGTATTAGTCTTTTAGTATTAATCTTTATTGTTTTTTCCGAATACTGAGAAATTAATGTATCTCTTTGGGTTTGCTTTCATGTCCTCTATTAAAGAGTTGATGTTATTAGAAGCAGAGTTTAGATTGTTATATAATTGTTCATCTTTCAACAATTTCCCCATGCTTCCTTGTCCGTTTTCTATACCTCCGATTACTTGGTTTAGTTTTCCTACGGTGTTATCCAAACTTGCGATAGTAGCATTTAATTTTTTGGTATCAATGCTTTCTGCAACATTCCCGAATTTATCTAGAGTTACTTGTCCAGTTTTCATCGTTGCACTTGCATTATCCAGCACGTTTTGAAGTTTTGGATCATTATGTCCCACCAAAGAATTCACGTTACCTGCAGTAGTTTGCAATGCACCAACGGTTTTATTAAGGTTAGCTAATAATAATCTTATCTCCTCTCTATTTTGCGCATTTACAACTTGGTTGGCACTTGCCATTAAAGAATCTACGCGGTATAATACCGTTTGTAACTGGTCTTTTACAGGACCTACTTGGTTGGATAGACTAGACATCATCCCAAGCTTGAAAGCTCCCTTCAATGTATCACCATCTTTGGCAGCAGCACCAGTATATACAAGGTTTACCCTCATCTCTTTGCCAGACATTAGTCCTGGCTCAAAGATCTCTAAATTGGAATCTTTAGAAAATTCAAATTCATTATCTACCGTTACCTTTACGACGAAATGTATTCTTCCATCACTTGTTCTCATTGGTAAAATTTTGTCCACTTGTCCTACCTTTAGTCCATTGATGGACACTGCGGAAGATTGTGCAAGACCTTCTACGTTATCAAACTTGGCATAAAATATATTATCGGTAGTAAAAAGGCTTCTGCCTTTCATGAATTGGAATAAAACCACAAAACCAATTACGGCTAATATTGCGATTAATCCGGCTTTTAATTCTTTACTGAACTTCACTTTTTATATTTTTTCTAATGAGCAAATATAGTACATTTTAATTAATGTTATTCAATACCTACTCTAGGTTGATTACAAAAAAAAGTGGCAAAAACTTTGCCACTTTGTATAGATATTAATTTCGGTATTTCTTATTGTTGAGTTCCTACTTTACTCCAGATTTCGATTCTATAATCCTCAATATCTGCATTATCTTGTAAGCTCTTCAACCAAGATTGCCCGAACATTCCTTGATTTCTCTGTGTAATAGACTCTGCAAATTGTTTTGCGTCACCAGGCTGTTTGTTGATGGTTTCGTTCTTTTTCAACAAAACGTATACTCCAGTTCCACCTTCAATTGCATTAGATACTTTTCCTTTTTTCACCCCAAATGCAGCACCTGCAACTTTAGGTTCCATAGCACCCGCAACCGATGGATTAAGAATATTTACTTGAGCAGATTGTTTAGTAGTCGCAAATGTTTTTGCTACTTGATCCAAATTAGGATTAGCTCCTATTTTAGCTACAATTTGCTTCGCTGCCAATTGGTTCATGACAATTGTCTCTATTTGGCTTCTTACGGATTCTGGATCTGCTAACCCTTTTTCTTGCTTACCATTAAGGTAGGCTACGATTTTATCTCCAGTACCTTCTACAGTGAAGAATTCTGTATCTCCCTTAGATCTTTTTTTATCAAAAGCCCAAGTGATAATTTCTGCATCTTTATCGGTACCAAGACCTTGTAGTTGTCCGTCAAATCTTTTTGCTGAACTTGCATTAGAAAATTTGTAGTTAGCTTTTTTAGCAATATTTACAAAATCATTGTAAGATTTACCTTGTACTTGCTGGATGAATCTTCTTGCATTTTTGTCTACTATAGCTTCTGTAGCATCCGATGGCTTAATTACTTTAACAATATGAGCTACTTTATAACCCATAGATCCTGCTTTCTTGTCTTCTACATTAATAATGTGGTAACCAAATTCAGTTTCTGCTAACCCTGTAGATCCTTTAGCGTTATTGGCTAAGAAGTTAAGATAACCTGGAGCGAATTGGCTTTCTGGAGTTGTCCAACCCACGCTACCATTTCTTTCTACAGCATTTGGTTCATCAGATAATTTCAATCCTTCTGCAAATTTTGCTGGATTTGTTTTGATCAGGACCATCAAACTATCAGCAATTTTTTTGGCTTGCTCTTTAGTTCTTGTTGCAGTAGATCTTTCGCCGCCTTTATAGGAGATAAGAATATGTTTAGATAAAGTAGAATCTGATGGTTTCTTACCTAATAATTTAGATAAAACAAATAAGTTTTGTTCTTTGTAAGGACCAAAAGTTTGCCCAACAGATGCTGCTTCTAATTTTCCTTGTAAAAATTGAGGCATTTGGTTCATTGGAGCATATTGGCTATTGTAAGGCATATCAGAATTAGCCATTACAAACAATGAATCGTTTTTAGTGTTTTGGAAATTCTCGTTAGATCCACTAGCATCACCAGTACCAGAAAACAAGTTGGTGATTTCCTTTTGTACAGCAGCCTCATCAGCAGCGCTAGGCGTAGAAGGGAACAATACCAAACCAAGATTTCTACTAGGTTCAGTTTTGAACATTACTGGATGCTTACTAATATAATTTTGTAAATCTTCAGTAGTAACTTTAATTTTATTTTTTTGAAGATAAGAAGCATAGTCTACTTTCACGAAATCGATGTCTGCTAATTGATCTCTTTGCTTCATCAATTCTTCAACTTCTTTTTTACCAGAGGTAATCCCTGTAGAAACATTTGCAAACAATTGTCTAGCCATGATTCTATATTCGATAGACTTTCTAGTTTTCATCCATTGGTTATACCCTTCTGGGTTAGTACTTTTTAAAGTTTCAACTTCTTTCTTAAGCTCTTGTACCTTAAAATTGCCTTTTTCGTCAAAAAGTTGTTGGTTTTGAGCAAACATTTGGTCGTATTGAATTTGGTTCCAGAACAACTCTTCAGTCATTTCTAATCCCATTTTCTCGAATTGTTGTTTTACCAATTTGGATTGTACCAAAATTTGCCAAGCTTGCTCTTCTAGGCCGCTTTTTGGCTGTCCTTGTTGCTCTGCTTGCTGTTGTAGTACGAAAAGTTGATCGTTGTACTCCTCACGGGTAATTTTATCACCATTTACTTTCCCCAAAACATCAGGATTTTTTCCAAAAACCTTATCAATGCTCTCGGGATTTACCAAAAATGCTAACAACGCTAATGCGATCATTCCCATTAAAAGCCAAGGTCTATTCCTAATCTGTCCTAAAATTGCCATTTTATAAGTATAGTTATTTATATCAGTGTGCGAAAATACACATTTTTAAGAAATTATAGAAATATAAGTCGATTTTTTAATTTTTAAAATTTAACTTCCCATAATATGGAAATTTTGACCGTATTTTTTAGTAAAAATCAAATGGCATTAATATTGTCAAAAATACAATCACCATTATAGGTATCGTTTTTCTCGATCCTATTTTGAATTATACATAAACGAATAAAAATGTAAATGACATTTTGTCATTCAATTTACTATGACTGAATTTGAAGATATAAATTTTGACGAAATTATTGGCGACGGTTTCAATATTGTGACTGAAGATATCACCCTATCAAACCTTGATGAAACAGAAAAAAATGCAGAGCAAGTATTATTTCCTATACTTCCTGTAAGAAATATGGTGATGTTTCCTAATGTTGTTATCCCAATTACTGCGGGCAGAAAAGCATCTATTAAACTTCTAGAAGAAGCACAAGAAAATGGCGAACTAATAGGTATTGTGAGCCAAAAAAGTGCCGATATAGAACAGCCTACAGACAAAGATATCTACCAAATTGGTACTCTAGCAAAAATTATTAAGATTATAAAACTCCCTGAAGGTAATGTTACTGCGATCACAAAGGGTTTTCATAGATTTAAAATAAAAAAAATAGTAGAAAATCAGCCCTATCTTAAAGGGGAAATTACGAGACTGAAAGAAACCAAAACCAAAAACAAAGAAGAGTACGAAGCCTTACTTGAAAATATAAAAGAACTTGCCCTGAAAATTGTAGAGCTAGATCCTAATATCCCTAGTGCAGCCAATTTTGCTATAAAAAACATCACCAATAACGATGATTTGCTCAACTTTATTTGCACCAATTCTAATTTTCCATACGCTGATAAACAAAGGCTGTTGGAAGAAAAAAATCTAATGGCTAGAGCTAATAGATGCTATGAAATGATGCATGATGATTACAGAAAATTAGAACTAAGAAACCAAATTCACCAAAAAACATCTAAAGATCTAGACAAACAACAGAGAGAATATTTTCTAAGTCAACAGATAAAAACTATACAAGATGAGCTAGGTGGCGGCCCAGAAAGTGATGTAGAAGAGTTGCTAACAAAAGCCAAAACAAAAATTTGGAAGCCAGATGTAGAAGAGCATTTCCAAAAAGAAATAAGCAGACTACAAAGGCAAAACCCAAATTCTCCAGATTATAACGTACAAAGAAACTACTTAGATTTCTTTACAGATTTGCCTTGGGAAACTTTCACTAAAGATAGTTTCGACATAGAAAGAGCAGAGAAAGTATTAGACAAGGCACATTTTGGTCTAGAAGACATTAAAAAAAGAATTTTGGAGCATATGGCGGTTCTAAAACTTAAAAATAATATGAAGTCTCCTATTCTACTATTGGTAGGTCCTCCAGGAGTGGGCAAAACTTCTCTAGGAAAATCTGTGGCTGATGCTTTAGGTAGAAAATATATTCGTGTTTCTTTGGGTGGATTGCATGACGAAAGCGAAATTCGTGGTCACAGAAAAACCTATATCGGTGCTATGGCAGGAAGAATTTTGCAATCTATAAAGAAAGCAGGAACTTCTAACCCTGTAGTTGTTTTGGATGAAATAGATAAAGTAGGAAAAGGAATGCATGGCGATCCTAGTTCTGCATTGCTAGAAGTACTAGATCCAGAACAAAATGCATCTTTCTATGATAATTTCTTAGAAATGGGTTATGATTTGTCTAAAGTAATGTTCCTGGCAACAGCCAATTCTCTATCTACCATACAAACTCCACTTTTGGACAGAATGGAAATAATACAGATTGCAGGATATACTTTAGAGGAAAAAATAGAAATCGCCAAAAGACATTTAATAAAAAAACAACAAGAAGAAAACGGACTCACTACAAAGTCTTTCAAATTGGGCAATCCAGAATTGAAACACATTATAGAAGCACACACTTCTGAAAGTGGCGTTAGAACATTAGAAAGAAGAATTGCTGCAATTTCCCGCTGGGTTGCGCTACAAACTGCATTGGAAAAAGAATACGATGGTAAAATCTCTGTAGAAAAAGTAGATGAAATTTTGGGTGTACCAAGACCTAAAAGTTTATCTGAACTTACGGATGTTCCAGGTGTAGTTACAGGATTGGCTTGGACAAGTGTAGGTGGAGATATCCTTTTTATAGAAAGCATCATCAGTAACGGCAAAGGAAACCTAACGATGACTGGAAACTTGGGAACTGTAATGAAAGAATCTGCAACTATTGCTTTGGAATATATTAAAGCAAAATATGTAGAATTGGGCATAGAAGAAGGAGAACTAGAGAAGAAAAACATCCACGTACACGTGCCAGAAGGAGCGACACCAAAAGATGGACCTTCTGCTGGTATTGCCATGCTAACGTCTATGGTTTCTTCTTTTAGAAATAAAAAAGTAAAACCTCATCTTGCGATGACGGGTGAAATCACCCTAAGGGGAAAAGTACTTCCTGTAGGTGGTATTAAAGAAAAACTCCTTGCAGCAACAAGAGCCGGAATCACTGAAGTGATTCTATGCGAAGCTAACAGAAAAGATGTAGAAGAAATAAAACAAGATTACCTGAGAAATCTTAAAGTAAATTACGTGAATTGGATGCCAGAAGTGTTAGAAATTGCGCTAGAAAAATAAATTTTCAACATAATATAAAAAACCTCATCAAATATTGGTGAGGTTTTGTTATTTTTATCCGACACAAATATAATTATGAATCTTATTAAATCTCCCTTCGTGCTAAAGCTAGCTTTAGTAATTATCTCTATCATTGGATTAGGATATTTGGTAAGACTCGGTCAGAGTATCCTTGCGCCATTCTTTTTAGCTTTTCTTCTCGCTATGCTATTTGTACCTTTTGCCAATCTTTTAGAAAGGAAAATTAAGCTTCCAAGGTCTATATCTACCATGGTTTCTGTATTTATTATGATTGGAGTTTTGCTTGGTTTAGGATATTTTTTTGGAACACAACTTGCCAATTTCAGCAAAGATGTACCCAAACTAGAAAAGCAATTTGTTTCTGTTTTTAATGAACTTCAACATTGGATTTCAGAAAAATTTAATGTCAATACCAAGGAGCAATTCCAGTACATCAACCAGGGCTTAAACAAACTATTGTCCTCCACTGGCGTTATTTTAGGATTTACGCTTAGTATATTTTCTACAGGTTTAGGTTTCTTATTTTTCTGTATCCTATTTTTTGTTTTTATACTAAACTATAGAAGACTGCTGAATCAATTTATCATTAATGTTTTCGATGATAAACATATTGACAAAGTAAGAGAAGTGGTAGGTGAAATACAATCTATGACCAAAAAGTACATCACAGGCTTGTGCATACAGATTGTTATAGTATCCATTATAACCTCACTTACACTCACTATTATTGGAGTAAAATATGCGATTCTACTAGGCGTTCTTACAGGAGTTCTAAATGTCATCCCTTACATCGGAGTTCTTTTCTCAATGGTAATCTCTTGTTTTATTGCATTTGCTACAGGATCACCTTCACAATGCATCTATGTTCTTATAGGCTATGTAATTATACACGCGATAGATGGCAACGTTATTTTGCCTTTTGTAGTAGGTTCGAAAGTAAAAATAAATGCCTTATTCTCATTTATAGGAATCTTAGTGGGAGAACATCTTTGGGGAATTTCTGGGATGTTTTTGTGTATTCCCGCAATGGCTATTGTTAAAATTATTTTTGAGCGTGTAGACGGATTGAAACCTTGGGGTAATCTTTTGGGTGAAGAAGAGAAACCAGATCGAAAGAAAAAATCTTATAAAATTTCCCGAACCATTACCCTACAAGAGAAAGACTAAACATAAAAAGACTGCAAAATTTGCAGTCTTTTTTTTATTTTTTAAATGGACATTTAATTAAACAAATGCACTAAAACCTGTAATGGATCTTCCTACAATTAATGAATTAATTTCTTTGGTACCTTCGTATGAATAAATAGCTTCAGCATCAGCCACAAATCTTGCTACATTATATTCTAGTAAAATACCATTACCACCAAGTACTTCTCTCGCTCTAGACACGATATCTCTGGTTCTTAGTGTACAGAATACCTTTGCCAAAGAAGCGTGTTCGTCTTTTAATATTCCTTCGTCTTGCATTTCAGACAATCTGAAAACCATAGTTTGCATCGCCGTAAGATTAGATAACATCTCTACCAAATGTCCTTGTATCATTTGGAAAGAAGCAATAGGTTTCCCGAACTGTTCTCTCTTTCTAGTATACTCTAAAGCACTTTCGTACGCACCTCTCGCGCAACCTGTAGCCATCCAAGCAACGCCAGCTCTCGTCATTCTCAAAACTTTAGCAGTATCTTTGAAGGAGTTGGCATTTTGTAATCTATTTTCTTCGGTTATCAAACAATCTTTTAAGGTAATCAATCCGTTTTGCACAATTCTCAGAGCCATTTTACCCTTAATTTTCTCTACTGTATATCCAGGATTATCTTTTTCTACAATAAAACCTTTCACTTCACCATCATCCAAATCTCTAGCCCAAATAATCACTAGATCTGCAAAAGTTGCATTACCAATCCATTTTTTTTGTCCGTTCAAAATCCAGCCTTCCTCTGTTTTTTTGCAAGTAAGCGTCAATCCACCTGCAGCGCCAGAACCTACTTCAGGCTCTGTAAGTCCGAATGCTCCGATTTTATCAAATTTTTGCATCTGAGGAAGCCACTTTTGTTTTTGTTCTTCCGAACCACAAATATAGATCGAACCCATTGCGAGACCAGATTGCACACCAAAAAAAGTAGCTATAGATGCATCTATTCTTGCCATTTCCATAGCAATAATACCTTCCATCAAAAAAGGCATTCCTTTGCAACCATATCCTTCATAGGTAACCCCGCAAATATCGAGTTCTTTAAATTTAGCAATCAACTCGAATGGAAACTGATCTTTTTGCCAATAATCATTCACCAAAGGTTTCACTTCCTTCTCCATAAAGGCACGCACTTTCAATTGTACTTCTCTTTGTTCTGGCGTAAGAGTATGGTAGATATCGTAGAAATCTCCGTCTATTGGAGGCAATTCTTTTTTTGGTTTATTGGGATCTAGCATTTTAGAAATTCCAGACAATTGTTTGTCATCAAGTTTAGAAAATCCTTGCATCAATTTGGGTAAATCTACTTTTTGAGAAATGGCACTTAGCTGATCAAAATCTATTGATCTAAATAATTCTAAAGCATTTCTAAGTTTTGAAAATGTATTCGACATAATAATAGGTGTGATTTGTTTTGTAAAAGCATCAAAAATTAATCCGAATTGATAGACAAGTTATTTCGTATATTTTACAAAATACTGTTAATCAATTATTTAAATATATTAAAAATATTACAAATATTTTGCGTAAGCATTTCAAATATAAATTTCAAATTCAATAGATATTTGACTCAACAAAACATCAAAAAACAACGTTATGAAAACTACTTACATCAAAATTACATTCGCAGTTACTCTATTATTAGGAATTTATTCTTGCAGCAAACACGAAAAAAGTGCAAACGAAGCATCAGAAAATTATAGCGAAGGCAAAGTTATGGTTTCAGACAGTGTATCGTCAGCTGCGACAACCCAAGTGAAGGACAAAAAATTCATCTAGACGGCTAATGTAGACATGGAAGTAAAAGACGTGTATGATGCCACCATTGCAATAGAAAAAAATGCGCAAGATCTTGGCGGTTTTGTTACAAAAAGCAATTTGGAAAGCCATACCATTTCGCAAGAAACCTATAATACATCAGATGAAAATGCAGTTTTGGTGAAAAAATATCAAGCCGAAAACAATATTCAAGTTCGTATTCCTACAGAAAATCTGGGTCAGTTTTTGACTTTAATTAATGATAAAAAAGTTTTTCTAAACTCTAGAATTATCAATGCTGAAGATATTACTTCTACTATAAAATATGCTGAACTAGAAAATCAGAGAGTAAAAAAAACCAGCGAAAATATTACTCAACTGAAAAATAGAAAAGATAAAGTGACAATGGCTGATGAGAAAATGGTTGAAGACAACCAACAACAGCTTTCTCAGCTTAACGTTGCGGATAACTTGAAATACAGCACAGTAGATATTTTTATTAAAGAACCCAAACTAAGAACGGCTGAAATTGCTGTGACAAACACCAAAAATATTGATAACAAATACAAATTTAATTTTTGGTACAGTATGAAAAATGCTGTTATTGATGGCTATTATTTCATCCAAAAACTAATTGTAGGATTAGTAACCATTTGGCCAATCTTACTAATAGCAGGCGCCGTATTATACTTTGTAAGAAAAAGAAAATTAGTAAAAACAAAAGCCAACAATTCATAACCATATTACACAATCATCCTAACCGCAAGGTTATCTTCATATATTAAATGATTCTTAACCTCTTCTTTTTTAGGAGAGGTTTTTTGATTATTATTAAATTGAAACAGAGAACTACTGATTTTCATACTTCATTAAAATCTTTGTCCTAAATTCCTTAAATTTGCATTTTGTACCTTAAATCTAGTCTGATAGACTTTAGAATTTCAGCGTATGACTCCATTATCTTTAATAATAGCTAAATATGTTACCAAAAATAAATCCTACTCATACAGAAAGCTGGAAAGCGCTTGAAGAACACTTTTCTAATAACGATTTTGAATTGAGAAGCCTTTTTCAGTACAATGCAAATCGTTTTGAAGAGTTTTCTGTGCAAAGAGAAAATTTTCTTTTTGATTATTCTAAAAATTTAATCAATACTCAAACCAAAGAGTTATTGTTAAATTTAGCAGAAGAATGCAGACTGAAAATTGCAATTTCACAAATGTTTTCTGGTGAAAAGATCAACGAAACAGAAGGAAGAGCAGTTTTGCATACGGCTTTAAGAGATTTTTCGGAAAGAGAAATTTTGGTAGATGGCGAAAATATTAAGCCTCAAATAAAAAGAGTTCTAGACCACATGAAAGCTTTCTCAGAAAAAATTATTTCTGGAGAACACAAAGGCTTCAGTGGTAAAGAAATTACAGATGTGGTAAACATTGGGATTGGAGGTTCAGATTTGGGACCTGTAATGGTTTGTTCGGCACTGAAACATTTTAAAACAAGATTAGAAGTACATTTCGTATCTAATGTAGATGGAAACCATATTGCTGAGGTAGTGAAAAACCTTAATCCGGAAACTACTTTATTTATTATAGCATCCAAAACATTTACCACTCAGGAAACCATGACCAATGCAAATTCTGCTAAAGATTGGTTCTTGAAGGCTGGAAAAGAGGAAGATGTTGCAAAACATTTCGTAGCATTATCAACTAATATACAATCGGTAAAAGATTTCGGAATTGCAGAAGAAAATATTTTCGAATTTTGGGATTGGGTTGGTGGAAGATATTCGCTTTGGAGCGCCATTGGATTGAGCATTGTACTTTCCGTAGGCTATGAAAACTTCGAAGAACTTCTAAAAGGAGCTTATGATACAGATTTGCATATCCAAACAGCAGATTTCTCTGAAAACGTACCCATATTAATGGCACTTTTGGGGATTTGGTATCGCAATTTCTACGCGGCAACTAGCCATGCTGTATTGCCATACTCACAATACCTAGATCGTTTTGCGGCGTATCTTCAACAAGGAGATATGGAAAGTAACGGGAAATGTGTAGATAGAAATGGTAACTTTGTAGAATACGAAACAGGGCCCATAATCTGGGGAGAACCAGGAACTAACGGTCAGCACGCATTTTATCAGTTGATACATCAAGGAACGGAATTGATCCCAGCAGATTTTATTGCGTATGCGAAAAGCTGTAATGAGGTTTCAGACCATCAAGATAAATTATTAGCCAACTTCTTTGCTCAAACTGAAGCATTGGCTTTCGGTAAAAATGAGGAAGAAGTAGAAGCAGAATTGTCCGCAGCAGGAAAATCTGATGAAGAGATTGATAAATTACTCAATTTCAAAGTCTTCCAAGGAAACACGCCTACCAATTCGTTATTAATAAAAGAACTAACTCCATTTTCATTAGGACAATTAATCGCAATGTACGAGCACAAAATTTTTGCTCAAGGAGTTATCTGGAATGTGTTTAGTTTTGATCAATTCGGGGTAGAATTAGGAAAAGTTTTAGCCAACAAAATTTTACCAGAACTAGAAAATAAAGATACTATAAACTCTCATGATAGTTCTACAAATGGATTGATTAACTATTACAAAGGAAATAAATAATAAATGTCGATACTCAGATCATATTATTATAAATTATCTCCAAACCTAAGGCTTTTGGGAAGAAAGGTCTACTACTTCCCTATCGATTTTTATGAAGGTATTACCGGAAAAAGATCTAAAAACGAGCCCAAAAAAGGAGATATATATGTAGGAAGTAGCGACTTTTTGGCGCACGGAATCCGTCAGGTAGATGCGCTAAAAAAACATATTAATCTAAAAGAATCAGACCACGTATTAGATGTAGGTTGTGGAATCGGTAGAACTGCTGTGGCTCTTACCAATTTTATAAAATCTGGCACATATAATGGTTTTGATGCAGTAGAAAAAGGGATTGCTTGGTGCGATAGTAATATCCACAGCAAGCTTCCTCATTTTAAGTTTAAATTTACACCAATCTATAACGATTTGTATAATACCTTTCAGCAAAAAGCAGAAGACTATACATTTCCTTACCAAGATAATAAATTTGATAAAGTGTTTCTATTTTCTGTATTCACGCATATGCAGGTGATAGAAATAAAAAGATATCTGAAAGAAATAAGCAGAGTAATGAGAAAGGATGGTCTATGTCTATCGACTTTTTTCCTGTATGATGACACCAAAAATGAAAGTGGTACCATGCCTTTCCCTTATCAATATGATGGATACAAATTGATGGATGATAAAGTGACTGCAGCCAATATTGCAATCAGTATCCCATTATTACATCAGATGGCAAAGGAAGCACATCTAGAAGTAACTACCGTACAAGGTGGATATTGGAGAAATGATGTTGAAAAGAGCAATGCAGACGAATTTCAGGATATTGTAGTATTTAAAAAAATCTAATTTAAAGTAATAAAAAGTAAAAATGGCAGAAATTCTTGACGGATTGAAAGTATCCAAGGAAATCAAAGCGGAGATTAAAATTGAAGTAGACAAAATTATTGCAAACAAAAGAAGAGCACCGCATTTGGTAGCAATCTTGGTTGGTAACAACGGTGCAAGCAAGGCTTATGTAAACGCAAAAGTGAAAGATTGCGAAGAAGTAGGCTTTCAATCTAGTTTGGTGAAATTTTCTAGTACAGTGTCTGAATCTGAATTGTTAGAAAAAATTGAGGAACTCAATAAGGATAAATCAGTAGATGGATTTATTGTACAGTTACCTTTACCCGACCAGATAGATCAGGAAAAAATCATCAATGCGATAGATCCTAGAAAAGATGTAGATGGTTTTCATCCTACCAATTTTGGGAAAATGGCTCTAGAAATGGATACTTTTTTGCCTGCTACTCCTTTCGGAATTTTAACGCTTTTAGAAAGATATAATATAGAAACCAAAGGTAAAGATTGTGTAATCATTGGAAGAAGCAAGATTGTAGGAAGACCTATGAGTATCTTGATGGGAAGAAAAGATTTCCCAGGTAATTCTACCGTTACCCTTACGCACTCTTATACTAAAGACATAGAAGAATATACAAAAAAGGCAGACATCGTAATCACTGCTTTGGGAGATCCACATTTCCTAAAAGGTAAAATGATAAAAGATGGCGCTGTAATTGTAGACGTAGGAATTACCAGAGTAGATGACGACTCTAAAAAAGGATATTATCTAGCAGGAGACGTAGATTTTGATAGCTGCGCAGAAAAAGCAAGCTGGATCACGCCTGTACCTGGAGGTGTAGGACCTATGACAAGAGCGATGTTGATGAAAAACACCATCATTGCTTATAAAACTTCGGTCTATAACGACTAATTTTATAATGAATAAAGAAGAAGATATTTTATTAAAAGAAGGTAAAATGCTCCCTGTGATGGAGCATTTTTACACTCTTCAAGGAGAAGGAGCACACACCGGAAAAGCAGCCTATTTCATAAGATTGGGCGGTTGCGATGTGGGTTGCCATTGGTGTGATGTAAAAGAAAGTTGGGATCCCAAACTGCATCCTCTGATGAATGCTGAAGAAATTGCGAAGATTGCTGCAGATCTTTGCAAAACAGTGGTACTTACAGGTGGAGAACCTCTTATGTGGAATTTGGATGTTTTAACGTCTAAGCTTAAAGAACTAGGTTGTACCGTACATATAGAAACATCGGGCGCTTATCCTCTAAGTGGGCAGATAGATTGGATTACCCTTTCGCCGAAAAAAACAGGTTTACCAAAAGAAGAAATTTATGCTAAAGCGAGCGAGCTAAAAATGATTATTTTTAATAATAACGATTTTACCTTTGCACAAGAGCAAGCGGCTAAAGTTTCTGAAAATTGCAAACTTTATCTACAAAGCGAATGGAGCAAAAGAGACGAAATGTATCCAAAAATTACAGATTTTATATTGGCAAATCCCAATTGGCAGGCCTCCGTGCAGACTCATAAATATCTTAATATTCCATAAAAAATCCGTAGATTAGCCTCTGTCTTCCTCATTACAATAGATACATGCAAAGATTTCGGTATTCTGTATATTTAAAGTCTATAATTATTGTGCTAGACCTGTTGGTCATTGCATTTCTTTTCATATTCTTTTATAATAGTAGAAATCCAAAACTGGTATATAACCAAGATATTATAGCTGAGATTTTTTTTTCTATAATGCTTGTTAGTTTATTTTGGATGTTACTTAGTACCAAAACTACGATATATAATGTACATCGTAATCTTACTTATACCCTCTTTTTAGAGAAACTAATAGTTCATCTACTTTTATTTAATTTAGGTGTTCTATTAATCGGAAAAGTTAGTAGAAACATATTTTTTAATTCAGATATATATTGGCTTTGTAGCTATTTATTATTTTTTTCTACACTTTTAAAATCAACAATATATTTTATTATTAAATATTTTAGAAGTGTAGGGATTAATAATAGAAACATAATGTTTTTAGGAGAAAATAGTTCTACAAGAGTATTGAAAAATATATTGCTAGAAAGAAAAGATTATGGTTATAAAATATTTCAATATCCCAATACAACCATTATACCTTCCGAATTAGTAGAATTTTGGAAAAAAAATGGAATTCATAAATTATTTATTGGAATAGAAAATAATTTTGACGAAAAAACAGAAAGCCAGATTTTTAAATTAGCTGAGGACCATAAGGTAAAACTATCTTTTATTCCAAATGTTGCACAGAATGACTTCTTTTTATTCGACTTTTCCTACATCCAGACTCAACCCATTTTAGATCAAGCTAAATATCCATTAGATTTTTATTACAATTATTTATTCAAAAGGGCAATTGATATAATATTTTCTTTGCTTATATTAATATTTATCTGCTCTTGGCTATTTCCTATCATTTCTTTGATTATAAGAAAAACTTCCAGCGGGTCAATATTCTTTGTTCAGAAAAGATATGGATATCGTGAGGAAATATTCAAGTGTTTGAAATTTAGAACAATGATAGAAAATGATCTCTCTTCTAGTGCTACAACTTGTGATGAAGACCCGAGAATTACTCCTTTTGGTAAGTTTTTGAGAAAAACCAGTTTAGATGAAATGCCACAATTCATTAATGTTCTGAAAGGAGAAATGTCTGTAGTTGGACCTAGACCACATATGCTATCAGTAGATGATTATTATAAACCAAAAATTGGTAGATATAGCCTTAGAAGCTTAGTAAAGCCGGGTATTACAGGGTTAGCGCAAGTAAATGGATTGCGTGGAGATAAAGGTGATGTTGAGCTTAATATGAATAAGAGAATATTGGCAGATTCATTTTACGTTAAAAATTGGAGCTTTGTCTTGGATTTTATCATCATATTAAAAACTATATTCCTCTTAGGCAAAGGAGACAAAAATGCCACATAAATAAATAAAAAAAGTCTAATTTAGCAGAATGTTAAAAAAGTTTTTTACAGCAATAGGAGAATATTTTATTCTTTTAGGTAAATCAATGCAGAAACCTCAGAAAATGAGGGTTTTCTGGAAGCTTTTCATGAGAGAGATTAACGATCTGGGAGTCAATTCTTTTGGGTTGGTTATTTTCACATCCATCTTTGTAGGAGCTGTAGTTGCCATCCAGATGTTTAATAATTTTGATGCTTCTTCGTTTCCTATTCCGCCTGCTTTTGTAGGGTATGCAACTAAAGCTGTTTTGGTTTTAGAGTTTGCACCTACTATTATCAGTTTGATATTAGCAGGAAAAGTAGGTTCTTATATCGCTTCTAGTATTGGTACCATGAGGGTTACAGAGCAGATAGATGCTTTGGATATTATGGGTGTAAACTCGCCCAACTTTCTTATTCTTCCTAAAATAATAGCTTGTATGATATTCAATCCGCTACTTATTGCGATAAGTATTGTGTTTGGTATTGGTGGTGGTTATTTTGCAGGAATTATTACAGGAAACTGGACGGAGGCCGACTATATTACCGGTATACAAATGTATATGCCGAATCTCTTCATCTACTATGCATTTATAAAAACAGCTGTTTTTGCGTTCGTTATTGCTACAGTTCCATCTTATTTTGGATACTATGTAAAAGGAGGTTCTTTGGAAGTAGGTAGAGCAAGTACACAAGCAGTAGTTTGGACAATGGTATTTATTATCATATCTGAGCTTATCTTAACCCAACTAATATTAAGCTAATGATTGAGGTAAAAAATCTTAAAAAGAGTTTTGGTGATGTTGAAGTTTTAAAAGGGATTTCAACCACTTTCGAAAAAGGGAAAACCAATCTTATAATTGGGCAAAGTGGCTCTGGTAAAACTGTATTTCTAAAAAGCTTGTTGAATGTTTTTCAGCCCTCATCAGGTGAAATTTTATTTGATGGAAGAGACATCAATATTATGAACCGTGAGGAAAAGCAACAGCTAAGAGCTGAAATTGGAACACTATTTCAAGGGAGTGCATTGTTTGATTCTCTAACGGTAGAAGAAAATATTATGTTTCCTCTAGATATGTTTACCAACCTTACTTTTAGAGAAAAGAAAAGAAGAGTTTTTGAAGTTATTGGGCGTGTACATCTTGATAAGGCTAACAAAAAATTTCCTTCCGAAATTTCTGGAGGAATGCAAAAGCGTGTAGCCATTGCAAGAGCTATTGTAAACCATCCCAAATATCTGTTTTGTGATGAACCCAATTCTGGGCTAGACCCTTATACTTCAAATGTTATCGATGATTTGCTTTTAGAAATAACTCAAGAATATAATACCACTACCATTATCAATACGCATGATATGAACTCTGTGATGACAATTGGAGAGAAAATTGTCTATCTACGTTTGGGTATTAAAGAGTGGGAAGGTGATAAAGATGGATTAATAACTGCGGGCAATAAAAACCTGATTGATTTCGTTTACTCATCAGAGTTATTTAAAGAATTACGCGAGTATTTGTTGGAAAACAACAAAACATCATTAGATAATATAATTACGAAAATAGACGACAATGAAAAAGATAATTAGTATTGTATTAATAGGTTTTTCCGTAGTAGCTTCTGCACAGATTTCTCTTGCTGCCAAAGCTAACGTGCTGATCCCAACAAGTTCTGCATCATGGAAAAACCTTAAGACTGCGGCTACAAACGCTGTAGAACAAAATGGTAAAAATATAACAGGATTCAATGCGGGTTTATCCCTTAAGGTAAATCTTCCGATGTCATTTTACATTATGCCAGAAATATTCTATACCAATTTTAGTAATGAAGTGGTAGTAGCGAATGATGCTAATGCAGAACAGACCACTATTAAAGCTAAAAATAGCCGAGTAGATATTCCAGTTTTGGTAGGTAAAAACATAGTAGGAAGTTTACTAAGTGCCTATGTGGGTCCTGTAGCAAGTTTTAATATGGGCAAAGGTGAAAATTTTGGAAATTTTGTTCAAAAAGTGGATGCCAAAGATTTTACCGTGGGATATCAACTGGGATTGCAGAGTGAAATCTCCAAAGTAATTATTTCTGCTAAATATGAGGGCGCAATTTCAAAAGACCAAAGAAAATTTGTAAACGCAATTGCAGGCTCTAGTCAAGAAATCAGCTATGATAATAGATCTAGTTTATTTATGCTAGGTTTGGGATATAAATTTTAAATAAATTGAAATTTCAATTAAAAATAAAACCCTCAAATTAAATTTGAGGGTTTGTTGTATTCTGTTGTTCCAATTCTTGTTGTCTTTTTACAATTTCGGCGGCCTGTTTCTCAAGCTCCTCTTTATCTTTTTGGAGTTGTTTGAACTCCTTTCTTTTTTGTTCTTCTTTTATGGCTGTCCCTTTACTGATATACCCTATCATCCCACCGATAATCAACCCTATTCCTATACCCGCCATTACTCCCATAATGTGAGGAAGCCCTATTTTGTCTACTGTAAAATCTGTGGTAAGATAAAACAGAAGAGTAGATACAGCAAGAAGTATCAATCCGGTAAGCGATATACTTTTCATAAAGAATAGTTTTAGGTGGTTATGTTGCTTAAAGATAAGGATTAATAACTAGATTTTCCCTCCAGCAGCTTTATAATATTCTAGAGCCTTTGGCAAATCTTTTTGTATATCACTTATCCTTGTATCAGAATTTGGGTGAGTAGACAAAAATTCTGGTTGTTGAGATCCTGAAGAACTCGCCGCCATTCTTGTCCAGAAAGGTATTGCTTGTCTTGGGTCATATCCTGCGATAGCCATCAAATTAAGTCCCATTTTATCTGCTTCAGATTCTTGCGTTCTACCATATTTTAATAGTGCAACCTGAGAACCAATAGGATATGCCTTTTGGAATACACTTGCCCACTGAGAATTGCTTATCGCTCCTCCCAATATTTGACCACCATATTGTGCCACCATTGCTTGAGAGATTCTCTCGTTACCATGCCCAGCTAATGCATGAGAAACCTCGTGACCCATTACCACTGCCAGACCAGTTTCATCTTTTGTAATTGGTAAAATCCCTGTATAAACAGCTACTTTCCCTCCTGGCATACACCAAGCATTTACTTGGTTATCCTGAATAAGATTGAACTCCCATTGGTACCCCGCTAAATCTGCTGATCTCCCAATACTTGCGTAGTATTTTTCCGCAGCGTTTTTTATTTTATTCCCTACGTTCTTAACTGAAGTAGCTTGTGAACCTGTCACTACTTTAGATTCTGTAAGCGTTTGCTTATATTGTTGTAAGGATGAGGTAGTAATTTCAGAGTTTAAAGATCCTATCTGAAAAGATTTTCTTCCCGTCATAGGATTAGTAGTACACGCTGCAACAGACAATACTGCTGCTCCAATTCCTAAAAGATGTGTAAATTTCATAGTTGTAAGTATAATAAATTTAAGATTACAATTTTTGTTCCAAATTTAAGATAATACTACATTTGCATGTATTTTGCATTATAATTAAATACAAGATAAATCCCATGAAAAAGCATATCCCCATAGTATCCATCTCTCTATTTTGTCTTTTTTTTCAAAACTGTACTTCACAGAGTAAGGTAAGTAATGATAATATCGTAGAACTTGTTAATTCCGAAGAATTCACATTTCACGCAGAAAGAGCCAATCCTACCAATTATGATGTCATCAATGTGATGAACTCTCTGCCTAATTCTCCATCCACAAGAATGCTACAACTAAATGGTGAAAACTATACCATAGAAATAAAGAAAAACCAATTGGATGTGGTTCTACCTTATTTCGGGAGAGTATACAATCCTTCTTATGGTAATACCAATGGAAATAGCTATAGATTTATATCCAAAGATTTTACCATTACCAAAACGCAAAGTAAAAAAGGAAATTCAGTTTTCACTATCAAACCTAAAGATGCGAATAATGTAACTGATATCTATATAGAAGTTTATAAAAACGGTAAAGCATTTACTTCTGTTAAAAGTAATGATAGACAACCCATCACCTACGATGGTTATATTACCAAAAATTAGGAAGCGTCCAAATCGGAATAAGTTTTTATAAATTTTTTCGTAAAAAGAGATCAACGAATAATTTTGCTTCGGTACTAGGATTAGAAACTAGGGAAGAAGCATTTTTTTTGTGTTGAAGATAAGATTCTTCAAGGTCTCCACTTCTTTTCATCTGAGCCAAAATATACGCTTGTACCCAATATTCAAATCTCTTTTCGGCTTGTTGGGTCCTTACAATTTCAAATCTTTGTGAGTGTTTTTTGAGATTAATAAATTCATTTAATTTATCATAAATATCCATCAAACCTTTATTTTCTAGCGCTGAACCAAGTAAAACTGGTACTTTCCAATTTTTTTCTTTGGAAGGAATAAAATCTAAAGCCCTTTTCAGTTCAAGACGAGTATTTTTGGCTTTTTGAAGATTTGTATCATCTACTTTATTGATGAACACTACGTCTACCATTTCCATAATTCCTCTTTTTATACCCTGTAGTTCGTCACCGCCACCAATAATTTTAATAAAAAGAAATACATCAGTAATATCAGCTACTAATACTTCAGATTGTCCAACACCCACGGTTTCTATCAGAATATAATCGTACCCTGCGGCTTCGCAAATCATCATCGTTTCGAAAGTGGTATTGGCTACTCCACCCAAAAATCCAGAACTTGGAGAAGGCCTTATAAAAGCATTTTCTTCTTTTGCTAGTTCTTCCATACGTGTTTTATCGCCCAAAATACTGCCTTTGTTTATTGCAGAACTCGGATCTATGGCAAGTACAGCTACTTTTTTTCCTTCAGAAATGGCTAATTTTCCAAAACTTTCGATAAAAGTAGATTTTCCTGCACCTGGAACTCCTGTAATCCCCACACGGATAGCATTTCCTGTGAAAGGCATGATTTCTTTTAGTAACTCTTCGGCTTGTAAACGATGTTCGGCTTTTTTGCTTTCAACTAAAGTAATCGCTTTTGCAATCAGACGTTTATTGCCCGATTTTATCCCAATTATAAGCTCTTCTGTAGAAAATTTCATTCCTTCAAAATTATAAAATTTACACACTATTATGAGATAAAATATGTACTAATTTTATTGTTTCTAAATTATTGCTGCATTTGCTGTCATTTTTTATAATTATGTACATTTGCTATTCATTAAACATAAATTATATGAAAAAGATATTAGTAGCAACCTCTGTCATTGGATTATTAGCTGCCTCTTGTACGCCAAAAGCCGTGGCTACAGCAACTACCACTACAAATCCAATAAAAAGTACTGAAGCACAGATTGCACAAGGGAAGTTGGCCTTTGAGAACTCTTGTGGTAAATGTCACAAATTACCAGATCCAGCTTCACATACTGCTGTAGAATGGGTAGGAATCATGAATTCTATGGCTCCAAAAGCCAAACTGACAGAAGAACAACATCAATGGGTTTACGATTATATCGTATCTGCCAAATAATAAAGAAAGGAAACCCATTTAGGTTTCCTTTTACTTTTAATTAAAATGAAATAACGAATTACAAAATCTCGTTTCTTAGATCATTCTTTAGATTTTCGCGAGTTTTTTTGTAGGATTTATTTTCTTTTGTTGTTTTAAAATTACTTCCTTCAAACGTCCGAATAGGATTTCCTCTTTCCACCAAAAGATGATTGTTCCAAGTATTTAGTATTTGTTTTTCTAATTTTTCTAGTTCTAGAGCGCTTATTTTTTCCTTTAAACGAACTATCGCTAATTTTTTGTTTTCCAACTGAGATCTAGAATCTTGTGCAAACACACTGATACCCGAAATTTTGTGTGTCGCTCGAACTGCTGTATTCACTTTATTTACGTTTTGTCCACCATTTCCCTGGCTTCTCGTAGTTTGAAACTGAATATCTTTTTCGTTAAATTGAATTTTCTCTAAACCTTCCAGCTCAAAAATTCCGATGAACCAATTGCTGCGTTTGTGAAGTTTTCTAAAAGTACTCTTACCAATCCACAAAATACTTCCCAACCAAGATGCCAAGAAAGGGTCTATGTTTTTACCTTTCAGCTGAAGCGTTACCGACTTTAGCGTAAGGTTTTCATCTCCATTTTCACGATGAATCATCTCGTGTTCTATATTTTGTGCTTTCAATTCTTCCAAGAAAACTTTTAGCACTTTTGCTACTACCCATTGGCATTCTAGCGGGCCTTTTCCGGAAGTGATTTGTATTATTTTGTCCATTTGTTTTTAAATTTTTATTTGTCCATCCTTACAATTCTCGGCTGAAATGTCCCAAGAATATCTACCAATTCGCTTTGTGCATTCATCACTTCATGGATGTTTTTATAAGCCATTGGCGCTTCTTCGGCATTTCCTCCAATAAGAGTTACATTTTTTAGCTTAAGCTCCTTTTTGATATCACTTTGTGTAAAACGGGTTCTGCATTCTCCTCTAGAGAAAGCTCTTCCTGCACCATGCGATGCAGATTGCAGAGATTGTGGATTTCCTTTACCTCGAACAATAAAGCCTTTAGCCGTCATAGAACCTGGGATCATTCCCAATTCGTTTTCATGTGCTGGCGTTGCTCCTTTTCTATGAACTATCATTTCTCTACCGTCATGTATTTCCTTCCAAGCAAAATTATGATGGTTTTCTATTCTAGCTTTTACTCTCCCACCCACGGCTTTTACTAGCCTTCTATGGATATCATAATGACAAGCCGAAGCATAGTCTCCCGCGAGATTCATGGCAGTCCAATATTCTAATCCGAGATGAGAATTGAGATCTAACCAAGCAAAGTTTTGCGCTTCCTTGGGCAACGGACATTGATCTGTCGCCATTCTAGAATAATACTGTGCAATCTCTGCCCCAAGGCCTCTAGAGCCACTGTGAGACAAAATACCCAAATATTTCCCGATAGGAAGACCAACCTGAGGATCTACTTCTGTAATCTCTACTTCCCCGAATTCTACAAAGTGATTTCCGCCGCCAGAACTTCCCATTTGCTTGATGGCTTTTCCTTTAAGCCTTTTTAAAATCGGAATTAAATCGAAAGTATCGCGTTCGAAAATTTCGTGATCGATGTGAGATTTATGTATTTCAGACATCCCGAATTTGGTATGTTCTACCAATGCCTTCTCGAACTTGTCTTTGGCACCTTCTAAATAAGAAATTGGCACGTCTAGAATACTAAGAGACATACGACAACCAATATCCATCCCAACTCCATAAGGAATCACGGCATTTTCTACGGCTAAAACGCCACCAATTGGCAATCCGTAGCCACTGTGTGCATCTGGCATCAAAGCGCCTTGTAAAGCTATTGGAAGCTTCAATCCGGTGTACAATTGGTTTTTGGCTTCTTCTGAAATATCGGTTCCGAAAATTTCGTAGGAAGCGCGCTGAGCATTCATCATTCTTTTTTCTGTTTTTTTTGAGCTTAATAAGCTTTCTGCAATTTGACCAAAGGTTAAATCTTTCTCGAAATACTGAGGATTTTGTAAGATTTCTTTGAGTGTTGCTTTTACATGATGTATATTTTTGGTGGCAAAATTCCGTTTCATCACTTCTAGTGCAATGTTTACACTTTGATTGTTTGGATAGCCTAACTTTAATATATCTTTTCCTTTGAGTTTTAAATTTCCCATTTTTTTTGTTTTAATGTTCTATAGAACAGTCATTTAAATAATTTTCAGCGATTTGTAATGCGGATTGTTTCTGAAAAAATTGTTTTCCTTGCAGAGGAGGATTTGTGTATTCTTTTTTGCTTTTCCACGAATAATTACCTCCAAAAACCTTTTTAATAGCGATACCTTGTCGTTTGTGTTGATCTAGATAATTGGATATTTCTGCAATTTCACTTTCTAGTTCTCCTATGACGGGTTTGTAGTGCGTAATAATATGAGGTTTTATTTGTAACCTGAATCTCCATGGTTCTACAAATTGATAAAGCGTTCTCATTTGTCTATCCATAGGGCAATACTCGCTTACTTTTCTAAAATAGAGGCGCTGACGATCTGTTAATTCTAATTTTGGATCTAGCCAAGTGCGCACATCTATGCCATGAATACGTTGTGGTTTGTCTATTTTTATTTTCTTGCCGTATTTCCTTATCGTCTTTTGAAATTTTCTATTTTCAGAGTACATATAGGTGTTAATGACCTTTAGAATGTCTTGAAAGAAATCTGCATCTTTAGAATATAAAACATCATCTCTGAGCACGAAAAATCGGACAAAACCTTTTTGATAAGGCTTTTCTAATGGCAAAAGAGCAATATTTCTCTTTTTGGAATACAAATCTTCCCTTGCATTAAAATTTTTTCTAATTTGTTTTTCTAAATCCTTTTTTGCTATTCTTATTTTGCTCCTTTTGTCTCTAAGACGAAAGTGCAGAAGAAAATCATCTTCCATATTGATCCATTTTTTAAGAAGATATAAAGCACAACTACGTTGTAGATTGTACTTTGTAAATCTTCTACCTTCAACTATTTATTGGGTTGAGTTTTTTGTGGTCAGGTTCTTAGATACAGAATACCAGCAAACCTGATAAGGCAACTATTATAGCCCCGATTGCAGTGAAAATCCTTTTATTTTTTTGCTAAAAAAAAAGCAAAAGATTGCAACGGAAAGCGGGAAATAGCTCATTAAAAAATAAAATTGAAATTCGGGAAAGCTGAGTTTTGGATTAGCGCAATAAAAAATCCCGAAATCATTCGACTTCGGGATTCTATATAGTAATAATTTGGTGCTTAAGAATATAGTAACCCACGAAGTCGTACCACTGAAAGTGGCAATACTGCTGTAAAATCCTGAATAAATCTGATCATAACTTCGTTATTTTTAAAGGGGGTTAATATTAATTTGTGTTGCAAATATATTATTATTTTTGGTACGTACAAGCTTTTGATTGAAAAATCACTATTTACATTGGTTTTTTGCGAAATACTTGTTTAAACACAAATAAATGAGCATGATATAGTAATGATAGTAGTATATTTATGCCTAAAATAAACTCACAAAAACATTATGAAAAAGGTTATCTATCTAGCTCTATTGGCTACCATCTACTCTTGTAGCTCCAATAATAACGAGGATATCTTGAAGTACACCAACGATACTACGTTGGGGCTTTCTAGAGTAAATCTGAAAACTGTAGCAGAAAAAGTGTCTGCTGATAAGGTTTTGAAAGAGAAAAAAAATATCCATAACGAACAAAAATTGTTTTTGGAATTGGTAAATAAGCCGAAAGAATCTGGTATCAACGTAGATAAACCTTTGTACATTATTGTAGATCCGGGGAAATCTAATACTGACAACGAGCCTAATATAAAAGCTTATTTCGAGATTGATGATAAAACAAAATTTCAGAAAAGTATGTCTGATATTACCAAAACTAAGGTGACAATAGACAAAAAAGATTTCATCTACGTAGATGGACTTCTAACTGGAAGTATAAAGGGGAAAGAAGCGATATTAACCAAAGAACCTAACAACCGTTACGATCGTGAATATACTAAATACGATGAAATAGACAGTATAACAACCGTAGTTCCTGAAAAAAAACCTTATTTTGACGAGAAGTATTTTACAGATTTTTGGAACAGAAAAGGCCCTAGCAATAAGGTGATAAAAGAACAAGTAAACCAATCTCTAGCTGGAAACAAAGACATGAGCGCTTGGGTAAACTTATCTGCTGTAGCCAACTACCTTTCTAAAGGATATATTGAAACTTTGGCGGTAAACAAATTGATAAAAGATTCTGGTGTTGGTATGGAAGTTACTTTTGATAAAGGAAGTGCAGAAATAAACACGAAAACTTTCTTCAATAGCGAAATGCAAAAAGTGGTAGAGAAATATTACAGTAAAAATAAAGTAGACTACGACTTGGTGAAAACGATAGATGTAGACAAAGCACAATCTTTTTCTATCGGATATTTCAGTCTAGAATTTATGACTTATCTAATAAAAGAAGCTGGTTTTGAAAGTACAATAAACAATTATCTATCTTCATCTAACAAAACTTTAGCAGATATAACTTCAATATTTACAGGAGATTACGCTTACGTACAAAACAAAATTCATCCAGATTCTGCAAGTTATTCTTCTAGAAGTGAGGCCATTATCTTGGGTATTGATGCTAAAAAAGCAGATGGCTTCAAGGGCTTTATGGAAGGACCATACGGGTATGATAGAAAATACATCATCAATGGTAACAAAGTAATTATCTCGGATGATACCCAATTGGTTTACCAATTTAAGAGTAATAAAGATGCTAAAAATGCCAATTTGGATAAAAAATCTGGCGTAACTTCTTATTCTTGGACCGATGGATCTGAATATAACAGAGACTATGATAACAATAAGCTAGGAGCAAAAATTGTAAAAGCTACCAATGAGTACAAGCAGGAAAATGGAAATATGATTTCTAAAACCGTATTTACAGTGGACAAAAAAGATCAGAATACTTTGTATTATTTTATAATGAATGATTAGTATCCAACTTAATAATATTACGCCGAAATATTTCGTCCCAAAAAATATAGAGCAATCTGAAATTTGGGAGAGAAAATACATCTTCAAAAAAGGAGAACAATATCTTATCGTTGCACCATCGGGTAGTGGAAAATCTACCCTTGCAACGGCAATTTTGGGCACTCACTTTCAGTATGCTGGCGATATTTTGTATGATGACAAAGATGTGAAATCCTTGCACATAGAAGCTATTGTAGAGAAAAGAAGGCAAAATGTAAGTTTGCTTTTTCAAGATGTAAGATTAATAAAAAACCTTACCATATCTGAAAATATATTGTTGAGAATATTCGATAAAAATAAGAGCGAATATCTCCAAAAAATGCATGAATATGCATCAAAATTGGGAATAGAAAATCTGCTTGATAAAAAAGCCGAAAATTGCTCTTACGGAGAAAGACAAAGAAGCGCCATTGTAAGAAGCCTCATTAATCCTACAGATTTTCTAATCTATGACGAATGCTTCAGCCATCTAGACGCTGCTAACAAGAGAATTGCTTTTGATCTTATTACAACGGTTGCCAATGAACATCAATCGGCTGTTTTGTTTTTCGAGCTGAATGAATTTCCTTTTGAACATCATTACAAAACTCTTCATTTATAAACGATTATGAAGAAAATATTTAATCTTATTGTTCTCTACGCAGGACTTTTCATTTCTTTTATTCTTGTACTTTCTTGTTTGCAATTGTATGAAAATGCCAACACGCTTTTCGGGAACAAAAGTAATGATAGCAACTATTGGCTTACATTTTCAAAGAAAATAACGCCAGATAATATTGGTAGAAAAGAGCTTTTGGGCTTCAACACAGAAGATACCGAAAAATTGAAAAAATGGCCAGAAATAAAGTCTATCTATGCTTTTTCGGCCAACGAGTTTAAAGCATCTGCCAATGGTGGAGATTTTATACCGTTTTATACCGATTTGTATTTTGAAGGATTGGATGTAAAAGCGATTGATGTGCCTCTGGATGACAAAGATTTTCAGGTAAAAGGAAATGTAATACCGATTATTATTTCAAGAGAATACCTGAATCTCTATAACTACGGATTTGCCTTAAACCAAGGCTTACCGCAGATTTCTGAAGATTTTGCTAAAAAAATTGAAATCAATATCAACATTGTAACCAACAAGCAAAACAAAACTTATATTGGCAAATTGGTAGGACTTTCGGATAGAATACACTCGGTTTTAATCCCCAAAAAGTTTTTAGATTCTATGAACATTGTAGAGAAACCAAGTCTAGCTACTGCTCCAAAAATCTACAACAGAGTTTTGGTACAAGTAAAGGATTCTGAAGATAAAAATCTAGTTACCAAAATGAAGGAAAATGGCTATGAATCTAACCAAGAGAACCTACGATCTGCGAAAATAAAATCAAAATTATTCTTGGTACTCAACGTGATTGCAGTATTAGGCATATTTATTTTTGCTTTGTGTTTGTACATTATTGTGAGTTTTATTAAAATTCAGTTTTTAGAAAAACATGAAGAAGTTTCTATTAAAAATAGTTTGGGATATTCTCCAAAAGCGATGGTAAATGCGATGAGTAAAACATTTTGTATTCATCTAATGGTCACTTTAATTTTGAGCACACTTATTGTAGCAATAGGACAATATTTCCTAGCAAAATCTGATGTTTCCAATGATTTGCTATCTCCATTTATCAATCCGTTTTTATATGTATTGATTATTTTGATTCCCTTATTGGTGTATTTCTTAGTGAAAGAACTCATATACCATTGGCTATTGAAATCTTGGAAGTTATAGCACAAACTCTGTAATAAAAAAATAAAACCTACAACAGAAAATTCGCTGTAGGTTTTATTATGCTTTTTCCAATTTAAAGATCTTATTTTGGATCGGAAAAATTGATATTATCTAGATAAAAATCAATATTATCAGAAACCAATTGATCTGGACTTCCGTTGAAATAAAATATTTTATCACCTTCCTTCATTTGATACAAACTGAAGTTTTGCTCTTGCGTAACGCTTACAGAAGCATTCTTTAGAGAATCTATCATAATGGCTAATATTTTCTTCATATCTTCTGGTTTGGCGTTTTTAGTTTGCAGTTTTTCAGCTTCTTTTATCTGTGCTTCGGATAATTTCTGAGGAACTTTGAAGGTAATGTCATATTTAATTTCAGCAATTTTTTCTCCTTCTTGATACTCGTTATCCACCAATTTTGCGCTCTTTACTTTGTACTCAGCATTTCTGAAATTACCCATCAAGAGTTCCATATACAGTTTAATATCTGCTGCGTTAGTCTTAACTAAAGATTTTGGGAAATTTGCAGAAAAATTTTCCACCATCAAATTCACTTGTTCTTCATTGCTAGTTGTACTAAACTGATACATATCTTGCCCTTGAACCGTGGGTCTCATATAATCGTTAAGTGATTTCTGAGCCGCTTTATCATCTTTTACAAAAGATTTAATCAAAATATCAAAAGCTTCTTGCGGTTTTTTAACCTCTTTCTGAGCAAAAAATAATTGCAGTGTGAAAACCAATAGTAAAGTCGAAATTATTTTAAATTTATTCATGTTTTTATTTATTTTAATTATTAAATGAATTCAAAAATACATCCACCTTGTTTATTTTCAAACATTTACCCCTTAAAATGGCTATAAGTAGTGAATGAATACCGTTTTTATATTAATTGACATTTAGATTGACTTCTTCATAAAATTAAACTTATTTTTGTTCTAAATTAATTGGTATGAACAAGATCTATAGCCTTCTATTATTATCATTTTCAGGTATTGCCTTTGGTCAGTTGGGCGGGTTGAATATTAATGTGTACGACGATTTTAGCAAAAAGCCAATTGCAGTTACTGTAAAAATTATTGGGTCTGATAAATCGTATTCTGGAAACGGAAATTTGAATATATCAGAATTAAAACCAGGCGACTACACCTTTGAAATAGATGCGGAAAATTACAACACAGGATTTCTAAACGATATTAATATTGTTCCGAACCAAAACCTAAGTTTTTCTATTGGGTTACAAAAATCTAGCGAGAAGATAGAAGAAGTGGTCATCAACAAAAAAACATATAAAACTACTGCCGAAAGTCCTATTTCGCTCCGAAATATATCCAGCGAAGAAATACAAAAAAATGCGGGCTCCAACCGTGATATTTCCAAAGCTATATTAAGTTTTCCAGGTGTTGGCAGTACTTCTACTTTTAGAAATGATCTTTTCATCCGTGGAGGAAGTTCTTCTGAAAACAAATTTTATATTGATGGGATAGAAACTCCTATTATCAACCATTTTCAAACGCAAGGCTCTAGTGGCGGACCTAGAGGCATTATTACAGTCGACTTTGTGAAAGATGTAGATTTCTACAGCGGCGCTTTTCCTGCAAAAAGAAATGGCGTATTGTCATCTTTGTTTGAGTTTAATCTAAAGCAAGCTAGAAAGGATAAATTGGGTTATAAGGCAATTCTCGGTCTAGATGATATGCAACTTATGGTAGATGGACCACTGAGTAAAGACCAATCTTGGAGTGGATTGTTTTCGGTAAGGAAATCTAATCTACAATTGCTCTTCAAGGCTATTGGCTTGCCATTTTTACCTTCTTATTACGATGCCAACTTCAAAGTTTCGAAGAAATTTAAAAGTGGTGATGAATTGTATTTTATCGGATTGGGCGCAGTAGATCAGTTTAAACTAAATGAAAATGTAGAAAAAACGCCCAATAATCTTTCTTTAATAGATCGTTTACCCGTTTCACCACAATGGAATTATACAGTGGGCGCAGGATACAGACACCTTGCAGAAAACGGTAACTGGCTTTTTACAGTGAGTAGAAATACGCTAGATAACCAATCTACCAAGTATTACAAAAATATAGAAACTCCTGACAATCTTTTATTTAAATATCAATCTCAAGAAATTGAAAACAAAATACGAGTAGACCGAAACTTATCGGTAAAGGATTATCAGGTGAGTTTTGGAGCCAACATGAACGCTTCTACTTATAAAAACAATTCTACAAGCAAGATTGTAAGTCAGAGTGCGATCAATTTTGATCAATTGGATGTAAATCTTAATGTTTTGCAATATGGACTTTATGTGCAAGCTGCCAAAAAATGGTTTGATAATAAACTTCAACTATCTGCAGGTGTAAGAATAGATGCGAGTAATTATTCTGAGCAAACAAATAATCCTCTGGAACAAATTTCGCCAAGATTTTCTTTGAGCTACCGTTTTGCGCCTCAATTTGCCTTTAATTTTAATACCGGAATATTTTATCAATTGCCAACCTATACTGCATTAGGATTCTCTGAAAACAGCAATTTTACCAATAAAAATACTTTAAAATATATTCAGAATTCTCATCTCGTTGGAGGTTTTGAATATAATGGTAAAAATAATCTAAGAATAACGCTAGAAGGATATTATAAGAAATACAAAAATTATCCTTTCTCGCTCAGAAACCAAATTAGTATAGCTAATATTGGAGGCGAGTTTGGCGTAGTGGGTAGCGAACCTTTAGATTCTAGAGGCATTGGAGAAACGTACGGTTTTGAAATATTAGCTCAAAAAAGAACGACAAACAATTTTTATGGAATTGTAGCCTATACTTTTGGTTATTCTAAATTTAGCAACGAAAACAAAGATTTACTCCCTTCATCATGGGATAGTAGACATATTATGACGCTAACTGCTGGAAAATATTTCGGCAAAAATTGGAATATTGGAGCGAGATTTAGGATGCAAAGTGGACTTCCAGAAACGCCTTACGATTTGCAAAGAAGTGCACTTACCCAAATTTGGAATGTTGCCAATGGACCAGTGCAAAACTACAATTACCTGAATACTCTAAGAGGCAATCTAGCGCACCAATTGGACATTAGAACAGAGAAAAAATGGGTTTTTAGCAAATGGCAACTTACTGCGTATGTAGACATTGTGAATATTTATGGCTCTTCGAATCCTAGCGCGCTGCCTGTTGTAAATCTACAAAGAGATGAAAATAACAATGGAATTATTGCCAACCCTAATGACCCCGAGAATCTTCAATATTATAATTTAGAATTAGATAAAAAAGACAAAAGCACACCACTTCCCTACTTCGGGTTGATTTTTGAATTTTAAACAAATAAAAGCTAACCTCACAGTTAGCTTTTATTTTATATGAGCTCTCGATAAGATTAAGAGAGCATTTTTTCTAAAATTTCCACTGCACATTTTGGCAAATTGGTTCCAGGTCCGAAGATATGATCTGCCCCATTAGCAAACAAATAATCGTAATCTTGTTGAGGAATTACTCCACCTACAACGATGGTAATATCATCTGCGCCTAGTTTTTTCAGCTCTTCTACCACTTGAGGCACCAAAGTTTTGTGTCCTGCCGCAAGAGAAGATACTCCAAGAATATGAATATCGTTTTCCACGGCTTGTTTAGCTACTTCCTCTGGCGTTTGGAACAATGGGGCAACGTCTACATCAAATCCCATATCTGCGAAGGCTGTAGCGACTACTTTTGCACCACGATCATGACCATCTTGTCCCATCTTTGCTACCATAATTCTTGGACGACGCCCTTCTTCTTCCTCAAATTTCTGAGTAAGTGTTAGCGCTTTCCCGAAATATTCATTTTTACCTGCATTCATTGCGTAAACTCCTTGTATTGTTCTAATATTGGCTTTATAACGTCCGAAGCTTTCTTCCATCGCATCACTCATCTCACCAAGTGTTACTCTTCTTCTCGCTGCTTCAATGCATAATGATAAAAGATTTCCTTCGCCTGTTTTTGCACATTTTTTTATATCATTGATGATTTCCGCTACCGCTTCAGCATTTCTTTCTGCTTTTATGGTCTCTAATCTTTCAATTTGTTTTCTTCTAACTTCTGTATTATCAATATCTAAAATATCAATTTGACCTTGTTTTAAAGAAGATTTAAAAGAATTTACTCCAATGATGAATTCTTCTCCAGAATCTATCTTCGCTTGCTTTTTTGCTGCAGCTTCTTCAATTCTCATTTTCGGAATTCCTGCTTCAATAGCTTTTGTCATTCCACCTTCTTTCTCTACCTCATCGATGTACTTCATCGCTTCCTCAATCATTTGCTGAGTAAGAGCTTCAACCAAATTACTTCCTCCCATTGGATCTACCACATCGCAAATTCCGCTTTCTTGCTGAAGAATAATCTGTGTATTTCTAGCAATTTTAGCTGAATAATCAGTAGGTAAAGCAATGGCTTCATCTAAGGCGTTGGTATGTAGAGATTGTGTCCCTCCCAAAGCTGAAGAAAGCGCTTCTATTGCAGTTCTTGTAATATTATTAAAAGGTTCTTGCTCTGTTAAAGACCAACCCGAAGTTTGAGAATGCGTTCTTAACGCTAATGATTTTGGATTTTGAGGATTAAATTGCTTCAACAAAGTTGCCCAAATATATCTAGCGGCACGCATTTTAGCAATTTCCATAAAATGATTCATTCCAATTGCCCAGAAAAATGACAAACGTGGTGCAAAATCATCCACATTCATTCCTGCTTTTATTCCTGTTCTCACGTATTCTAAACCGTCAGCAAGCGTATAAGCCATTTCTAGAACAGGAGTTGCTCCCGCTTCTTGCATATGGTAACCAGAGATAGAAATAGAATTGAATTTGGGTATATTTTGAGAGGTATACTGAAAAATATCTGCGATAATCTTCATAGAAGGTGTTGGCGGATAAATATAGGTATTACGCACCATAAATTCCTTCAAAATATCATTCTGGATAGTACCAGAAAGTAAATCTTGAGAAACACCTTGCTCTTCAGCTGCTACGATATAGAAAGAAAGAATTGGCAAAACAGCTCCATTCATCGTCATAGAGACAGAAATTTGATCCAATGGAATTTCGTTGAACAAAATCTTCATGTCTTCTACAGAATCTATTGCCACTCCAGCTTTTCCAACATCTCCCACAACTCTAGCATGATCTGAATCGTAGCCTCTATGCGTAGCCAAATCGAACGCTACAGAAAGTCCTTTCTGTCCTGCTGCTAAATTTCTTCTATAAAAAGCATTAGACTCTTCTGCAGTAGAGAAACCTGCATACTGACGTACTGTCCATGGTTTTTGTACATACATAGTAGAATAAGGTCCTCTAAGATAAGGAGCGATGCCTGGGGAAGTTTGGGTAAGATTTTTATCTTTTATATCATTAGGAACATAAGAAGATTTTAGTTCTAGCCCATCTTTTTCGAAAGGATAAATCTCTAAAGGTCTTTCTGATATTGTAAATTGAGGAGTTTTATTGGTGATTTCTCTTCTCATGAGTTTAGTTGATATTTAAGCGTTAAAAATACGGATTTTTGGAATAAGAAAAATTGAAAATTCGTATTGAACTATTTTCCATCTTACAGATCAATTACAAACTAAGGAAATTTTAGTTTTATAAATAAAAAATGAGCCTTACTCGGCTCATTCCTTATTTCAATTTTGTTATTCCCATTTCGAATAGTGCGAAAGAAAGTAAATCTGCATTTTCACCAATCACTTGCTCTGTAGATCGTCCTGCTCCGTGTCCTGCATTTTTTTCAATTCTTAGTAAAATTGGGTTTTTGCATTTTTGTTTTTCTTGCAATTCTGCCCCAAATTTGAAGGAATGTGCAGGTACTACTCTATCATCATGATCACTTGTAATAATCATAGTGGAAGGATAGCAAATATTCTTCACATTGTGAACTGGAGAATAAGATTTCAAATACTCAAACATTTCTTTACTGTCTTCTGCAGTTCCATAGTCATAAGACCATCCTGCTCCTGCGGTAAATTTATTATATCTCAACATATCCAAAACTCCAACTCCTGGGAAAGCAACTTTTGCTAAATCTGGTCTCATGGTCATCGTTGCGCCCACCAATAATCCACCATTGGAACGTCCAGAAAGTGCCATATATTCTTTTGAAGTATATCCTTTGGATTGCAAATATTCGCCTGCTGCAATAAAGTCTTCAAACACATTTTTCTTTTGCATTTTTGTTCCTGCATCATGCCATTTCTTACCATATTCTCCACCACCACGGATGTTTGGTACTGCGTAGATTCCTCCATTTTCCATCCAAATTGCATTCACTACAGAAAAAGAAGGTTGTAAACTCACATTGAAGCCACCATAAGAATACAGAATCGTAGGATTTTTACCGTCTAGCTTAATACCTTTTTTATAGTTAATCATCATCGGAACCTTAGTACCATCTTTTGAGGTATAGAATACTTGTTCCGAAACATAATCTTCTGGATTGAATTTCACATTAGGTTTCTGATAAACCTCAGATTTACCACTTTCGATATTATATTTGTAAATGGTACCTGGCGTAGTATAATTGGTAAAAGAAAAATACAAATCCTTCTCAGTTTCTTTAGCGCCAAAACCTCCAATATTTCCTTTGCCCGGTAGACTTATTTCTCTAATTAATTTTCCTGAAAGATCATATTGTTTTACCTGATCTATTGCATCTACCATATACGTAGCAAAAAAATAACCACCACCCGTAGATATGCCAAGTACATGTTCTGTTTCTGGGATTACATCTTTCCAAGTATCAGGAGAAGGATTTTTAATACTGGTTTTTACCAAACGCATATTGGGAGCATCTTTATCTGTAAAAATAAATAACTCGTCGCCTTTGGTTTCAACAATATTGGCATTGATATCGAAACCTTTATTGATTTGAACAAAATCTCCACCATTTTTAAGATCTTTAATGAAAATTTCGTTTCCATTGGTAGCATTAGCTGCAGAAATGATGAGATATCGTTGGTCTTCAGAAACGCCCGCACTTAGGTATCGCCTTTGCATTTTTTCTCCTCCAAAAACCAACTGGTCGGCAGATTGTTTTGTCCCCAATTTATGGTAATAAACCTTGTGTGTATCCGTCATCCCAGAAAGTACAGTTCCCTCTTTGGGTTTATCGTAACTCGAATAATAAAAACCTTCATCGCCCAGCCAAGAAATACCACTGAATTTTACATCTACTATGGTTTCATCAATTTGTTTTTTGGTAATTGCATCGATGATGATAATTTTGTTCCAATCGCTACCGCCTTCAGAAATAGAATAGGCTGCTAAAGTTCCTTTTTTATTAAATGATAATTGAGACAGCGATGTTGTTCCTTTTTCAGAAAATTGGTTAGGATCTAAGAATATTTCTATATTCCTTGTTTTGAGATTCGTTCTGTATAATACAGATTGCGCTTGTAGCCCATTATTTTTATAAAAATACGTGTAATCTCCTTCTTTAAAGGGAGCACCAATTTTTTCGTAGTTCCAGATGTTTCGCAGTTGATCTTTTATTTGATCTCTGAAAGGAATTTTAGAAAGATAATTTTGAGAATAAGTGACCTCTTCATCTACCCACTTTTTGGTTGCTTCAGAGTCGTTTTCCAAATCTCTATAAGGGTCGGCAACTGTAGTTCCGAAGTAGATATCTTTTTGGTTTCCCTGTACTGCTTTAGGATAATTCATTTTTTGAGCATAAAAAGTTGCTGAAAATAATACTCCAGCCGTTAGTAATATAGGTTTGATATTCATTGCGAATGATTTTCTCAAAAATAAGCAAACTTGCGCAAATAGTAAAGTTCTAACAACAGTGTTTTTCATCTTTTAATGACGATAATAGTAATGATTCGTATATTATTACATCACTATGAGCCGATTAAAAACGCTAATCGGCTCATAATTTTGCTATATTTGAGCCGAATAATATTAATAATCGGCTCATGGATTATATCTGGCAATCGGAAATGTTTCCAAAATTTGAATTTTCAAAACAAAAAATCATACCCATTATTCAAAAATTCGCACATGATTTGGGCGAATTTAATGGGATGGTCATAGGTTTTCCACAAGAATTAAAACTCAATTTGTTTGCCGAAATTTTAGTATCGGAAGCTATAGAAACCTCAGGAATAGAGGGAGAATATTTCAGCCGAGATGATGTAATGTCTTCTCTGAAAGCCAATCTCGGTATAAAAAACTATCATGAAAAGAGCAGAAACAAAAAAGCAAATGCAATTGCTCATTTAATGATAGAAATTCAGAAAAACTATCAAATTCCAATGTCTGAAGAATTGCTTTTGCGTTGGCATCACATTTTGATGGAAAATGAAAAAGGAATAAGTGCAGGAAAATTTCGTAAAGGAACTGAACCTATGCAAGTAGTTTCTGGTAAATTTGGAGATTTCACAATTCATTATGAAGCACCATCGTCAAAAGATTTGCCCAAGATGATTGTTGAATTTGTAAGATGGTATAATAATTTTGTAGATGTAGATTTAGGTAAAATTGGCGAAGGTATTGTGCTGTCTGCACTAGCCCACCTCTATTTTGAAACTTTGCATCCTTTTGAAGACGGAAATGGAAGAATTGGAAGAGCTTTGGCAGAAAAAACTTTGTCAGAAAAATTTGACGCTCCTATTTACATTAGTATTTCAAAATCTATTCAAAAAGATAAACAACGATATTATAACGAGCTAAAAACTGCACAAAGAAATCTACATATTGATAGTTGGATGAGATATTTCTGTCACATTTTACAAGATGCTCTATTAGATTCTAAAAAAGTTGTATTATTTACATTGAAAAAGACTGCTTTCTTTGATTTGTATCAGCATCAAGTGAATGAAAGACAATTGAAAGCCATTAATAAAATGATGGAAATGGGTGAAAATAGTTTTATAGGCGGAATGTCGTCGAAAAAATACATTTCTATTAACAAAACATCCAAAGCTACTGCCACAAGAGATTTACAGCATTTGGTAGAGATAGGAGCATTCTTAAAAATGGGTAATGGGCGCTCTGTTGCATATGAAATAAATTATGAGAAGTAAAAATTCATTTAATTAAAATTCAAAAGCTCTATAAAATAAATAAAGCTCCCGATTTCTCGGAAGCTACTATTATTTGGTAAAGAAAAGAATTAATAATTTTCTTCTTCTCCTTTCATTTTCTCAGCATTTTCTGCCATGATTACAGCATCTATCATCTCACCAATGTCACCATTCATGTAGGCATCTAGATTGTACATAGATTTGTTGATTCTATGATCCGTGACTCTACCTTGAGGATAGTTGTAGGTTTTGATCTTTGCAGAACGGTCACCTGTAGATACCATAGATTTACGTTGAGCCGCAATATCACCTACAGATTTTTGAACTTCGATATCATATAACTTAGTACGCAACATCTCCATCGCCAACTCACGGTTAGCCAACTGAGAACGCGCTTGCTGACAAACTACCACCATACCAGAAGGTTTGTGAGTAAGCTGTACTTTGGTTTCTACCTTGTTTACGTTCTGTCCACCAGCACCTCCAGAACGAGAAGTTTGCATCTCTATATCCGCAGGATTTAGTTCGAAATCTATTTCTTCTGCTTCAGGTAAAACAGCCACGGTAATTGCCGAAGTATGTACTCTTCCTTGAGATTCTGTCTCCGGAACACGCTGTACACGGTGTACACCAGATTCAAACTTCATGATACCATAAACGCCATCCCCTTCAATCTTTAGAATCAATTCTTTGTAACCTTTAGAAGCCTCACTAGAATCTGTGATTTCGTGCTTCCAACCTTTCGTTTTAAAGTACATTGCATAAGCTCTGTATACATCTTCTACAAAGATAGCAGCTTCATCGCCACCAGTTCCTGCGCGAAGTTCTACAATCACATTTTTATCATCTGTAGGATCTTTTGGGATAAGCAATACTTTCAGCTCTTCTTCCAAACCAGGTAGTTTTGCTTGCGCTTCTACTTTTTCTTCTTTTGCCATATCCACCAAATCTCTATCAGAACCATCAGCAATGATTTCCTCAGATTCGGCAATATTATCTAATGCGCCTTTATATAAATCGTAAACGCGAACAATTTTACCTAAATCGCTGTATTCTTTATTCAGGGATGAATATTTTTTTTGATCCGAAATGATATCGGGCTGAATAATAAGGTCAGCAACCTCATTATATCTTTGTTTTATAGCTTCCAATTTAGGAATCAAACTCTTAGACATAGTAAAAATTTAGTTGGTAAAGATACGGAATTGATGACGAACAAAAAAAGTAGATTTTTGCGAAGGTTTCAATTGTATCTAGTGGATTATTATTAAATATAAAACACAGAAAAACCACCGACGAATCGATGGTTTTATATATATTGTTTTGCTTTGATATTACTTTTTCAAAATTCAGGTGAAAAAGCAATGACAATCAATTAATGATGTCCGTGACTTGTGTGGATAAAAGGACCATGACCTTTAGGAGCACTGTAGATTACCTCTACACCTTCTTGCTCATTAAGCATTTTACTTCTTATAACTTCAGGATCGAATGGTTTTACTTTCCCGAAATATTCTTTTAATCCTTCTGTTAACCACATTGGGATAACAACACCAAAAAACATTATAATACACCAGAATCCCACTAGGAACATTGTAACAAAATAGATTGTCCAAAGGAACTGATAAAACGGCCAAAATGCTGATAACATCATCTTCTTATAGATTTTAAGCAAAAGTAAGCCTTTTTTCTTTTTTAGCAAAGAATAAAGAACCTTAATTTTGCAATTTATTATTATTTTAAACTAATTAAATATACATTACGAGGCTGGTAGAAAGTAATTACTCTCCCATTTTCAGTCTCAAAAGTTTTTTTAGTGCGCTAGAGAGGCAAAAAAATCATTTCCTTTGTCATCTGTAATGATGAATGCTGGGAAATCTACGATTTCAATTTTTCTCACTGCTTCCATCCCCAACTCTGGGAAATCTACTACTTCTACAGATTTGATGTTTTCCTTTGCAAGAATAGCAGCTGGACCACCCACCGAACCTAGGTAGAAACCTCCATATCTATTACAAGCATCAGTAACGTCTTTACTTCTATTCCCTTTTGCAAGCATAATCATACTTCCACCATTTGCTTGAAATTCATCAACGTAAACGTCCATTCTACCAGCAGTTGTAGGTCCGAAACTTCCTGAAGCCATTCCTTCTGGTGTTTTTGCTGGCCCTGCATAATAGATTGGGTGATTCTTGAAATACTCTGGCATGGGTTGTCCTGCGTCTAGCATTTCTTTTATTTTTGCGTGCGCAATATCTCTAGCTACGATAAGTGTTCCGTTCAGTTTCAAACGAGTTTTGATAGGATACTGAGACAATTCTGCTCTTACTTCAGCCATTGGTCTGTTAAGATCTATTACCACAGGCTCTTCTAGATGAGGTGGTGTTGCTGGTAAAAATCTCTCTGGGTTTACTTCTAGTTGCTCCAAGAATACACCCTCTTTGGTAATTTTACCTTTGATGTTTCTATCTGCAGAACAAGAAACTCCCATCCCTACTGGGCATGAAGCAGCGTGACGAGGTAATCTGATAACTCTTACATCATGGGTAAGATATTTCCCTCCAAACTGTGCTCCAATAGCACTTTCCTGACAAATTTGTTGTACCTTTTTCTCCCACTCTAGATCTCTGAAAGCTTGACCTCCCATATTTCCTTCTGTAGGTAGATTATCATAATATCCTGCACTTGCTTTTTTCACTGCAGCAAGATTGGCTTCAGCAGAAGTTCCTCCAATTACAATGGCAAGGTGATAAGGTGGACAAGCAGCAGTACCTAAATCCATTATTTTTTCTTGTACAAATTCTGTTAATGATTTTTCGTTCAGTAACGATTTTGTTTTTTGGTATAAGAAAGTTTTGTTGGCAGATCCTCCACCTTTTGCTAAGAATAAGAATTTGTAAGCTGAACCTTCTTCTGCATAAAGATCAATCTGAGCAGGTAGATTAGACCCAGAGTTTTTCTCTTCGAACATAGAAAGGGGTACAATCAGAGAATACCTTAGGTTTTGATCTTGGTAGGTATTATAGATTCCTTTTGATATCCACTCGGCATCATTGGCTCCTGTGTATACATTTTCTCCTTTTTTACCTACACATATCGCTGTACCAGTATCTTGGCAAGATGGCAAAGCACCTTGTACAGCTACTGCAGCATTTTGTAGTAAGTTGTAAGCTACAAAACGATCGTTATCCGAAGCCTCGGGATCGTCTATAATGTTTTTTAGTTTTTGCAAGTGAGCAGATCTTAGCATAAAAGCTACATCTTTCATTGCATTTTCGGCTAATAGTTCTAAAGCTTTTGGGTCTACGGATAGAATTTCTCTGTCTCCAAGTTTTTCAACTTTTACATAATCCGAAGTAAGTTTTTTGTATTGTGTATCGTCTTTTAAGATAGGATAAGGTTCCTGATAAGAAAACTCCATGGATGAATTTTTTTCTTTAAAATTAATTAGATGTAAATTTAAGAATTGTAAAATCTTCTGTTTAAACTATCTAAATAAAATAACTCACTTATTTGATATTTATAATCATTATAAATTGCACTCTTCCCGTACTTTGTTTAACTTTAATAAAAATATCAATCACAATGAAATTTAGAATAGAAAAAGATACCATTGGCGAAGTACAAGTGCCCGCAGATAAGTATTGGGGCGCACAAACTGAACGCTCTAGAAATAACTTCAAAATAGGACCAGAAGGCTCTATGCCTCACGAAATCATCGAAGCATTTGCCTATCTGAAGAAGGCAGCTGCCTACACAAACGCCGAATTGGGTGTATTGTCGGAAGAAAAAAGAGACATGATTGCCCAAGTGTGCGATGAAATATTGGAAGGAAAACTAAAAGATCAGTTTCCTTTGGTTATTTGGCAAACAGGCTCTGGAACGCAATCTAATATGAACATCAACGAGGTGATTTCCAACAAGGCACATGTAAATACTGGTGGAAAATTGGGTGAAAAATCTGAAATTCACCCCAATGATGATGTAAACAAATCTCAATCTTCTAACGATACATATCCAACGGCAATGCACATTGCAGCGTATAAAAAAGTAGTGGAAGAAACTTTACCAGCGATTGAAAAACTAAAAAATACGTTAGCCGAAAAATCAGAGCAATATAAAACAGTAGTAAAAATAGGCAGAACGCATCTTATGGATGCTACTCCACTTACTTTGGGACAAGAATTTTCTGGCTATGTAGCGCAACTTTCTTACGGTATAAAAGCATTGAAAAATACACTTCCTCACCTTTCTGAGTTGGCATTGGGTGGTACTGCAGTGGGAACAGGGCTGAATACACCAAAAGGTTATGATGTAAAAGTGGCAGAATATATTGCAAAATTTACTAACCTACCTTTTGTTACAGCAGAAAACAAATTTGAAGCTTTGGCAGCTCATGATGCAATTGTAGAATCTCATGGTGCTTTGAAGCAGATTTCGGTATCTTTATTCAAAATCGCTCAGGACATTAGATTGCTGGCATCCGGACCACGCTCTGGGATTGGAGAAATACACATTCCTGAAAACGAACCTGGTTCTTCTATTATGCCAGGAAAAGTAAATCCTACACAAAATGAAGCATTGACGATGGTTTGTGCTCAGGTCTTAGGAAATGATACTACCATATCTTTTGCTGGAACACAAGGAAATTACGAACTGAATGTTTTTAAACCCGTGATGGCTTACAATTTTCTGCAATCTGCACAACTGATTGCTGACGCTTGTATTTCCTTTAATGATCATTGTGCTGTGGGAATAGAGCCCAATTTACCAAGAATAAAAGAGTTGGTAGACAAATCTCTAATGCTTGTAACCGCTCTAAATACCCATATTGGTTATGAGAATGCAGCAAAAATTGCAAAAACTGCACATAAAAACGGAACAACTTTAAAGGAGGAAGCCATCAATCTAGGATTGGTTACCGCTGAACAATTTGACCAATGGGTTGTCCCAGAAAATATGGTAGGAAGCCTTTAGATTAAGCAAAATTAAAAGAAAAACTCCGAGTCATTTCGGAGTTTCTTTATTAAATATTATCGGTGGAAATGGTTTCTATAACTCCTTCCTCGTTGGGCATGGCAAAGAATTTTTCTAGTTCTTGTAGTGTTTCCGGATTAGTTTGTATATCCTTTACGATTTCACCTTTATTCAGTGCTACAATCCTATCGCAAACCTCCGTGGTGTGCTGCAAATCATGACTAGAAATAAGGAAAGTAATATGCTCTTCTTTAGACCATTCTTTAAACAAATTTTTAAGTTTAATCTGCGTGGTAGGATCCAAATTGGCAAAAGGTTCGTCCAAAACAATAATTTTAGGCTTTCCAATAAGTGCACCAACAATGCCTACTTTTTTCTGATTTCCTTTGGAAAGATCTCTGATGTATTTGCCAGAATTAACAATTTCACCATTAAAAAAATCTGAAAATTGAATGATAAATTGATCCACACTGGCTTTATTTTGTCCACGAAGTTCACCCAAGAAATAAAAATACTCTTCTGGCGTAAGGTAACCAATAAGGAAAGTTTCGTCTATAAAAGCTGAAACATCTTTTTTCCACTCTTCTGAAATGTTAACCTGATTGTTATTAATTTTTATAGTTCCTGTGGTGGTTTGTATTAAATCTAAAAGACAACTGAAGAGCGTAGTTTTTCCCGCGCCATTGTTCCCTACCAAACCAAAAGTTTGTCCGTCTGGAATTTCTAAATGAGGGATATGAAGTACTTTTCTATTTTCGTAAACTTTTGATATATTTTGAATTGAGATCATGATGAAGTTAATTTGTGTTGGTTAATTTGTTTGTTTAAATGCAATAAGCGTAGAATATTTTTCCTTTTTGTAAAGAGAAACTATATAATTAAATGTTTTTTCTTTCCATAAAAATCCTATAATACCTAATATCGCAATGCATAAAATACCATAATAGATATTGAAAAAATAATCTACAACACCAAAAACTGACATTGGAATTCCCATCTGAGGGATCATCAAAAGAAACGTTTTAAGATTAAAACTATTTTTCTGAGAGAATGCTTTTGCCTTAGAATTAAGATCTACAGAAGATTTATTATAAGCGCCTCCCAATAATACCAATTGAGAATTGACACCAATATTATAGATAGATCCCGCCACTATGCCCAGATACAATTGCCATCCATAATAGATATAAAAGGTAGCGATAATAAGAGAGATTGCCGTAACAATATTCATCAGCCACCATTTTGCATTAAGGTAATCTTTATAAGGCACATTAGAAGTCATCATCAATGGATAATAAGAACTATCGAAAGAAGGAATTCTCTGACCAAACATAAACTGAAAACCTCCTGTAACGAATAATCCCATGAAAATCATCATAAAAGGTTTTTGATAAACTCCACCTGAAAATATCAGGAAACCATAGCATAAAAATAAAACCGAGGAAACCAAAACTCCTTTTGCAGCCTTGCTCCTTCTAAGAAGTCTGATATCATTATTAATAAATGTACCAACAGCTCCGTATTTTTCTAGAATAGCAATATTCTGAGTTTTACCTACTTCTTTTTTCACCTCTAAACCTTCGTCTAAATAAAAAGTTTTATACACAAATTGATACGCTACATAAACAATAGCTATAAGGAAAACTACAGGAACTATTGCCAACCAAGGATACTCGTAAAAAGCAAAGAATACCTTTTGTGAAATTTCTCTTAAAGAAAATATTTTGTAATAATCTAAACCTCCAAGTGCAGCAAACACGATTGCAATACTAAAGACCCAACGATCTTTACCATTAAGCAAAATATTAAGAAAATTGTTGAAATAAACGATCGCTATTGCAGCAATATTAAACCCTAAAACGCCTACCATAGAGAAACCATCAATAAGCAACCTAACAGAAAATGGAATAAAGAAAAAAGCCCAAACCCAGCAGAAAATAGAGGTTAGCGTTTTTACCAACGTATATTGCACCACTTGCTTTCTAGAAATATTCATGGTAAGGAAAGGCTTAACATTTTGAGTGGAAAGTTGTTGCCACATGTGTCGTAAAACAAGATCCAATATCCAAAAATAAATCATTCCGCTCGCTAATACTTGCAAAGGATTTTTGTGCATTTTGGATTTCACTATTTCATAGCCGCCAATGCTTAATGCAAGCATTATTCCTACAAAATAAATCATAGCAAAGCCCATGAAAATCTTCATGCCAATATTAGCACCTAAAGATGAGGATCGAAAAAAACTCTTGAATTCTAATTTTAAAAATCTCAGAAACATATTTGCATTTTGCTATATATGTAGCTGGTTTATAGTATTTGTTACAAATTATTTACCCAATTAGCTCTTTTGCTTGAGCCATTGCCGCGTCGGTAATCTTACTTCCAGAAAGAAGCTGAGCAATCTCGTTCAGTTTTTCTTCATCGCTAAGAGCAATAATATTAGACTGCGTTTTGCCGTTGATGTCTTGTTTTACCACTTTATAATTATCATTACCTTTTGCGGCAACTTGTGCAAGGTGAGAAATCACGATAAGCTGCATATCTTTGGACATTTCGCGCATTACATTTCCTATTTCTTCGGCTACTTTACCAGAAACTCCAGTATCAATTTCGTCTAAAATAAGTGTTGGAAGATCATCACTTTCTGCAATAATTTTCTTTACAGCCAACATTACACGAGACCTTTCTCCTCCAGAAATTGCCGTCTGTATGGGCTTTAAAGGAAAACCAGAATTGGCTTGAAATAAAAGTTGAATATTTTCTTTACCAAATTGATTAAATTCTACAGCATCCGAAAGATCAATATCTACTTTGGCTTTTTCTAATCCTAGTTTTTTCAATAAACCTTCAGCCTTTTTAATAAAAACCGGAATGCTCTTTTTTCTATTCTTAGATAACTTCTCTGCTATAGATTGAAGTGTTATTTCTTTTTGCTCAAGGTTTTCTAAAATCTCAGAAATATGGTTCTCTATATCAGCAGCACCTTGTTGGTCGCCCGCTAATTGATCTCTTATTACAATAAGATCTGCAAGATTCCCTACATTATGTTTTAGAAATAAAACATTCAGTTTATTATTCAATTCAGATACTAATGCTAAATTTTCTGGGTTGATGTCTATCTTTTCGCCTTCATTTTCTAGCTCAGAAATAATATCCTTCATCTCTACGAAGGTCCCATCTAGTCTTTGGTATAATTCTAGAAAGTTGGTAGAAACTTCTGCAACCTTAGAAAGTTTATTTTTTGCCTCATTAAAGAAAGATAAAATACCAATTTCCTCTTGGTGAAATCTAGACAATATTTGCGCTACATTTTGAGAAATCATCCCTGCATTTTCTTGCACAGACAATTGGTTTTGGATCTCCTCAAAGTCGATATCATCTAGCTTTAGCTCTTCTAGTTCGGTAAGCAAAAACTGCTTGTAGTCGCTTTCTTTATTACTCTCCGACAATTGATTTTGTAATTTTCTCAACTGATTTTTTAAACCTTGAAATTCTAAGAAATTTTGCTGATATTCTTCAACAATTTTCTTATTAGAACTCAATCCATCAATTATTTTAAACTGATATTCTGAAGTAAAAAGATTAGAAGTTTCAAACTGAGAATGGATATCAATCAATTGGGAAGTGAAAGATTTCAATACATCTAGCGTTACCGGTACATCATTGATGAAGGCTCTAGATTTCCCTGATGGCAAAATTTCTCTTCTTACAATGGTTTGATGCTCATAATCGAGATCATTCTCTATAAAAAATTTTTTAAACTGATTGTTCAGGTCAAATTCCGTTTCTACAATACTTTTCTCCTCAGATTTTGCAATGGATTTTACGTCTGCTCTTTCTCCTAAGATCAACCGTAATGCACCCAAAATAATAGATTTTCCGGCTCCAGTTTCTCCTGTAATTACTTGCAAACCATTTTTAAGAGATACATCTAGTGCATCAATTAGGGCAAAATTTTTGATATATATTCTCGAAAGCATGAGGAATAGAAGATTAGAAATTGCTGCAAATATAAAATTTTAGAATTCAGAATTCAAAAATTTCGGCCATACAATTTTTATTAGTTATAAATGATACTCGACTTTTGGAAAACTATATTATTTCCACTTACTCCATTTAGAATCTGAATATTTGGGGGCAAAAGTAATCATCAGCTGTTTCAAATCTCCCAAAACAATACCACCATTATTACCAGAATTAAAGAGATTAAAGATTTCATCATTTTTATTATCTATGAAAACATTGAAAAAATAATTTTGTTGGAAGGAATTTTCAAAAGTTTTTAATTGCATTAGACTATCAAAGATAATTTTTTTGTACTGAGTTTGATCTTGGTTATACATACCATCTAATCCCGCTCTATGATACGTATAAATCGTTGCACGCAATTGGTTCATGTTGGGATTCAGGATTTCTCCAATAAGTATAGATCTACTTCTAGGCTCATTGATCTGTCCCCAACCTTCATAGCCTCTATTTTGAGCATTTTGAGATATTTGTTGCGCCTTAGAAAACCACTGTGTTCCTGCCATAGATTGAAAACTATCTGCATCATAACCCAATATAAGATATATATAAAAACTAACGACATCTATCAAATTTTTACCAGAAAATTGTCTTTCGTTAAAAACTAGATTTTCGTTTTCTACATATTCAAAAGCAAATTTGGTGTCCTGCACATTCAGCAGTGGAGATTCATAAGTGGTGCCAAAAACAGGACGAACAGCCTGTACCACTATATTTCCTTTGAATTTGTTTCCGTTTTTCTCTATTAATACTATAGAGACATTAGATTTTATCTTTTCGAAATTTTGTAGTTTTTTTCCCGTCCAGCTTGTGTTATTAATGAAGTCTCTAAGACTTTTCTCCAACGATTTGTACGCTTGCTGATTACTCCCTGGCAATTGCTGAGCATTTACCTGAACTGTTGCTAATATCTCTTGCGAGAAAGCACTTTGGAAGCAAAAGAATAAAAGGATAAAAAGGATATATTTTTTCATTTTTCTATTAATAATTGAGAACGTGAAATTTAGTGCTTTTATTTTAAAAGTTGGGTTTCTACACAATCTAGTATATCTTTGGCTACATCATCTTTAGACTTCAGCGAAAATTCTTTTTTCTCTGTTTTGGTAAAAATTTTTATTTTGTTGGTATCATTTTTAAAACCTGCTCCTTCATCACGAAGAGAATTTAGAACAATCATGTCTAGATTTTTTTTCTTCAACTTCCCTTTTGCATTTTCTTCTTCATTCTGTGTTTCTAGCGCAAATCCTACCAAAAACTGATGCTTTTTTTGATCGCCCATTGTTTTTAGAATATCCGGATTTTTCACCATTTCTATGCTGAAAGTATCTTCGTTTTTCTTAATTTTTTCTACGGCAATATCTTTCGGTGCATAATCTGCAACGGCGGCGCTTGCAATACCAATATCTATTGCTTCATAAAATTCAAAAACCTTGGCAAGCATTTCCTTTGCAGATGTCACTCGATGTAGATCTATATTTTCATGTTTAGATTGCAAAGCGCTTGGTCCAGAAACCAAAATTACTTTCGCTCCTCTTTCCGCAGCTTCTTCTGCCAAAGAATATCCCATTTTACCAGAAGAATGATTCCCAATGAAACGGACAGGGTCTATGGCTTCATATGTTGGCCCAGCAGTAATGAGTACTGTTTTTCCTTCTAGAGATTTCGTACATGGTTTGCCAAAATAGTTTTCTACCGTTTGGAATATGGTTTCAGGCTCTGCCATTCTTCCTTGTCCTACCAATCCACTTGCCAATTCTCCATTTTCAGCAGGAATAATAATGTGTCCATATTCTTCAACCAATTCTAGATTTTGTTGTGTGGAAGGGTGTTGATACATATCTAGATCCATCGCAGGCGCTACAAATACTGGGCATTTTGCAGACATATACGTTGCTATAACCAAATTATCACAAATGCCATGTGTCATCTTTGCCAAAGTATTTGCAGTGCAAGGAGCCATAATAATAGCATCTGCCCACAGTGCCAGCTCCACATGACTGTTCCATGTTCCGTTTTCGTTATAAAATTCGGTATATACTGGCTTTTTGGATAAAGTAGAAAAACTAAGTTTGGTAACAAAATTCTCTGCATCAGGCGTCATAATCACTTGTACTTCCGCACCCGATTTTATGAACTGTCTAATAAGAAAATGAATTTTGTAAGCAGCAATGCCGCCAGAGACAGCAATAAGAATCCTTTTATCTGAAAGAGTCATGGAATGTATATTTTTTTTAAAGTACTAAAATACTTATTTTTTCTAAGATGAGAAGGTATATTAATAGCAAAGGTCATAAAAGAAATAATTCCTTTATGACCTTCGTTTATAAAAAAGATATTTGATATCTATTTTCTCTCTTCAGTTTTTCTGAAGTACACTTCTCCGTCCAACCACTCTTGGATAGCAATAGACGTTGGTTTTGGAAGCTTTTCGTAATGTTTAGAGATTTCAATTTGTTCTCTGTTTTCAAAAACTTCTTCCAATGTGGAATTATGAACTGCAAATTCGTCTAATTTATTGTGTAACTCAGTACGGATTTCTGCATTTATCTGCTCAGCTCTCTTCCCCATGATAACAATAGCTTCATAGATTGAACCTACTTTATCTTCAATCTTATCTTTATCGTAAGTAATTGTATTTACTTCTGCTTTTGTATCTTTTACGCTCATTTTCAGAAAATTATTTATTTATAAGTTGGCAAATTTACGAATTATCTTTGGATTTTGAAAGTGGCAGCTGGAGGTGGAGTTTGTAACGCCGCACTATCTCTTTGCATTTGCATTGCTTTCTTTTCGTTAGATAATTGTTCTTTAGCCTGCTGTTCTACTTTATTTTGATCAGCCATCTTTTCAGCTAATTTTTTTTGTTTTGCCGTCAGCACAGCAATCCTTTGTTCCGTATCTTTTTTTACGACTTGAAAATCTACTTTTTCCTTTTCCAATTTTTGTCTTAGATCGATAGCTGTTTTAGCATATTCTGTACTTGGAAGCTCTTTCTCTACTTGTTTAGAAAATGCAAGTGCATTATCTATACGTTCTTCTTTAAGTTCGAAAACAGAATTTTGAGCCAAATAATATTTAGCCTTCATCATATAATCATAGATTTTTGGACGAAGTTTTGTACTCGGATAATCTTCCAATACATTTTCAAAAGCGGTAGATGTAGATTTATAATTTGCCATCTTGTAATACTGCTTCGCATTCTCATAAGCTTTAAATTCTAGCTTATAGGAAAGTTCATCAATCAATGTATTGATATTTTTTGATCTTTCGGAATTGGGATAGTTGGTAAGAAACTCTTGCAATTCATTAATCGCCAATTCTGTACTCGTTTGGTCTAGATTATAATCCATAGAACCATTATAATAACACAATGCAGACATATAAGAAGCTTCTTCTTTCCTACTATCTTGCGTAAATGTAACAGCAAAATTTTTGAATTGGTGACCAGCTAATTTGTAGTTTTTATCATAATAATTAGCATAAGCAGAATTGAATACTACATTGGCCGCATCGTCTGTTCCTGCCACAAGATTGGGAAGTCTATCATAAAGTGCTAACGCATTTTTCCATTTCTTTTTAGCAAAATTATCGTTCGCTGTCTTCAGGATAAAATCTTTATCCGCGCTTTTCATTGCTTGATCTTGCTGACTGGTACATGCTGAGATGACAGCTATGGCAAAAATACCTAAAATATATTTTTTCATATAATATTCAACAGTTCTCGGATTTACCGATCTATTAATCTGCAAAAATATAACTTTTTTGCTAAAAGTATTATTTTTATGATTATTTAACGCAAATTTAATCGGCTACATATCCCAGACTTGCAAAAACACTCATCAGAAGATTGATCCTTACCTTTTTTTCCGCTTCCACCATATAAGTTTGATGATCTTGGTGTGGGACGTAAAGCTCGTAAAAATTTTTGTTTCTGATTACAAATAAAGTAGATCCTATAATCGTTGTTAATATATCTTCTGCCTTGGGTGCATAAGTGAATACCCCTACGGATACTCCTTTTTTGATCACTTCTTCTAGTTTTTTTACAAATAGTTGATAAAAACCCAACAGTTCATCCTTTAGATTATCCGTTCTTCTAAGCTCTTGTGTTACAAATCCATGAAAATAATTATATTTAAACAAATGAGAAACAATATACTTGATCATTTCTTTCATTTGCATATCTGGCTTTCCACTCTTTATAGTATCAGCAAACTCAGAAAAATTTTCTCTTGTTTTCAGCACTCTATATTGATATAGATAAGACATCATCTTCTCTTTGGAACCAAAATAATAAGAAATCATCGCCACATTAATATTGGCTTTGGATGATATATCTCTCACAGAAGTACCTTCGTATCCTTTTTTAGCAATAAGCTCTTCTGCTACATCTAGAATATGAATTTGCTTATCAGTAAATTTTTTTCCCATCAAGGTTGTTTTTAGTAAAGTTAAGAAATATTTAACATTATTATAAACAGTGGTTTAAATTTTTTTTTAATTATTTTTAAATAGCTACTTTTGAAAATGGATTTTTTTGATTTTCATCATCATAAGAAGAATTACACCTTCGGAATTTACAACCTAAATATAGGAGATACAGCTCCAGATGTACTTTATTCTATTGGAATTCACCCCCAGGATATCTGCAGAGATCAATTGAAATTTCAATTTAATTGGTTGCAATCTGAAATCACTTCAAATTGTTTTGCTATAGGAGAGTGTGGATTAGACTCTTTGGTTAATGTAGACGAAGAAACGCAGAAAAATGTTTTTTTAAGACAAATAAATCTTTCTAATGAAATAAAAAAGCCACTAATTATCCATTGTGTAAGAAAATATTATGAAATAATTTCTCTAAGTAGAAATGCCCAGCAAGCAATGATTATTCATGGTTTTAATAAAAAACAAAAGATTGCGATAGATCTTCTTGAAAATAAATTATATCTCAGTTTTGGAAAAGCGGTTTTGTATAATCTATCTTTGCAACACACGATAAAGTTTGTACCCATTGATAAATTGTTTTTGGAGACCGATGACTCTGATTTTAATATTTCAGAATTATATCAAAAGGTATCCGAACTCAAAAATATATCTTTAGAACAGCTTCATAATCAAATAAAAGAAAATTTAGAAACGATAAGCAATGGATAAGCTTTGGCTAGAAAGAACAGAACTTCTAATAAAAGAAGAAGGAATAGATAAACTTACTAATGCTACAGTTTTGGTAGTAGGTCTTGGTGGAGTAGGCTCTTTCGCTGCAGAATTTTTGGCGCGATCTGGAGTAGGAACAATGACTATTGTAGATGGAGATACGGTGGATATTACTAATATTAATAGGCAGCTTCCAGCATTACACTCCACCATTGGCAAACACAAGGTAGATGTAGTGGGCGATAGACTGATGGATATTAATCCTGCTCTGAATTTGGTAAGGATAAATGAATTTCTAAATCCAGAACGTATGGCAGAGGTTTTAGATTCTACTCCATTCGATTATGTTTTGGATTGTATTGATAGCATTACACCAAAGGTAACTTTGATACTTGCCGCAAAAAGGAGAAGAATAAAAATTGTAAGTGCAATGGGAGCTGGTGGAAAATCTGATCCCTCCAAAGTATTGGTAAGAGATATCAGCAAGACCCAAGAGTGTCATCTTGCAAAACAAGTCAGAAAAAGACTAAAAAAGGAAAAAATAGATAAAGGTATCCGTTGTGTTTTTTCTTCTGAAATACAAGACGAAACCAGCTTGAAGTTGACGGATGGAAGCAATTACAAACGATCTTTCTATGGAACGATAAGTTATATCCCTGCTATTTTTGGGCTTTATGCGGCTTCTGAAGTTATCAATTACCTTGTGAACAAAGACTAATGACCAATAATAAATATCCTAAAGAGGAAAAACTAAAAAAAAAGAACGAGATTACTCTACTTTTTGAGAAGGGAAAGTGGAGAAACTCAGGCAAACTGAGAATTATTATTCTAAAAAACCATCCAGATTTATCTGTTGACAATGTAAAGCTGGGTGTTTCCGTATCCAAAAGATATTTCAAGAAAGCTGTTTTTAGGAATCGAGTAAAAAGGCTTCTCCGAGAGTGTTATCGTCTGAATAAAGATTTATTTAAAGAAAATTTCGGCGACAAAACGGTTGCAATGTTGTTTTGGGTTTCACCAGAATTACCTGCAAAATTTCAAGAAGTAGAAGCGGAATTCATAAAATTGTGTCAGTCACAAAAAAAGTCTTAGATATTCTAAGACTTTTTTTGTGAAAACGTTCTAGAAGATATACTTTTTTTACATTATATTTTTTTCGTAGCTTTATACAAACAATTGATGCAAAATATGTTAGACAATATCCCTTATCTTCCCTACTTACTCAGTGCCTTCGTGGGTATTGGTTTGGCTGCCGCTTCTGGTTTCAGAGTTTTTTTACCTCTGTTTGCTGTGAGCCTCGCATCCTATTTCCATTGGATTCCTTACCACGAGAGCTTCGCTTGGCTTTCAGGCTTACCTGCACTTATCACAACTGGGATTGCGATGGTGGTTGAAATATTGGCGTATTATATTCCTTTTGTAGATCATTTACTAGATACTGTTTCCGTACCAATGGCAACGGTAGCAGGATCTGTTTTATTTGCAAGTCAGTTTGCAGATTTGGGAACACTACCCCAATGGGGACTAGCACTTATTGCTGGCGGTGGAACTGCAGCTACCATCAGCACTGGTTTTGCAGGTTTGCGCGCAGCTTCTACGGCAACTACCGGAGGATTGGGAAACTCTGTGGTGGGAACTACAGAAACGGCAGGAGCCGGCGTGATGGCAATATTGGCAATGGTAGCTCCTATTCTCGCAGCTATCTTTGCAATTATATCTATAGTTCTTATTATATATTTGGGCAAGAAGGCTTGGAAAAAAATTAGAAAAACCAAAAATAGTCTAACAATTACTTCATAAAAAAATCGGCTAAATATTTCATTTTGCCGATTTTCACTTTATAAGAATAGTTAATTCTTCGATTTATTGTCCTTTATTTCTTTTACTTTACCTTCGAAGTAGGCTTTTCTATCGGGATGCTTAAGCGCCAGTGTTTGGTAAGCTTTTATTGCCTTTGTATATAATTTTTGCTCAATATACAATTTTGCTAATGTTTCCGTCATCAAATGAGAAATATCGTCATTCTTTTCTTTAACTACGAAATTTACCTCATCTTTTAATTGGCTAATTTTTGGACTATTTTCTATAAAAGATTCAATTACTTTGTTCTTTTTCTCCAATACATCCTCCTCTATTTCTTCGGTTCTATCTATTTTCAACCAGCTTTGCCAAGTATTAATAAAACCTGGTACATTACTATCATCTACCATTGCAACTGTGGTTGTAGGCAAAGTTTCTTCTTTTATAATAGAAGGGATTTTCATTTCCTTAGAAAGTATTGTAGCAGTAGGATTTGATAATTTTTCAGTATTAGCGACAATCGTATTTCGTTTTATTTCAGTAGAAATCAGCTCCATATCACTAGTATCTTCAGTATCGATAGTAGTAGGTTTTTGTTCCACAATCTCTTGTACTCTTGCGTTAGTAAATTTGGATTCCTTTTTAGACAAGATAGAATCGGGTACATGAGCATCAATACTCATAGGTTTCCAAGTAGAAACGAGTTGTTCTTCCACGATTTCTGCGCTTTTTTCTTTCTCTTCAGTAAAATCTACTTCAGCGATTATTGGTTCTTCCTTCACTACTTGTGGTTCTATCACCATCATTTCTTCATTTTTAACCTTAAATGATTGAATTTCGGAAAAGTTAAGATCTGTAGAGTTTTCTTCAAGTTGAGTTTCTAAAGGTTTTTCCTCCACTTCTTTTTTAGCTTTCATCTTTTTCTCTACTTCTTCTATCAGTCTGCGCATTTCATCTTCATGCTTGTTGATAGAGTTAGATATCTGTGGTCCTTCTGAAACTTCATTGAAGGTGGTCCTATCTATTTTTACATTTGGCAAAAAAGAATCTGTACCATGAAAACTAAGCTCCGCTTCATCAGTAACCTCAGCAATTATTCCTTCGTCGGTTATTTTATCTTCTTCAATAATACTTTCTGCGCAACTTTCAACAGCAATAGTTTTCTCAGTAGAATTTACTTTTAAAGTAGGCAGACTATCATTTTCGATTTCTGGTTTTACTTCTATAGTATGCCTCTCCTCTCCTATTTCAAGAAATGGTCTTGCTAGTACATTATCATCAATTTTAGAATCACTATTTTCACATACTCCTTCTTGAGATCCTTTCTTTATATCTGAATTGATGGAAACATATTGTTCAACATCATCATTATGATGAATAACAATACTACCAGATTCTAGTGTAGACTCTAGATCAATGGTATCATTATTAGTTTCATTTAGGAAATTTTCTTCTCCCTCGAATAAGATTCTGTTTCTTTCGCCCTCTACAAAAACCACAATTGGCAATGGAGTTTTATCTTCTAAAACTTGTATAATTTCTTCCGACGCATACTTAGATTCAGCGTCTATAGCTGTAGAAACTGCTATATCCTCTGCAATTTTACATCCATTTCCGTCAAACTCTACAACATTTTGCAATACTCCATTCTCATCTAAACTGATAGAATTTACCTCAGCATTCGTATCATTGTCAATAGTATTATTTTGCATTATTATAGAACCAGATTCTAGTGTAGACTCTAGATCTATTGTGTTATTATTAGTTTCATTTAGGAAATTTTCTTCTCCCTCGAATAAGATTCTATTTCTTTCGCCCTCTACAAAAATAGTTTTAGGCTCAGGCTTTGTCTCTATTAAATCTTGAGTAATCTCCTCATAGTTGTGAAGTGAAGATGACAGTTTTATTGGTTCTTGCGCAAAAGATCCCTCTATTGGCTGTGCTTGTACCTCAGATATTTTCTCGGGATCTACTTTTGCACCCACTTCTTCTTTTTCTACCTCAATAGGTTTTACTTCCTGTTGTATCTTACCATTGATCAGTTGGTAAAGAATTTTCTTATCTGTAGTATATGCTGCTGTGGTAGATAGTACTTTTTGGTAATTATCTTGGTCGTAAAGGTGAACACCATACAGATGAAGTGCCCTAATATTTTGTATATAAGGGTATGAATTGATCTCCTCTCTTAATAAAGATAAATCATCTGATTGGATATTTTTGGGATTCTTAAGTAATTCTAAAACTCTAGCATTCATCTTATTACCAATTTGCTACGATATCGTTAAATATTTTATTTATAATTCTATCTGTCGCAATTTTCACTTGTGACACTTCTATATCACTTTGTGACAAACTGCTGTTGAAAACTGCTTCATCAGAATATGTTCTATCAAAACTCACATCAGGATGAAGTTTATTTTCGTAGTGCACTTTTACTGTAATAGTAAGTTTGTTCTGTGATTCCTGAATAATACCTGCAGATGTCTGTTGGGTATTAGAACTGATAGTAGTAGGCGTGATGGTATAATCTACAATTTCACCTTCTATCAAAATATCAGGGTTTTCTTTGGTTCCCTTCAAAGTAGTTCTCTGTAGAAACCTATTCTGAATACTTGTTGAAAATTGTTGCGCCAAGGCCGGATTTACTAATGGTGCAGTGTTGGGAAACTCGTTGATTTGTATTGTTTTTTCATCGGTAAGTGATGATCCTGTAAAACTGTAACAAGAATGCAGAGATCCTGCACAAATCATTAATATCAAAAAGTACTTCAGTTGATTCATTTTAAATTTTAATTTTAGTATTTTTCTTTAATACCAATTTCTGTAATTTCGTCGTATTCTATTTGCTTCAATGCATCCTCAAAAGCGATATAATGTGTTGTATACATATAAGGCATGGTTACCAAGACTCCTATACCGCAAGCAATAGCTCCTATTTGAGATAAAATCAATACAATAATACTGAATATAAATATCATTAGAAGATTTCCTTTGGTCATTATTTTAGACATTTTCCAAGCAGTTTTTATATCCGTAATACCTTTTAGAGAAAATAGTGCGGGAATATAAAATCCTTTCAGAACAAAATAAAATAAAGCTACAAAAATAAAAATCATATAAAGAAAACCGAAAATACCAGCCCCTATACCAGCAATTTCATTTTGAAGTAGCATAATGCCTGGAAAGATAAAAAACATTGGTATAAAAAGTACAAACAATCCTGCAATCATAATTAATTGAAGAATAAAATAGGTGGAAAAATTATCAAAATTAAATATATCTCCAGGGCTAGATGGTCTATGATTTTTCACATCTCGCAGATATTTGTACAAATTTCCCATGGCAAGAAAACCGCAAAATGGGATGATAGACATGATAAGACATAGAAAAGTTGCCAACGCAATATTTACAAATTCTTTCTTTAGAAGCTCATATCCTTCACTTAGATACAGATTCATATTGAAATTAATTGGTCTTGGAGATAATTTTACATTCATAATTTTTTGTGTGGTGTTTGGTGTTCGTGTTATTTTATTCTTCTAGATTGTATTGTTTTATTTTTCTGTATAAAGTTCTTTGAGAAATACCTAGCTCATCTGCTGCTTTGTTTCTTCTCCCATTGTGTTTCTCTAAGGCTTTTATTATTAGATCTTTTTCATTATTTTGAAGTGATAAAGATTCTGGCCTATTTTCTTCAATTACGATGTCCTCAAAATCCTGATAATCTTCTTCATTATTGCTAATGACGGTAGGGTTTTGAACTTCCAAATTATTTGTATTATTTTCTAAATATAGGAGTGTATTGTTTGCAGGAGATTGTTGCGCTTCTGGAGTATAAATTCTATTAATCAGATTTTTCTCATGATTGCTAAGATCTGCCGTCCCTTTATTTTTTATAAGCTCGGAAGTTAGTGATTTTAAATCATTAATGTCATTTCGCATATCAAAGAGAATCTTGTACATAATTTCTCTTTCGTTGCCAAAATCGTTTTGTTTTTGAGTATTGGGAGCGTTTACCACCATTGGCAGATTGGCATTCATCGGGATATATTCTGTAAGCCTGGCTACTGTTACCGCTCTGTCTCTTTCTACTACCGTCATCTGTTCTACCAAGTTTCTTAATTGACGGATATTTCCTGGGAAAGCATAATTTTCTATATAATGTACTGCACTTGGCTCCAAAACCAACTCTGGCATTCTGTATTTTTCGGCAAAATCTATTGCAAATTTCCTGAAAAGCAGGTGTACATCACCTTTTCTTTCTCTCAAAGGCGGCATATCTATTTGTACCGTATTCAGACGATAAAACAAATCCTCACGGAATCTGTTGTCTTGTATCGCCTTCATCATATTCACGTTGGTAGCCGCTACAATTCGTACATTGGTTTTTTGAATCTGAGAAGAACCTACTTTCATAAATTCTCCACTTTCCAACACCCTTAGTAGACGAACCTGAGTTTGCAAAGGCAACTCTCCTACTTCATCCAAAAAGATAGTACCACCATCTGCTACTTCAAAGTAGCCTTTTCTAGTGGCAGTAGCACCCGTAAAAGCACCTTTTTCGTGCCCAAATAATTCAGAATCTATTGTCCCCTCTGGGATTGCTCCACAGTTTACAACAATATAAGGCTGGTGCTTTCTTTTGGATTCTGAATGAATGATTTTCGGAATAAATTCTTTTCCCACACCACTTTCTCCGATTACCAAAACGGAAATATCGGTAGGGGCAACTTGTATAGATTTTTCTAGCGCACGGTTGAGTACAGGATAATTCCCTATAATTCCGAAACGTGCTTTTATAGATTGTAAGTCTGACATTGTATTACATTTAAAGTTAAAAAAAAATAAGATTTTAAAAGTTACAGCGCTTCAATTTGCGATCTGTACACTTTGTTAAAATGATGAGTATAGCCTTCTTTCATGGTTTTGCCCTCATCGTAGCTTGCTAAAGCCTTCTTTTTTAAATCTAAATAATCTTTGTTTCTGATTTTTGATACTTTACTTTTATAATATATGTTTTCTGAAAAATCGTTGTATTTACTTTGTTTTTCGAAGTTTTCTAAAGCTTTATCATATTTTCCAAGTTGGTAATAGGTAACTCCGAGTTGGTAATAATCGTAAAACCCAACTTGATGATCTTTTTGAGCCAACTGATTTTCTAAAATTGAAATAGCTTTTGCCTTTTGCCCCAAAGCCGAATAGCAAAGTGCCTTGGCAATATGCAACTCATAATCTCCGTTGGCTGAATATCCCAAATACCCTGTTGGATAAATTTTCTCTAAAGATTCAATATCTGCAATTGCTCCTTTATGATCTCTCAAAAATTGGTATTTGCACCAACCTCTGTAACCAAGATGTTTTTTAGGATCTAGTGCGACAGCTTTATCTATCAGTATTTTCCAAGTAGCAAAATCTCCTCTTTTAAGATAAGGAACAGATTTTTCCGAATACAAATGAGAAAATGTAGGGCAAAGTTGTATCGCTTTGTCAAAGCCCTCCTGAGATTGACTACTCCTTTGGTTGTATTTTTCTTCCAGTAAATTATACATTTCACAAGCTTTCTTGCAATCGTCACCTTGTACCGAATTGCAATTCACTTGTGCTGTAATCTGAACAGAAACAACTATAAATAGAATGCTAAGGCAATATTTCTGAAACTTTTCCATCTTCTATTTTATAAGTTAAATACTGATAGTAATCTAATTTTACCCCGTTATATTCTTTAATTTTGCAACCCTCTAACTTTTTAGTAAAACTTAATAGCTGATTGGCTAATATTTGATCAGAATTTTCTTCAATATAATTGAAATTCATAGATTTTGCTCTAAATAGACCAGATTTCCCTTCCCAATTCACCAAAAATCTAAAGGTAATATATCCATTAGATTCTTTATTTCCCTGAAGCTTTAGTTTTTCTAATTGCTTGATAATGGCAATTTTTTCACCTTCAAATTCAAAACCTTTGGTGTCATTATAATATTGAAATCCCAAATCTTTTTCAAAACATCTTTTGAATTTTGGATCATCTATTTTTTCTTCAAAAAAAATATCTCCTACTTGCGCAGAATACGTTGAAGTCATCTCTTTCTCCGTCTGGCATTGCATAAACACCGATGCGAATAAAAGTAAAAATAAAATATGTTTCATGCTTATACTATTTCATTATATCTTCTACTCCTCTGTTTCTAATTCTAAAAAACCATATGCATATGGCTTACTGTGATGTTCTGTCTCGAAGAGATAAAATCGTTTTGTGGTCTTAGATAGCTTTTCATCTACCAAAAGAACCCAGCTGTCATTCATACATTTATCCTCTCCAGTTGTCAATTTTTCTTGAGCAATACTATAATTCACTCCTTCTTCTACGGGGTAAATATCTTTAAGATTTTCTGCAAATTTCCAAACACTTGAACATGGAATATCTGGATAGTTGATTTTATAGCTTCCGTTTTTATTTTTCTGCACTTCAATTTTCCAAGTTTGATGATCCACCTGAATTCCAAACCCAAAATATTTTTCTGCTTTATTCTGAGCAAAAAAAACATTAGAAATAATCGCGAAACATAGAATGAGAAGATACTTCATAATTATTTTTAGATGAACTTATAATTACTCTACCACTCTCCCAATAAGTGTGCCTTGGGTATTGTCATACACAAATACGTCTACAAAATCTCCTAATTTTTGTCCTTCTGCCATATCAAATACACAAACAGCATTCTGAGAGTTTCTTCCCTTCCATTGTTTGTCATTTTTTCTAGATACACCTTCTATTAAAATTTGGTGGACTCTTCCTACATAGCCTTCCATTCTTTTTCTGGAAAGCTCACGCTGTAAGTCTATCACTTCTGCTAGACGTCTTTGCTTCACTTCAGCAGGGATGTCATCAGCCAGCTTTTTGTGCGCAGGTGTTCCTGGTCTTTCAGAGTAAGAGAACATATAACCATAGTCATACTCCACTTCACGCATTAGACTTAGGGTCTGTTGGTGATCTTCTTCGGTTTCTGTACAAAAACCAATAATCATATCTTGTGAGAATGAAATATCTGGAACAATTTCTTTAGCTCTTTTTATTAAATCTAGATATTCTTGACGGGTGTGTTGACGATTCATCAACTCCAGTATTCTATCGCTGCCACTTTGTACAGGAAGGTGAACATAGCTACAAACATTCTCGTGTTTCGCAATTACATGGAAAACTTTTTCCGTCATATCGTGCGGATTAGAGGTAGAAAAACGAATTCTCATATTGGGCACTGCATTGGCTACCAAATCTAGCAACTGAGCAAAATCTACCGCAGTAGCTTGTTGCATTTCAGAAGCTTTAGCGAAGTCTTTTTTCGGGCCACCACCATACCAAAGGTAAGAATCTACATTCTGACCAAGAAGTGTAATCTCTTTATAACCAGAATTTAGCAAATCTTTACATTCTTGGATAATGGAGTGTGGATCTCTACTTCTCTCGCGACCTCTAGTGAAAGGTACTACGCAAAATGTACACATATTATCACAACCTCTAGTGATGGTTACAAAAGCAGTAACTCCGTTTCCTCCTAATCTCACAGGATTAATGTCGGCATAGGTTTCCTCTTTAGATAGAATAACGTTGATGGCATCTCTACCATCATCCGTTTCCTTCAATAAATTAGGCAAATCTCTATACGCATCGGGTCCTACCACAAGGTCTACCAATTGTTCTTCTTCCAAAAATTTGGTTTTCAGACGCTCTGCCATACACCCCAAAACACCCACCGTCATATTAGGTTTTTCTTTCTTTAGATTTTTGAATTGAGCCAAACGCATTCTTACAGTTTGCTCTGCTTTTTCTCGGATAGAACAAGTATTCAGTAAAATAAGATCTGCTTCTTCTACTTTTAGAGTGGTATTGTATCCCTGATCATTAAGTATAGAGGCAACAATCTCAGAATCTGAAAAATTCATTTGACAGCCATAGCTTTCTAAGAATAATTTTTTTCCGTTTTCTGGTTTTTCTAATATGGCAAAGGCTTCCCCTTGCTTGGTCTCGTCTATATATTTTTCTTGCACTGTAGTAGTTTTTGAGAATTATAAATTTTTAAATTATAATTGAATGTGCAAAGATACAAAATATTGTGACAGAATGGCAGGAGACTAACGTTCTTCAAAAGTGATAGAAAAACTCATCGGATTGCTAATTCTATATTTTATCGGAATGTCATTGTAAAACGCAGGTTTCCAAACTTTTTTTAATCTAGAAAGCGTTCTTAGGAATTCATTATTAAAAACTGGATCGAATATAGAAGGAAATATTCTTGGATTTATTATTTTACCCTCTTCACTGATGTAAAATTCTAAATTGAATTTCCCATTGATATGATAATCAGAAAATAATGCCATAAAATTATCATGAAGATCTTTATCAAACGCTTTAAAACCCTTTGGATACTGTGCTGGAATCAAATATCTGCTTGCAACATATCCTTCTTTATACTCATTCATAAGATGTTTGGGGTAGACAATAAATTCTGTTATAGCGCTGTATTTATTGTTGTACACCTCAGCAGGTTTCCAATTATTAAGGTTTTTAAGCACAAGCATAGAAACATCATACGCACATTTATTTTTAGCAATTTGATCTACATCTGTATCCTTTACAATTTTTACACTTCCTTCTTTAGTGACTATTATTCTTGGTTGATAGATTTCTTTAGCATCACAATTTGATACTTTTTCATCAACTAATATCTGATGAATCTCTTTATAAAGTGAAACCTCACCTCCTTCATAAAAATATTGATCTGTAGGGTATTCATCAAGAATCTGAGCATTGAAATTAGAAAATAAAGCGCTTACAAAAAGCACCGAAATAAAGCGAATTTTATTTATCATTGTGTATTTTATAAGGAAAAAAAACTTGCGTTAATATAAGATTATCCCGCAAAAAAACAAGAAACTTCATACCAATTGCATGAAGTTTCTCTATTTATTATTCTTGAAATAGTATTACAAAATCTCAATTTGATTTCTTAATAAATCCTCGAATTCGTCTCTTTTTCTAATTAAATGTGCTTTACCGTCTAAGAAAAGAACCTCTGCAGGTTTTAGCCTAGAGTTGAAATTGGTACTCATTTCAAAACCATACGCTCCAGCCGTGTGGAAAGCCAAAATATCGCCTTCTCTTACTTCATGCAGTTTTCTGTCCCATGCAAAAGTATCCGTTTCGCAGATATTTCCTACCACTGTATAAATTCTCTCGGCACCTTTTGGGTTGGATAAGTTTTCTATGGTGTGATAAGAATCGTAGAACATCGGACGAATAAGATGATTAAAACCAGAATTTACACCTACAAATACAGTTGCTGTAGTTTGCTTGATCACATTTGCTTTTACCAAAAGATAACCGCTTTTTCCTACCAAGAATTTCCCTGGCTCAAACCAAAGTTCGAATTTTTTCCCAGTTTCTTTCGTGAATTCAGAAATTGCTTTTTCCACTTTTTTACCCAAACCTTTCACATCTGTTTCCATATCAGATTCTTGATAAGGAATTTTGAAACCACTTCCCATATCCAAATACTTTAAGTTTGGGAAATGAACAGACAATTCTAGCATAATCTCTAGCGCTTGCAAAAAGACCTCAGGATCTTTTATTTCGCTCCCAGTATGCATGTGAAGACCTTCTACATTTAGATTGGTGCTTTTCATCACTCTTTCGATATGACGCATTTGGTGGATAGAAATACCAAATTTAGAGTCGATATGACCAGTTGAAATTTTATGGTTTCCTCCCGCGTAAATATGCGGATTGATTCTTACAAAAATAGGATAGGTATTCCCGAATTTGTTCCCGAATTGTTCTAAAATTGAAATATTATCGATGTTGATATGAACTCCGTGCAACATGGCCTCTTCTATCTCCGCAAGGTCTACACAATTGGGCGTGAAAAGTATTTTTTCTTTAGTAAAACCCGCTCTCAGTCCTAGTTTCACCTCATTGATGGATACACAATCTAAGGAAGCCCCAAGACTTTTTATATATTTTAAAATATTGATGTTCGTTAATGCTTTCGCCGCATAAAAGAACTTAGTATGTTTCAAGAAAGAAGACGTAAGTTTCTCGTATTGAGTTTTGATTGATTCTGCGTCATAAACATACAACGGCGTGCCATATTCATTGGCAATTTGTAGCAAATCTTTTGAATTCATAATTTTATTTTAACATAAAAAAAGGCAGATTCTTCGAGAAGAGTCTGCCGCAATATTATTTTTTTTATGCAAGACGACTCTTTTAGGTATTCCAAACCTTTGAAAACTTCACAGCTCCCTTCTTACCAGTTTGTTTCTGTCTAAAATTTTGCATTGCGTATTATTTTATGGTGCAAAAATACTATTTATTTTTGATACCTTGATTTTGAATCGATTTGGTTTCTCCAAAAATTTCCGAATTTTATAAATTGCACAATTATTTTGGCAGTGGCAAAGTCTCGAAATCACCTTTTAATAAAGCCAATTGCAAATCGTTTGTTAAATCCAAAGTTGAAAGTGGTAGATCTATTTTTAGTTTGTTAATTTTACTTAATGTTTGGATCTGAGTGAATAAATCGTAGAAACCGTAAGATTTTACCTTCCCATTCTCCATGATCAGAAATAACTTTTCTCCCAATTTTCTTCCTGCGCCCAACCAAAGCAGATTTTTATGTTTAAAATCTATTTTTAATTTTAAATTTTCTACCTCTACAAACTCTGGAAATTTCTCTATAAAACGTACCGCTTTTACACCTTGCGTAAAAGATTTAAATTTCAAAATAGGTTTCTGTTGCTTGTTGAGCAAATTTTTTTCTACAATATATCCATCATTCCTAAAATACAATCCGAAAGGCAAATGTTCTGCTTTCTTCCTATTTTTGGTATTTGAGATTAATTTAGCAATAATATCAGTCCCAGTAAGTTCAAAATTAATTTTAATAACTTCTTGTTGGATATCTTCCCACTTTTTAGATTTAGAATTAAATAGTTTTTTCGCAAACTTATTGATGTTCGTCACTTGATCCGAAAATATTATTTTTCCGTCTTCATTATGAAGATAAATAAAGCCTTTATCATGTGGCAAATCTTGGGTAAGATGCCTTATTTTGTTGATGTACGTCTTGGCATTTACCTCATCATGGTACTCTTGTATAATCTCATTTTTGGTATCTTTTGACACCAAAAGTTTAAATAATTCTAAAGTTGCTCTAGCATCGCCTTCTGCTCTATGCGCATTCAACAAAGGAATTCCTAAAGATTTTACCAACTTTCCCAAAGAATAACTTTCGGCATTAGGGATCAGCTTTTTGGCCAACGGAATAGTATCAATGGTATTAATAGTGAAAACATATCCCAACCTTTCAAAGGATTGGCGAAGCATTCTATAATCAAACTCGATATTATGTCCAATCAGGATGGTATCTTGCGTAATTTCAATCACTCTTTTAGCTAATTCATGAAATTTTGGAGCAGTTTTCACCATATTGGGTGTAATATTGGTAAGTTTTTGCACAAAAGGCGTAATATCACTTTCAGGATTAACCAAGGAAATAAATTGATCCACTATTTTCTGTCCATCAAACTTGAAAATGGCTATATCTATAATGCATTCTTTCCTAAAACCTGCACCATTACTCTCTATATCTATTATTGAATACATTGACATCTTGTTATTCTAAAAATCGTTTTGCCTCTCCTCAATCTTGAATCTAGTTTTTTGGGCAATTCTGCTAAAATAATAAAAAATAGATAAAAAACGCTGTTCCTATCTTTTTCTTCCTCCTAATCCAAACATTCCGAGTAAAGCCTTTGCGCCTTCCCTCATCAATGTATTAGCAAAGGTGCGGCCAGCACTACTTTTCATCACTTGCTCGAACATTCCTGGTTCTTCTTTTACAGGTTTTGTTTTTTGTGTTGGAGCTGAATTTTGTACCGCTTGCTCCATCCGAGAAGCCAATATTTCATAGGCAGATTCTGAGTCTATTGTTTTTTCATATTTCGATACCATGGTAGAATTAGAAGTCAGTTGATTAATTTCTTGGTCATTCAAAACATCCATTCTAGATTCTGGAGAAATAAGATACGTGTGTACCAATGGCGTAGGAATTCCTTTCTCGTCTAGAGCCGTTACAAAGGCTTCCCCAATTCCTAAATTTTGGATTAAATTGGAAGCATCATAAAATTCTGTAGTGGGATAATTTTCTACCGCTTTGGATATTTCTTTTTTGTCTTTTGCGGTAAATCCTCTCAACGCATGCTGAATTTTCAGTCCCAACTGCGACAATATATTTTCTGGTACATCTCCAGGAATCTGAGTGATAAAGTAAATACCAACCCCTTTAGAACGAATCAGCTTCACCATAGTCTCAATCTGTGAAACCAAAGCTTTAGAAGATTCATCAAAAATAAGATGTGCCTCATCGATAAAAAGTACCAATTTGGGTTTCCCACTATCTCCTTCCTCTGGAAACGTCATGTAGATTTCTGCAAAAAGAGAAAGCATAAACGTAGAAAATAGTTGAGGTTTTGTCTGGATATCAGCAACTCTCAAAATATTCACTACGCCTTTTCCATCTCTAGTTTCAAGCAAATCATGGACGTCAAAGCTCAATTCTCCGAAGAAATCTGCGCCACCTTGTTGTTCTAGTGATACAATTGATCTAAGTATAGCCCCTAATGAAGCCGAAGAAATAGATCCGTAATTAGCAGAAAGTTCAGATTTACCTTGTGCATCTGTAGTTACATATTGTAGCACTTTTTTTAGATCATTAAGGTCTATCAGAGGCAAACCTTTATCATCGCAATATTTAAAAACAATAGACATAATACTCTGCTGAGTATCATTAAGCACTAAAATTTTACTTAATAATATCGGACCAAATTCCGTCACCGTAGCTCTTAGTTTTACCCCTTTTCCACCAGAAATACTCATTAGCTCTACAGGAAAAGCTTGTGGATTGTATGGTAAACCTGTTTTTGCATATCTATCTTGCACAGAAGTACTTAGTTCTCCCGCTGTTGCAATCCCCGAAAAGTCACCTTTGATGTCTAATACCAAAGAAGGAATTCCTGCATGAGAAAGTTGTTCTGCAAATACTTGCAGGGTTTTGGTTTTTCCTGTTCCAGTGGCACCAGCTATCAAACCATGTCTATTGATGGTTTTTAGAGGAATTGTAACATTCACTTCGGGTACTACATTCCCATCTAGCATTCCTTTTCCTAGTATAATATGGTCTCCTTTGGGAGTATATCTTGCATTGAGTTCTTCTATAAATTTTGCTTGATCTGCCATTTGATTTTTTTTACAACTTATAAAGATAATTTTTTTTCGGAAGATGATAGAAATTTTCCTTAAATTATAGTATATAGATTTAATCTATTATTATCGTTAATTTATTTTATTAATTTTTAAAAAATAAACCCGATTTTTGTATGCTTATTTAATGAACAATAAAATTGTTACCCATCAAATGAAAATTGAACAAATATATACTGGCTGTTTAGCACAAGGCGCATACTATATCGTTTCCGAAAACGAAGCTGCGATTATAGATCCTCTAAGAGAAGTAAAACCTTATCTAGAACGTTTGGAAAAGGATAATGTATCTCTAAAATATATTTTTGAAACGCATTTTCATGCAGACTTCGTTTCTGGACATTTAGATCTAAGCAAAAATACCAATGCACCTATAGTGTATGGTCCCACTGCAGAACCTAATTTTGAAGCTATCATTGCTGAAGACCAGCAAATTTTTGAAATTGGTAAAATAAAAATTAAAGCCCTTCATACTCCAGGACACACGATGGAAAGTACCACGTACTTACTGATAGATGAAAACGGGGTTGAAACTGCAATCTTCACAGGAGATACTTTATTTTTAGGAGATGTAGGAAGACCAGATTTGGCACAAAAGGCAACCAATATGACACAGGAAGATCTTGCGGGCATTTTATACGATAGTTTACAAACCAAGATAATGCCTTTGGATGATAACATTACGGTATATCCAGCTCATGGCGCTGGTTCTGCGTGTGGTAAAAATATGCAAAAAGAAACTGTAGATATTTTGGGTAACCAAAAGAAAACCAATTATGCGCTGAATCAACCTGACAAAGAATCTTTCGTGAGAGAAGTTTTGGATGGTTTGTCTGCTCCACCAAAATATTTCGGAATGAATGTCGCTTTAAACAAAGGTGGGTACGAAAGTTTAGAAACTGTTTTAGACAAAGCGCTTACTCCCATAAATGTTGCAGATTTTGAAAAGTATGCTGAAGAAACTGGAGCACTTATTTTGGACACTAGAAGTCCTGTCGAGTTCCAGAAAGGTTTTGTTCCTAACGCAATTAATATCGGTCTGAAAGGGGATTTTGCTCCTTGGGTTGGTAATCTTATTGTAGATGTGAAACATCCTATATTACTTATTACAGACGTTGGAACAGAGGAAGAAGTAGTTACGAGATTGAGCCGTGTAGGTTTCGATAATGTAGGAGGATATCTAGAAGGAGGATTTTCTTCTTGGAAAGACTCTGGAAAAGAGATAGATGAGGTAAAGAGGATTTCACCTGAGGAATTTGCTGCTCAGTTTAATAAAGATTCTAAAGTAATTGATGTAAGAAAATTCACAGAATATGCTGCAGAACACATTGACAATGCGTATAATAAGCCCTTGGATGCTATTAGTGATTGGGTAAAAGATATTGATGACTCGGAGCATTTTTTCATCCATTGTGCGGGTGGCTATAGAAGTATGATAGCTGCAAGTATTCTAAACTCTCATGGCATTAGAAATTTCACCGAAATAGAAGGTGGATATAATGGAATTAAGAAAACAGAAAAATTTCCAACCACTGATTTTGTTTGTCAGTCTAAAACTTTATAAATGAACAAATTATTATTAGGATTTATAGGTACACTTTTTTTGGTCTTAACCTCTTGTACAACTGCAAAACCCGTTTCTTCAATTCCTAAATACAATATAAAGGAAATTGTAAAAAGTGAAGATGTAGTTTTATTAGACGTAAGAATTCCTGAGGAATATGCTGAGGCAACAGCCAATAATGCGATTAATATTCCGCTAGATAGTTTGCAAAACAATATAGAATCTCTAAAAGGGAAAAAAGTAGTAGTCTTCTGTAATCGTGGGATACAAGCAGATAAAGCGGTAGATTTATTGTCTAAAAATGGCATTGAAGTCTACGATGGAACCACATGGAAAAATGTAAAAGCCATTCAACAAGAAAAATAATAGAAAAGATGTCACAAAAATTTCAAGAAATTATAGATTCCGAAAGACCTGTATTGGTAGATTTTTTTGCTACTTGGTGTCAACCTTGCAAAGTACAATCTTCTGTACTGAATACAGTAAAAGAAAACGTAGGTGAAGCTGCAAGAATCATCAAAATTGATATCGACCAATATCCCGCAATTGCCAACCAATTTGGGGTAAGAAGCGTGCCAACAATTACCTTCTTCAAGCAAGGAGAACTTTTATACAAAGAAAGTGGCGTACACGATGTGAATACGCTCACTCAATTGATAAAACTATACTCTTAAACTGTGATTATTCACAGTTTTTTTATGTTTAAAATTGAATCTTAAAGTCATCTTTATCATTCAAAAATTGAAAATAATCTCTAAAATTAAAAAGATCAATTCTATTAAGCTCTGCCGAAATAATGTTTCCTTCTTTCTGAGAAATATCCGAGCCATCTGCAAGAAAACAATGCGAACTTTCTTTGTACAAAAGATTATTTCCGTCTGTACCAATTCTATTCAGTCCAAAAACAAAAGATAGATTTTCAATTGCTCGCGCTTTTAGTAGATGTTCCCAAGCTCCTACTCTTTTTTCTGGCCAATTGGCGACGTATAAAATAACATCATAGTCATCATTATTTCTAGAAAAAACTGGAAAACGCAAATCATAGCACACTTGCAAAAGAATTCGGAAACCCAAATATTCTACAATAACCCTTTCTTTTCCTGCGGTGTACACATTATTTTCCCCCGAAAAAGAAAACAAATGCCTTTTATCATAAAAAGCAACCTCGCCATCTGGTTTTACAAAATACATTCGGTTGTAATATTTACCATTTTTTTCTACAGGTGCCGATCCGCAAAAAGCAGCATTTTTTTGCTTCGCCATTTTTTTTAGAAATTCCAAAGACTCCTCATTACGGTCTGCAACATCAGAAGCATCCATACAAAAACCAGTAGAAAACATCTCTGGTAGCAAGAAAAGATCTGCCTTCTCTTGTGCCAAATAATTTTCTATGTTTAGGAAGTTTTGGGTTCTATCTTTCCAAACGATATCCAAATTGATGCCTGTAATCTTCATAATTTCTTGTAAATACTTGTATAAAATTACAATTAATAATTGATTTCGGTTTTATATTTGATGCTAATAATTTTTCAAAATCATTTTAAACAAAATAAAAATCTATGAAGAAATTGGTATTTATGGGGATGGCAATGCTTACCGGAGCCTTTGCAAATGCACAAGCGTACACAGGAAAAGGAGATCAAAAAGTAAATTTGGGGCTTAATGCTTATGGCTATGGTACTGGTATTACTGCTACTTATGACTACGGGCTCAATCAGCTTATTTCTGTGGGAGGTGGCGCCAACGCATATTTTGATGGGTACAAAGACAATAATAAAGACAACAGAGTATTTGTTTTCGGGAGAGTAAATTTCCACTTAAGTGAGGCTTTAGATTTACCTGCGAAATTTGATCTTTACCCAGGGGTAAACCTTGGAGTTTTGGGCAAAGATTTTGGGATTGGAGCGCATATTGGTGCACGATATTTTTTCACAGACAAAATTGGCGTTTTTGCTGAAGTTGGTAATAATGGAAGTCTGGGTGTTTCTTTCAATTTTTAGAAAAACACTACATAAGTGACAAAGCTTCTCGTGATGAGGAGTTTTTTTATTTGGCATCATTTTGATAATTGTTACCTTTGCAATTAAAATCTAAAAACAATTAATGGAATTAGCAATTAAGATCTTTCAATTTATATTAAGTATATCAATATTAGTGGTTCTACACGAACTTGGGCATTTCTTGCCTGCAAAATATTTTAAAACCAAAGTAGAAAAATTCTATTTATTTTTTGATCCTTATTTTTCTATTATAAAAAAGAAAATTGGCGAAACAGAATATGGTATCGGATGGCTTCCATTCGGTGGATATGTGAAAATTGCTGGGATGGTAGATGAAAGCATGGATACCGAACAGTTGAAACAACCTGCACAACCTTGGGAATTTCGTGCAAAACCAGCTTGGCAGAGATTAATCATTATGCTAGGAGGAGTCACTGTCAATTTTTTCTTGGCTTGGTTGATCTACGGATGTCTTTCTTTCTTCAATGGAGAAACTTCTTTTGATACTACCAAAGTGAATGCACCCATGCACTATACTAATGTAGCAAAAGCTATGGGTTTCCAAGATGGTGATGAAATCTTGAAAGTCGACGGAAAAGTACAAAACAATCTAGATAAATTGGCGCTTGATGTATTATTAAGTGACGAAATTACGGTAAAAAGAAATGGTAAAGAAGAAACTTTTGCTACCAATGATGATGGTAAAGCAATGGCTTTTAAAGATGAAAATCCAAAAGCATTTCTTACTCCAAGATTCTCAGCTATTATCGATACTATCGTAAATCCAAAAACTATGGAAGCTGGATTGAAAATAGGTGACGAAATAGTTTCTGTAAATGGAGAAAAGATAGCATACTATGATGAGTTACAACAAGCTATTATCAAAAATCCAGGTAAAAACATTAATGTAGACGTGATAAGAGCTGGCGCAGTAGAACCATTGGTTTTACCTGTTTCTGCGGATGGAACATTAGGGATATCATCTGACAAGCAGATGACAAAATTCTATGAAACCAAGCATTTTTCTTTCGTTGAGTCTATTGGCAGAGGATTTACTAGAAGTATAGAAAGCTTAACCTATCAAGTAAAACAGTTCAAACTAATCTTCAATAGAAAAGTACAAGGGTATAAAAAAGTAGGTGGACCAATTGCTATCATAAACAATATGCCTGTGGACAAAGCTAGCGATGGTACCGTATCTGTGGATTGGACAGCATTCTGGAGTTTTACAGCAATGTTCTCAGTTTGGTTAGCATTTTTGAATCTTATTCCTATCCCAGGATTGGATGGTGGTCACGTTATTTTCACTTTATACGAAATGATTGTAGGAAAACCTGTTCCACAAAAAATACTAGAAAATGCACAGATGGTAGGTGTTATCTTCCTGTTAGGCTTAATGTTAGTCATCTTCGGGAATGATATTGTGAAAATTGTGATGAATAAATTTTAAATATTTTTAAATATTTTTAAATAAATATTTGCACGGTACAAATATCTGTCCTATATTTGCACCACCTAAAAATAAGGACATTCCTCCTTAGCTCAGTTGGTTAGAGCATCTGACTGTTAATCAGAGGGTCCTTGGTTCGAGCCCAAGAGGAGGAGCGTAAAGACTTACATTTATTTGTAAGTCTTTTTTTTGCTCTAAACTTTTATGAATTTTAATTTTTATAAAATATTTTTAAAATTTAATTTACTGAAAAATAATACAATAGCACATTTTACCCGATAGATGCTAGAAAATATTTGCAAGATTTAATTTTTCGTTTTATATTTGCAAAACCTAAAACAGAGGACATTCCTCCTTAGCTCAGTTGGTTAGAGCATCTGACTGTTAATCAGAGGGTCCTTGGTTCGAGCCCAAGAGGAGGAGCGTAAGACTTACATTTATTTGTAAGTCTTTTTTTTGGTTTCTAATTTCCCTTTTCATTCATTCGGTATTGATTTATCACACTTCAGGTTGTATTTACGTCAAATTCATGCTTCGAATTTCGTTACATTTGCCATTTGTAACTAAAAATTAAAAGTCCTTAAAAAACTTTTAAAATAAAAAAATAACAGCACGCTTTTTGTTTAAGCCATTGCACGAAGAAACACATGATGTCAACCAAGAATTTAAAATTTTATTTCAGCTATACTTTCCTACTCCTTCTTACTAGCTTTTTATCCGCACAGAATACCGCTTCAGGTAAAATTGTAGACGAGAAGACCCATAAAGAAGTAATTGCAGTTTCTGTATTCATTAACGACAGTAATACGCCTACACTTGTTACCACCACCGGAAATTTCAGCATACAATCTGATAGTATTATATATAAATTGAAATTCTTAAAGAAAAATTACGCCTTAGAAACCGTTGACATTTCAGCCGAAAATAACAATAACCTCGTGATACAGCTTTCTTCTGAAAAAGTGAGTAGCATACAGGAAGTGGTGATCCACAATGAGAAATCAAAATTTAAAAATAAAAAAGAAAATCCCGCATACAAGATTATGCAGGAAGTGTGGAAGCGTAAAAGAAATAATGGGCTAGACAAATTCGATACATATACTTATAACGAATACGAAAAAATACAATTTGACGCTAATAATCTAGATAGTGCTTTTATGCACAAAAAGATTTTCAATAAACTAGATTTCATTTTCGATTATGCAGATTCCACCGCAAGAGGAAAGATGGCACTTCCCATCTTTCTAAATGAGGCGATGTATAAAAATTATGGCGAAAATAAACCTAGCAAGAAGAACAAGAAACTATTAGTTGCGCAGAAAACTTCAGGTTTCCAAGATAATCAGATTATTACGCTTACTGCAAAAAACTTGTACCGAGACATCAATATCTATGATAATACTCTGAATTATTTTGATATCGGTTTCCCTTCTCCAGTCGGTACAGACGGATTCAGCACATATGATTACAATTTGGTGGATACTATTTCGGTAAGAGGTCAAGATGCCTACAAAATACGCTATCTCCCAAAAAGAACAGAAGTTTTGGCCTTCCAAGGATATTTATACATCGATACGGATTCTTATGCTGTTTTGGGCGCTACTTTGAAATCTACGAACAAAATAAACGTCAACTTTATCAATGCTATTTCTACAGAGCTAGAATATGACAATCCTGATGACCAGACTTTTTTACCCAAAAAATTTATAACTGAAATAGAGATGACACCATTCTCTAAAAAGAAAACCTCTAAAAGTATTGTAGCGAAGAGAAGCGTTGATTACTCCGACTACGAATTTAACAAACCATTAGAAGCTTCTGTCTTTACAAGAAAAGAGGAAGAATACGATAATAAATTTGTAGATAAAGATGATGCCTATTGGGCACAAGCAAGACCCGACTCTTTATCCAAAGCTGAACAAGGTGTCTACAACATGCTCGATCAGCTTCAGAAAACACCCAAATTCAACCGTATGGTGAAGATCTATGAAACATTAGGATCTCAGTATTATAATGTGGTAAAAGGTATTGATATTGGCCCTATCTTCTCTATCTATGGTAAGAATGAAGTGGAAGGCGATAGAATACGTTTGGGTGCAAGAACTTACTTTACTCAAAATGATCCTTGGAGAATACAGTTCTACAATGCTTATGGCTTCAAAGACAAGCAATTCAAATATGGCGTAGAAGGTAAGTACATGTTCAATAGAGTGAATCGTTTTACTTTGGGAGCTGGTACAAGAAGAGATATTATGCAGTTGGGTGTACAACTAACAACGGATGACGGGATTATGTCTAGATCATTTGCTTCTTCTACGGTTTTTGCAAGAGGTGAAAACGCATCATTAAGTTCTGTAAACCAAACCAACGTTTTTGCTTCCATAGAACCTTGGAAAAACTTCCAAATAAAACTTGACGGAACACTACAAAGTATAAAATCGGCAAATCCAGACGGATTCAATTTGATGTATTACAGAAATGGTGATTTAAGAAAAACAGTGAATGATTCTCATGTGACCCTAAGCTTAATTGCTAGACCTGGTGCAAAATTTTCTCAGACTGGAGTAGATCGTTATGAACACGGTACCTTGGCACCCACTATCGTTTTGAAGTATACAAGAGGAATAGAAGGCTTATTTAATGCTGATTATAATTACAATAAACTACAGTTTATGTTTTACAAACCTATGCTGATAGGAAGTTGGGGGAAAATGCTATTTAATTTCGAAGCAGGTAAAAACTTTGATACCGTACCTTTGGCACTACAAAATGTAATCCCTGGAAACCAATCTTATGGTTTGGTACAAAATACATTTGCTCAGCTAAACTATTATGAATTTGTTGCAGATACTTACACTACCCTTCACTTAGAGCACCATTTTAACGGAAAAATATTATCATACATTCCTTTAATTAAAAAATTAAAACTAAGAGAAGTGGCGTTTATCAGAGGAGCTTATGGAACTTTGAGTGATGCCTCTAAAAACATCAATGTCGATGGCATGAAATACTCTGCTCCAGACCAACAAATCTATTACGAATACGGATTTGGGATAGAGAATATTGGATTCGGGAATATTAGAATTTTCAGGGTAGATTTCAACTGGAGAGGAAACTATATGGATAGACCAGAAGCCAATAAATTTGGGATAAAAGCAGGATTCCAGTTTGGGTTTTAAGATTTCTCAACAATGTATTTCTTTAGCCAGTGGAACCTTGATGTCGTTTACATATTACGAAATTGTATTCTTTATTTTAGTCTTAGCGATTAATATTTATCTATTCAAAATTAGAAAAAAATCAAGCTAAATCGCTTCACGAAAATATCTATATTTTTGCTTTTCTCTATATTGATTCCTTACACATCAAACACAATTGAAGCTAAAAACATATATAAAAAATATACAATCGTTGATCGCTTTAATCTTTGGTATCTTCTCTTCAAATATCCTGTTTGGCGGTTAATAGGGATTATAGAAATATTATTCTTATCAAAATTGCAAGAAAAAAAATCTGTTACAAATTTTTAGAACATAAAAAAATCCTCAGCAATAATGCTGAGGATTTATTTTTATAAAACGCTTGTTAATTATGCGTTTGGTTCAATAGATACGTATGATCTGTTGTTTGCTTTCTTTCTGAAAACTACTTTACCGTCTACAAGAGCGTGTAAAGTGTGATCTTTACCCATACCAACGTTTTCACCTGGGTGATGTTGAGTACCTCTTTGTCTGATAATAATGTTACCAGCAATAGCGTCTTGTCCACCGAAAATCTTCACACCTAATCTTTTAGAATGAGATTCTCTACCGTTTTTGGAACTACCAACTCCTTTCTTATGTGCCATTTTATTTTAAGGTTTTTTGGTTAAACAATTATTCTGCGCTTTCAGCGTCAGCTTTTTTAGTTGTTTTTTTAGCAGGCTTCTCTGCTTTTTTTCCTTCAAATCCTGTAATACCAGTGATTTTGATTTGAGTAAGAGATTGTCTGTGTCCGTTTTTCACTTCATAACCTTTTCTTCTTTTCTTTTTGAAGATGATTACTTTATCAGCTTTTACGTGCTCTAAGATCTCTGCCTCTACAGTGATACCGCTTACAGCTGGGGCGCCTACAGTGATTGCTCCGTTTACAGTAAGTAAGATTTTATCGAAAGATACTTTTCCTCCTTTATCTCCTTTCAAACGGTTCACAAACAACTTCTGGTCTTGCTCAACTTTATATTGAAGCCCTGCTATTTCTACAATTGCAAACATTGTCTATAAATTTTTAGTTAATTCGAGGTGCAAATGTACTGATTATATTTCAATTAAGTAAGACAAATTTTATTTTTGTATGATTTTAAATAAAATTAATTCCTTTTTATTGTGGAATATCGTATTGCTAATAATTGTACTTTTGAAAATTATATTCAATCTATATGCAAAGAGACCTCTATATTGATTTTGCCAAAGGTTTGGCAACCCTTTCTATTATATTTATACATACTGCATTTTGGTCGGGGCAATTTTACATTATCCCAGAGATTCGAGTTTTTTCTTTGGTTTTCGATGTGGCACTTTTTTATGCATTAAGTGGAGTAACTTCGGGTAACAATATCGAGAAAACCCTTTATAGATTGCTCAAATTGCAGATTACCTACATGATTTTTGTAACGCTGCTTTTCTTCCTCGATTATTTTTTTAAAGTTTTTGGGCTTACCTTTTTTTCTTTAGAATGGCTTCAGAGCTTCTACTCTACTTTTGGATCTAAATATTCGGCAACAAGTGTATCTACCAGTCCACAGTGGCAAAATCTCGGAAATTGGTATTTACACGAATACACCAATGCAGATACTTTCCCGGTAGTAATGGGAAGTTTTTGGTATCTGAAAGTCTATTATATCCTTACCGTGTTTGGCGTTTTAATTTTAAAATTCTTTCCAAAACACATCAATTGGTTTTTAGGAATTTGCATAGCTTTAACAATCTTATTTAATGTTTTCCCAGAATATTATCCCAACGGGCAAGTTGGATATGTAGCTTTCTACATGGCTATATTTCTGATTGGAAACAAAATGAAAGGAAAAAAAGTCCCTACAAAGATGATTCCGGTACTTTACGGATTGGTTGCCGCAGCTCTATTTTGGATGTTTTGGTACTACGGAAATGAAATATTTTTCAAAATCAACAAAAAGAAATTCCCGCCACAAACGCCATATATTATCTGGACTTTCTTCTCTTTGACGACGTTGTTTGTTTTTTACAACCGTTTAAAAATTACAAAAGACAACTTCATCACTTATATCGGGAAAAATGCAATTTTCTTTTATTTTGGCCAGGGGATTAGCTCTTCATTGGTTTATTTTCTTGTTGTTCCGATGAAAGAATCTTTAGAATGGTGGATTCTAATGCCTATTATATATACTATAAATGTGATATTAGCGTTTGTTATCTCTGCAGGATTAAAGAAAGTAGATACAACGGGCTGGAATATTTTAGCTTATTTACGCAAAAAAACCGCACATTTATAGCGCGGTTTTTAACATGATTAAGTGTCTAGTCCTTAATTCTTATTAGAATTTCCTCTTACAATGATAGCAATTAAAATGATAAATAGAATAGCTCCAACTACCCAATAGATAGGATTAGAATACCATTCTTCCGTTGTAGTAGTGGTAGTACCCGTAGTAGTAACTTTTACCCTAGTGTCTGCTGAATTCCCAGAATCTTGTGCAAAAGATAATACTCCGAGGAATAAAGAAAAAATAGAAATCGATAACCTTTCAAGGCATTTTGTAAATATTTTAGTATTCATAGTAATATTTTTTTATGATAATTCAAAACATCCAACATTGTGCCACGAATATAAAAATAAAAAAAAAAAAAAAACAATTATCAATAAATTACATGCAGTAACATTTCATTTTTATTAATTAAATTTACACCAAATTATTCACAACAATGTTCAAACTGAAACTTCCTACCGACCCTAGGTGGGCAAATATTGCAGAGGGAAATCTACAGGAAATACTTACAGACCATGCTTGGTGTGAGCAAAAAGCAGCAACCAATGCTATTGGTCTTATTACCATGCTTCCAGAACGTCCAGATATTGTGACGGAACTTTTGGCGATTGCACAGGAAGAGTTAGAACATTTTGGACAAGTTTTAGAAATCATCAAAAAACGCGGTTATATTTTTGGGCGTACCAGAAAGGACGATTATGTAAACGAGTTGGTAAATTTTATCCAAAAAGGTGGACATCGAGATACAATGATTGTAGACAAAATGCTTTTTGCTGCCATGATAGAAGCTAGAAGTTGCGAAAGATTCAAAGTTTTAACAGAAAATATTCAGGATGAAGAATTACGAATATTTTATAAAGAGTTAATGATTTCTGAAGCCAACCATTACACTACTTTCATTGGGTTTGCCAGAGAATTGGGCGAGCCAGAAGCAGTAAACAAAAGGTGGGAAGAATGGCTAGAATATGAAGCCAAAGTAATACAATCTTACGGTAACAAAGGAAGCATACACGGATAAAAAATTGAAGAAACCAACAGCTGAAAATATGACCAATATGTTCTTGAAAAATTTTTTTCAAGGATTACTAATCATTGGTCCCATTGGATTAACCATATTTGTTATTTGGTATATTATATCTTCCATAGACAATATTATACCTTCTGTCGCCAAAGAAATTCCTGGGCTCGTTTTCGTATCCACATTAGTTGCCACTGCGTTGTTGGGTTATCTAGGTAATAAATTCGTAGTTGGGCGTTTCTTCGTTGATGCTATCGATCGTATTTTAGAGAAAACTCCAGGTATTAAACATATTTATTCGCCTACAAAGGATGTAATGTCTTCATTTGTTGGTGATAAGAAAAAATTCAACGATCCTGTTTGGGTAAAAACCAACGAAAATCCGGAAATCTGGAGAATTGGTTTTCTTACACAAAAAGAAATGGCGGATGTAGAAAAGCAAAATTATGTTGCAGTGTATCTACCTCATTCTTATGCCATATCTGGATGGGTTATTGTAACCGAAGAAAAAAATATAAAACCTGTAATAGGGATGAATGCAGCTGCAGCAATGAAGTTTGCGGTAAGTGGTGGTGTAGCAGGTTTTCATTCTGATGAAAACGTTTTTAAAGCTCCAGAATAATTTTCTTTATTCATTTTAAAACATCTTTTATTTAGAAATTCTTTTTCATAATCTACTACTATAATTAATACTACATACTCATGAAACTACCTTATGCAGAACCATTTCGTATAAAAATGGTTGAAGAAATCCGTCAATCCACCAGAGGAGAACGAGAAATTTGGCTTAAAGAAGCAAAGTTTAATTTATTTAATCTAAAATCTTCACAAGTTTTTATAGATCTTCTTACAGATTCTGGCACCGGAGCGATGTCAGATACTCAGTGGGGAGCAATAATGACGGGCGACGAAAGCTATGCAGGCTCTCGTTCTTTTGAAGAATTACACAATACTGTACAATCTATTACTGGATACAAATATTTACTTCCTACTCACCAAGGAAGAGCCGCTGAAAATGTTTTGTTTTCTGTATTGGTAAAAGATGGCGACATTGTACCCGGAAACTCTCATTTTGACACTACAAAAGGACATATTGAAATAAGAAAAGCACATGCTATAGATTGCACTATAGATGAAGCTTTTGATATAAATGATCTGCACCCTTTTAAAGGAAATATCAATTTAGAGAAACTAGAAGAAGTCTATAAAAAGTATCCAAAAGAGCAAATACCGTTTTGTTTGGTAACAATTACTTGTAATTCTTCCGGTGGGCAACCTGTTTCGCTTGAAAATATGAAGGCAGTTAAAGAACTTTCAGATCGCTACGGAATTCCGGTTTATTTTGATTCTGCGAGATTTGCCGAAAATGCTTATTTCATTAAGAAAAGAGAAGCTGGACAAGAAAACAGAACCATCAAAGAAATTGCCAAAGAAATGTTTTCTTATGGTGAAGGGATGACCATGAGTTCTAAAAAAGACGGATTGGTAAACATTGGTGGATTTATAGCTTTAAATGATGAAGAATTGTACAAAAAAGCTTCAAATTTTACCATTATTTTCGAAGGTTTTATCACCTACGGCGGTATGGCGGGAAGAGATATGGCAGCTTTGGCTGTTGGACTAAACGAAGCTACAGAATTTGCTTACCTTGAAAGCAGAATTTCTCAGGTAGAATATCTAGGAAATAAGCTTATAGAATATGGAATTCCGATACAAAAACCCATCGGTGGACACGCTGTTTTTATTGATTCTTTAAACTTTTTGCCAAATGTTTCTCGTTCAGAATATCCAGCACAAACTTTAGGTTTAGAAATTTATAAAGAAGCAGGAATTAGAACGGTAGAAATTGGAACTTTATTGGCAGATAGAGATCCTGAAACCAGAGAAAACCGTTATCCAAAGCTAGAATTGGTGCGTTTGGCGATTCCTAGAAGAACGTACACCAATAATCACATGGATTACATCGCTGCAGCCGTGAAAAATGTGTATGAAAGAAGAAACGAAATCACAAAAGGATACCAAATTACATGGGAACCAGAAATTTTAAGACATTTTTCTGTGCATTTAGAAGAAGCTGATGGAATTGTAGAATTACAACCAAAATAAATAATTAGGGCGCAAAATCAAAGATTTTGCGCCCTAATTATATCTACTTAATAAATTTCACCAAATAAACTATTAAGTATCCCGAGAAAGCCAAAAGACTACCAAAACTAATAATAGATGGAAGATCCCACATATCCTGATAATATTTTGTAAATAATACAGCTGATGTCTGAACAACTAAAAGTAAGGCTAATGGTTTCATAATTTAATATTTTTTAATTATTTTTTGTAAATTTTTTAAGATATTTTATAAAAATTGCGATAATCGCTCCGAAGCAAATTCCCCAAAGGAAGGATTTCTTTACAATTTCTTTAATTTCTTCATTTCCGTAAGAAATCATCGTATCGAAAATGGAAGAACTAAAAAAACGAACAAAAATCAAGGCTATGATCAAAAATGGAATTGCTTTTACTAAAATGTTTTTAATATTTGGCTTCATAGTTTATTTCGTGATTTTTTTTAATAAAAAGGATAATATTACATAAAATAGGACTCCTGAGAGTAAACTTTGTATACAGATTTTTATTGTAGATTCTCCAATCTCTTGATCAAAGAAAAAACTGAAAGAAAAAAGAATTAGCACAAATACTGCGGCGGCAAGAAATAGTTTTAGACTCATCATGCTTTTTGATTTTTGAAAAAATTTCTAGTGATTTTAACCATCATTATTGTTACAGAAATATTTAGAAACAATAACACATAATTGCTTTGTACGTCTAATGGTTCTTGAAAAAAGTTTGTCATTGCGGTAAACAATATCGCTAAGTTGGTTGTATAGAGCATTATGCTTATAACAAATTGTGTTTTCGTTGGATTTGTCACCCAATTGGTTTTTTCCTTCATAATTTTATCAGTTTAAATTTTTAGGGTTTTATTTTGTTTCTGAGACAAATATATAATCGCAAAAAACCATTTTCCAAATCGTTAAAATTCCTGAGCTAAGTGAAAAGAAAATTTGTATATACGAAGAGAAAAATTATCTTTTCCAAAAGGAAAACAACCTTTCTAAAAAGAAAAATTTAAAATTTTAAGTATTGAATACCAACCCATTACCATCTGTATATATTTAATCGAAAAATTTCCGTTATTTTGCATACAATCTATACTATCAATGAGAAATCCTATACGGTTTTATATATTTATTTTGTTTTTAACTTTGTCTTTTGATGTAATAAAAGGACAGGAAAATACAAAACCTGAGACATTTTCAAAATTTGAAAAAATTCAGCAAGATATTTTTTCAACTACAGATAGAAAACAATCTTTTGCTCTTTCCCAACAATATGTTGAACTAGCAAAAGCTGAAAAAAATTCTAAAGAATTATTGAAGGCTTATGAAAACGCATCTGTAACAGCTACTGATAGCATTGGTATAAAATACGCAGATAGTATACTAAACTTATCAATTAAGCTAAAAGATCAAGTCGAAATTGGAAATTCATACTTCACAATAGGAAATAGAAGTCTACTGATTTTCGATTATAAAAAAGCAGCAGAATTTTCTGTTATATCTTACGATTATTTTAAAAGTCAAAATTCTGAAGAATTTGCAAGGAAATCTTTATCAACAATCGGAAAACTTAAATCTATTATAGGCGAGGATCAGGAGGCTCAAAAACTTTTTAAACACCAATACTTATACTTTAGAAAAAATCAAATAAACACCGATAATAAACTTTGGTATAGTAATTATTTAACTTTATTGATTCTGGCAAATGCAAAATTAAAATACCATAATGAAAATGAAACTTTAATTAAAGAATCTTACAGTTTTTATAAGGAAAACAAAGGTTTAAATTCTTCTAAATTTGCCGTATATATTACAGACGGTTCCAACGACTTTTACATGGGGAGATATGAATCTGCGATACTTAAGATAAAAACTGCTCTAGTTTTAATGAATAAAACAAATTATCAAGTTTCTGATAATTTTAATTTTCTTTTAGCACAGTGTTATTGGAAATCTGGACAAATAGAAAAAGCTTTCCCAATATTTAAACAGATAAGAGATAATTATTTTAAAACTAAAAAAACTTCTTTGGCTTTTCGGCCAGCTTTTGATTTTTTCACAGAATATTACAAAAAAAACGGAAATACGGAACAGCAATTGGCATCATTAAATGATCTTTTAGAATATGATAAATATGAAAAAGATATACGTAGCGACGTACAACTAAAGCTTAAAGAATTTGATGAAAAATATAAAATAGAAGAGGGAAATAATGCAGAAAAGAAACAGACCTTCAGCGACTTCATGAGTTACGCAATCATCTTTCTAAGTTCTCTTGCTGTAATTTATTATGTCATTAAGAAAGTAAAATCCAATAAGAAGCCTGAAATAAAAGAGTTTTCTGATGTTCACAATTTAAGGGATAAAAAATTTACAGAGGAAAATTTACAACCAAAAACCACAGAAAGTTTTCATGAGGACGAAATTGACTACAATTCGTACCGACCAATCAACAAACTTACTGTAGACCAAATCATCATTGCTATGAAAATGTTTGAAAAATCTTTAGGCTATCTTGAGCAAGATCTTAAATTGACTGCTTTGGCACAAAAATTCAATACAAACGACAAATATCTTAGTAAAGTAATCAAGATAAAAACAGGAAAAACCTTCAACGCATATCTTACAGATTTAAGATTTGAGTATCTTGATGAAAAACTTAAAACAGATCCTCAATTCAGAAACCAAAAAATCAAGGATATATCTTCAAAATTAGGTTTTGGAAGTCCTGAGTTCTTTGCTACGGCTTTTAAAGAAAAATATGGAAAATCACCCAAAGAATTTTTCGATTTATCATAGAAAAAAAAAATTTTAGAAACCTAAGACATTTTTCTGTGCATTTAGAAGAAGCATAATTTTTATATTTAAACGAGTATTAGTAGGGTTTAGAAGAAATTTCTAAACCCGATTTTTTTATGTAAACATCAGATTATTAAAAATTTAACTAAAAATAATTAGGTGAAATAAAAATTAATTCTACATTTGTAGAACAATATTGTAAAATGTAGAATATGAAAGAAATAAAACTGACTGATGCAGAAGAAGTAATCATGGAAATTCTTTGGGATAAAAAAAAGGTTTTCATGAAGGAGATTTTAGAAACGTACCCAGAACCAAAACCTGCAGTTACCACTGTTGCTACTTTGATAAAAAGGATGCAAAATAAAGAATTGGTAGGTTATACTCTTTTTGGAAATTCTAGAGAATATTATCCAAAAGTGGAAAAAAGCGATTATTTCAAAGAGGAAATGAATACGATGATCAATCGTTTTTTCAACAGTTCCGTATCGCAATTTGCTTCATTTTTTACGTCAAAAACAAAGATGAGCCAAAAACAACTGAAAGAACTTCGTGAGATTATAGACCAACAAATAGACGAATAACAATGGAAACCGTTATCATAAAAATAATAGGATGTTCGGGGATTGTATTAGGTTTATACTATGCATTTCTAGCGAAAGAAAAAACATTGGTTTTTAATCGTTTTTATCTGATAATCGGTATCGCTTTATCTTATATGATCCCATTTATCAGCATTGAACTAACAAAAAATGTTGCAGAAAAATCGATGTTAATTTTCGAACAAGAAAATCCACAATCTATTACTCATAACGTTGTACAAACAGAATCTGGAAGTTTAGATTTTCAGTTTTTACTTATGATAATTTATAGCGTTATCTGCGGACTGATGTTGGCTAAAATGCTTTATTCTATTTTTAAAATTAAAACTTTAAAAGGTAGAAAAATGAAGTATAAAGATCGAAATATCTTTCTGCTAGAGCAAGAAATGGCACCTTTTACCTTTTGGAACACTATTTACTTTTCCGAAAGTTATTTTAAAAATAATACTATTGATGAACGCATTTTTTTGCACGAGGAAGTTCATGTGAAGCAAAAACATACTGTAGACCTCCTGTTTATTGAGGTTATTAAAGCTTTTTCGTGGTTCAACCCATATATCTACTTGTACAAAAGTACAGTAATTACCAACCATGAGTTTATAGCAGATGAGGAAGTAATCTATCAAAATAAAAATATCAAAACCTATCAACAACTTATTTTAAATGAAGTTTTAGTACAACAAAATCTAAAACTTACGCATCAATTTAATTACAACAACACCAAAATACGATTTATTATGATGACTAAGAAAAATTCTAAGTTTGCCTTGGCAAAAAGATATGTGTCAATACCGGCGTTTGCTATTTTGACATTTGTGTTTGCAGAAAAAGTGTACGCAAATCCTACTTTATCCGAAGATAGCATTCCAAAGCAGGATTCTAACTACATTCAGCTTTTTGAAAAGGCTAAAAATATTGATCTATCTAAAAAAAATACTATTCTTACAGATACCATTACTCCTTCCAAATCAATAAAAGAAAATATTGATAAAGTTCACAAAGAGACCTCTACAAATCACGCTAACGTTTATAATAGTGAATCTAAAGGCATAACTAATCCTGAATATCCTGGAGGAATTAATATATTTAGAACTGAAATTTCAAAGAATTTTGATGGTTCTGTTTTCCCTTTAACTGAAAATGGTTTACACAGAGCTGAAATAAATTTTACGATAGAAAAGGATGGCTCGGTAACATCTATTTCTTCGATTGGAAATAATGAATTTTTCAATAAAGAAGCCACAAGAGTAATTAATAAGATTACTGAAAACGTAAAATGGAAACCCGCAACCAAGGATGGTGAGCCAATTGCCTATAGATTTAAACTTCCACTCACAATGAGTTTTGAATCGTTTAAAAAATAATAATTACAAAGAGTTCGGCATCGGACTCTTTTTTATTTGCTAAATTTGCAAGATGAAATTTAAGCTTCAATCAGAATATCAACCCACTGGAGATCAACCCACTGCCATAGAAAAATTGACGGAAGGTCTTAATATTGGCGAAAAATATCAGACTTTACTAGGAGTTACAGGTTCTGGTAAAACTTTCACGGTAGCTAACGTTATTAATAATGTACAAAAGCCTACTTTGGTTTTAGCGCATAATAAGACATTGGCGGCACAACTTTTTATGGAATTTAAAGAGTTTTTTCCAGATAATGCGGTTGAATATTTTGTAAGTTACTACGATTATTACCAGCCTGAAGCCTATATTGCAAGCTCGGGAACTTATATTGAAAAGGATCTGAGCATCAACGAAGAAGTAGAAAAACTTAGGCTTTCTGCGTCTGCAAGTTTGCTTTCGGGGAGAAGAGATGTCTTAATTGTAGCATCAGTTTCTTGCATCTATGGTATAGGAAATCCTACCGAGTTTCACAAATCTCTTATCTCACTAGAAATAGGAGAAAAAACAACGCGTACCGCATTACTTCATGCACTGGTTGAGGCTTTGTACTCTAGGACTTTGGGAGACTTTCAGCGTGGAACATTTCGTGTAAAAGGAGATGTGGTAGATGTATATCCTGCGTATGCTGATAATGGAGTAAGAGTTCAGTTTTTTGGAGACCAAATAGAAAAAATACAAAGTTTTGATCCACTAACAGGAAATGTAGATTCAGATTTTGACAAAATCCAGATTTATCCTGCCAACTTGTTTGTTACCTCAAAAGAAACTAGAAATGGTGCTGTGAGAAATATTCAAGATGATATGGTGAAACAAGTAGATTTCTTCCAAGAAATTGGCAAACCATTAGAAGCCAAAAGACTTCAAGAAAGAACAGAACTGGACCTTGAAATGATAAAAGAGCTAGGATATTGTTCTGGTATAGAAAACTATTCTCGTTATCTAGACGGTAGACTTCCCGGTACAAGGCCTTTCTGCTTGTTAGATTATTTCCCAAAAGATTATCTAATGATAATCGATGAAAGTCATGTTACAGTACCGCAAGTTCATGCGATGTACGGAGGCGATAGAAGTAGAAAAGAAGCTTTGGTAGATTATGGTTTTAGATTACCTGCTGCAATGGATAATAGACCCTTGAAGTTTGAAGAATTTGAGGCTATTCAAAATCAGGTGATTTATGTTTCTGCTACTCCAGCAGACTATGAGATGGAAAAAACTGGTGGCGCTTATATAGAGCAAATTATTCGTCCTACCGGATTATTGGATCCAATTATTGAAGTTCGTCCTACAATCAATCAGATAGATGATTTGATGGAAGAAATTCATAAAAGAGCTGCTGTTGACGAGAGGGTTTTGGTAACTACTTTAACAAAAAAAATGGCGGAAGAGTTGACGAAGTATTTCACAAAATTCGGGATTAGAACAAGATATATTCACTCAGATGTGGAAACGTTAGAACGTATACAGATTATGCAAGATCTTCGTTTGGGAGTTTTTGATGTTCTTATTGGGGTCAATCTTCTTAGAGAAGGTTTAGATTTACCTGAAGTTTCTCTTGTAGCAATTTTGGATGCAGATAAGGAGGGAATGCTGAGAAGTAGGAGATCTATGATACAGACGGTGGGTAGAGCCGCAAGAAACCTTAACGGAAGGGCCATATTGTATGCTGATAAAATTACAAAATCTATGGAATCTACTATTAATGAAACATTGTACCGTAGAGAAAAACAGATAAAATACAATGAAGATCACGGTAAAGTACCGATGGCTTTAAATAAAAAAATATCTGAAAATTTGGTAGGAAGAAGCAAAGATTTCCCTGATGCCAAATACACACAAAAACAAATTTTGCAAAAAGTAGCCGAAGTGAAATCTACCTATGCCACAGAAGATGTAGAGAAATTACTCGCACGAAAGCAAAAAGAAATGGAAGCTGCAGCAAAGAATTTAGACTTTATAAGAGCAGCACAATTGCGTGACGAGATATTAGCTTTGAAAGGGTAATTCTAATAATAATTTCGGCGGCAT
>NZ_JAZQRK010000001.1:0-81855 GCF_045629545.1 Chryseobacterium sp. | reverse complement strand
GCTTTTTATATAATATTTTTGAAAAATACTTAGTTTTTCAAGTCGTTTACCACTTGTTTCCCTTTTGAAGTAGGTAAATATATACTAAATCCTACATTGAATGAGATGTTAGAGTTTAAACCTTCATTTCCAAATCCAGATTGTCCTTGGTATTTTACTAATCCTTCAAGTCCGATATTTGGAGTAATAAAGTATGAATATCCTGGGCCTACACCGAAATCTAATCCTGTTGTAGAGTTTCCATTTTCTACAGAACGTCCACCAATACCTACATTACCTTCGAAGAACCAACGTCCATGATTGAGTAAGTTATCAACTCCTTTTTCACCTGGTGATAAATAATATCTTCCCAAACCACCTACAGCATATCTAAATTCTGATGGGCTACCATTAGTAACTTTGCTAATTCCTAAATCTACATATCCACCAACAGCTAAGTTATCTTCAATAAAATAAGCACCTTTTGGTTGAATTCCGATATTGTAACCTCCACCCGTATTAAGTCCGAAATTACTAGTTACCAAACTACTTCCTACCAACCAGTTTCCTTTCTGAATCTGAGCACTAGCAGTACCCAAAACTCCTGCAGTAGCAAAAATTCCTGCAAAGATTAATTTTTTCATAATATTTAATTTTAATGTTTTTATTTTGATAATGACTTAAATTCAATAAATGTGCCAATACTTAGGATTGGCTTTAAATTAGAGTAGGAATAATGTGTTAAAATAGAAATCATTTTAATAAAAATTATGATAATATTGATATATTTTCGTAAAATAATTATAGTTGAATGTCGTTTTGTACACTTCAATCTAATCAATAAGAAATAGGTTTAAAAAACAAAAAAAATGGAAATTACACTTGGTAATCTCCACTTCATAAAAAGGAAAGTATATAATAATGAAATTTTTATAGTTTGTAAGTAAATGTCACATATACATTACGAGGAGTAATAGGGTTTACAGAGTAGTTTTCGTGTACATTATAACTTTCTGCATCTAGGATATTATTCAGTTTTCCTTGAATACTGAATCTTTTCCAATCATATCCCACGCTGAATGATAGAGTAATGTAAGGATCTACCTCAAACATTCTTGTAACAATTTTTCTAGAAACTACAGTTGCTTTGGTATCATTCCATCCTGCAAATCTGCTTCCTACATAGTATGCACCAGCTCCTAACCTAAGACCTGTAAGCGTATTGGTGAATTTGTAGAATAATGATAGATTGGCTGTAGTAGCTGGGGTTCTTACCAAACGCTGATCTTCTACATAGGCATTTTTTACATCTGGCGTGTCTTTGTACACAGAGTGGTTGTAAGAGAAACCTCCAATGATAGACAGGTTTTGCGTAGGATTTCCTGTGATATCTACTTCTACACCTTTACTGCTCATTTTACCAATGTGCTCTTTTATAGTTGCTAATGAATTTGCATTACCATTTGCATCAAATTCTGCTTGTCCGTAGTAATTATTGTACATGATTTGGTACAATGAAACATTGAATGATAATCCGTTATTCCAAAGGTTCTTTTTCAAACCTACTTCATATTGATCGATAGTGGTAGGTTTCAAAGCGTTGAAATAAATATCAGTTCCTGTGTTTGCAGAGAAAGAATTGGTATAAGTGGCGAATACTGATAAATTATCATTCGGCATATAAACTAGTCCTAATTTTGGAGATAATGCTTGGTCTGATGTGGAAGAATTATCCGTAAATGATTTGGTGTTTTTTGCAAAATTGGTGTTTATTGTAGGCATGTTTTCTAGATAAGACCATCGCAAACCTGCAATCACCTTCAATTCTTTAGTCAAGCTAATGAAGTCTTGTGCATATACACCAACTCTTCTTGTTCTTGTTCTGTTATTAGCACTAAGGGTAGAATTTGGCATTGCAATATTTCCGTTATTCCAAGTTGATGGATCATCTAGATATAAAATGCTTGTAGGAGCATCAATAAGGTTGTAACTATAAGAATCGCTTTGTCCGTAATCTGTATCTGCGCCTACCAATACTTTATGAGAAATTTTCCCTGTTTTGAATTCTCCATTCAGGTTCACTTGGAAAGATCCGTAATTTTGTTCGTTATAGGTTTTATTGAAGGGTGTTGCCCATGCGAGACGATTAGGATCTGCTTTTGGGTTGGTGGTAAGATATCCCCATTGCACTCTTTCGGTAGAGAAGTAATCTCTAGTGTAATTTTGGTAAGAACCTACCGCATTCAGGGTCCACTTTTCATTAAGCTGTGTATTGAAGGTGATATTGGTTCCCAATTGTTGTACATTTTGGTATTGCCAGTCTGTACCGTAGAAAGTAGCTTTGTCTACTCTGTCATTGATGCTGAAGCTTTGGTCTTTTGCTGTAATTCCGCCTAAACCAAAATCAGGAGTGAAATCGTTTTTAAGATAATCTGCTTCCACTATCAATTGTGATTTTGTGCCTAAATTAAATAGAAATGATGGGTTGAAGTAGTATTTCTCAGATTTCACCACATCTCTGAAGCTTTCTGCATTTTCATACGCTCCATTGACACGAAATGCAATTTTATCTGTAAGTGGCCCATAGATATCAACGGTAGGTTTGTAAGAATTCCAGCTTCCAGCGTTCATACCTACACTTCCTCCGAAATTGAATCTAGGTTTTTTTGTAATCATGTTTATCACTCCACCTGCTGCGGTATTTCCGTAGGCCATAGCGTTTGCCCCTTTCAGAACCTCCACTCTTTCTAATCCGGAAACTTCAGGGAAAACACCACTATTTACTCTCGTTCCATTTTTAAAGATATTGTCATTACCCAAAGCGAAGCCACGTCCACCAAAACTATCTTGGGAATTTCCTCTTGATGATGTTATATACACTCCATTTACATTCTGTAATACATCACTCAATTGTTTCGCCTGCTGTTGCTCTATAATTTCATGAGTCACTATTGCAATCGGCTGTGGCGTCTCCATAATGGTGAGATTAGACTTTATCGTTGTAGATGTTGCCTTATTAGGGTTGCCTTTTTTGTGCAAATTAACATCCTCAATAGTTTGTATTTTGATGGTATCAGAGTCTATATTCTGTTTTCTTTGTGCACTTAGATTGGTTACTACAATGATAAATCCTAAAGTGATTATTTGTTTTCTCATCTTATCTTTAATTAGAGTAAATGTAAATAGAGTGCAAATGTAATTAAAATGTTTACTTTATTTAGATTAATTAAAAATAATTTTATATGTTTTATTAAATTTATTTGATTTTAAGATTTCATGGCATTTCAAATTTGCTTAAAAGTACCTATTTAAAAGGATTTCAATAAAATTTAAGTATTTTGTAATTTAATATATCTCAATAATTTTAAATCAAATTCATTAAAGTTTGAATATATTTGTTTTAAATAATTAAAATGATGCAATTGGTAAAAATAGGAATGTGTGCCTTTGGGATGAGCGGAAAAGTTTTTCATGCGCCTTTTCTTAAAGAGCATCCCGGATTTTTTCTCTCGGCAATTGTAGAACGTACCAAAAACGAATCTCAAGATCAATATCCTAAAGCTACACGTTACACCTCGGTGAAAGAGATGTTGGAAAAGGCAGATATAGACGTCGTTGTTGTAAATACGCCTGTGCAAACTCATTATGAATACGTGAAAATGAGTTTGGAAGCAGGTAAAAATGTAATTGTAGAAAAACCATTTACGGTAAACGCTTCTGAAGCTGAGCAGTTGGTAAAATTGGCAAATGCTAAAAATTTGTTCCTGAGCGTTTACCAAAACAGAAGATTCGATAGAGATTTTATCCAAGTACAGAAAGTATTGCAACAGGGTTCTTTAGGAAAAATCAAAGAGGTAGAAATACGTTTCGATCGTTTCAGAACCGAACCTAGTGGGAAAGATCACAAAGAAAATCCACAACAAAAAGGATCAGGTACTTTGCATGATTTGGGCTCTCATCTAATAGATCAAGCAACCCAATTATTTGGAATTCCCGAAAAAGTTTTTGGAGATATCTTTACTATGAAAGGTTCTGAATATGCCAATGATTATTTTGAACTTTTGCTTTATTATAAAGATCAACTTAGAGTTCGTTTGAAATCTTCAGTTTTCAGTAAGGAGGCTCATTATGCCTATATTTTGCATGGCGATAGAGGAAGTTTTCTTCAAAAAAGATCCGATAACCAAGAAAATGAATTGGCAAGTGGTACAATCCCAACGTATGGTAAAGACTGGATGCTATCACTATGTAAGGAAGATGGAATTCTCAATTTTCTGAATGATAATGCAGAAACAGAAAGAGTTTTATTATGTAGCGAACCAGGAAATTATATGAACTATTACCAGCAAATCTATGAGCATATTGTGTTTGGTTACGCCTTGCCTTCGCCTGGTGAAGAGATTATTCAAAACATGAAAATTATAGAAGCTGCATTAGAAAGCAATGTACAACAGAAAGTGGTTCAATTATAAATTTAAACATAAAAAAACTTCGGAATTACTTTATTTGAAAGCCTATTCCGAAGTTTATATTTTATTTTAAAATCTTATTGCTTACGCTAGCATCTCTTGAAATTCTAGCCATTTCAATTCATGGTTTTCCAATTGATCAGATATTTTTTCCAATTCTGCAGACAAAACAGCTATTTTTTCATATTCTGTTTCGTTGTTTAGTTTTGCCATAATTTCGGCACGTTTCCCTTCCAATTCTGGAATTTCTTTTTCTATAGTTTCCAATTCTCTTTGCTCTTTGAAGGATAATTTTTTCTTTGTAGCCGTCACAGCTATTGCAGGAGTTGGTTTTGGAGCTTCTACTTTTTTCTCCACCACTACCGGTTTAGGATTTTTCTCTTCCAACTTCAAGTTTTCTCTATATTCTGAGAAAGTACCGATGAAATCTCTTATTTTTCCTTCGCCTTCGAATGCCAAAACGTGATCTACAATTCTGTCCATAAAGTATCTATCGTGAGAAACGATGATTAAACTTCCTTGGAAATTCAGTAAGAAATTTTCTAATACCGTAAGTGTAGGAAGATCTAGATCATTGGTAGGCTCATCAAAAATTAGGAAATTAGGATTTTGGTACAAGATATACATCAAGTGCAATCTTCTTTTTTCTCCTCCCGAAAGTTTAGAAATAGGCGAATATTGAGTTTGATCATCAAATAAGAAAAGTCTTAAAAATTGAGACGCAGAAATGGTTCTACCATTGGCTAATGGGAAGTTTTCTCCGATTTCTTTTATAAAATCGATTACTCTTTCGTCTTCTTTATATTTCAATCCTTTTTGAGAAAAATATCCAAATTTAATCGTTTCTCCGGTTTCTATTTCTCCAGAATCTTTAGGTTCATAACCTTGGATAATATTTAGAAGGGTAGATTTTCCGGCACCATTTTTACCTACAATTCCTACTTTTTCACCTCTTTGAAATTGGTAAGAGAAATCTTTTAGTAATAATTTTTCGCCATAACTTTTTGAAATATTTCTCAATTCCAAAATTTTGTTACCCAATCTCTTCATTTCAAAATCCAGCTCCAAAGATTCTTTTCTAGTATCGGTTTTTGCTATTTTTTCGGTTTCGTAGAAGTCGTCTTGTCTAGATTTAGATTTCGTAGTTCTTGCTTTTGGCTGTCTGCGCATCCATTCCAGTTCTTTCCTATAAAGATTGTTGGCTTTATCGATAGTAGAATTCATATTATCCTCACGGATCATTTTATTCTCTAGATAGGTTGCATAAGAACCGTTGTGGAAATAAAGATTGTTATCTTCCATTTCCCAAACGATACCACAAACAGCATCCAAGAAATACCTATCGTGCGTTACCAGTAGTAACGTGATTTTTGCTTTGTTCAGATAGTTTTCTAGCCATTCTACCATTTCCACATCCAAGTGGTTGGTAGGCTCATCCATAATAATCAGGGTATGACGGTGCTCTGCTCTGGTTTCTGTGAGAAGTTTGGCTAGGGCAACACGCTTTATTTGTCCACCAGAAAGCATTCCCATTTTCGCACTCAAATCTACTATTTTCAGCTGCGATAGAATTTGTGTCATCTCATTTTCTAGATCCCAAGCCTTGTGGATTTCCATCTCGGCAAGCGCTTTCTCCATAAAGTCGTAGTCGGTAGAAAGTAGAGATTTATGATAATTTTTTAGGGCTTGGATAGGCTTAGAATCCAAAGTCATCATGAATTCTTCTATGGTAAGATCAGAATCAAATTCAATTTCTTGATCGAATAATACCACCTGAATATCTTTGTTAATAATTACAGTACCGCTGTCTGCAATTTCTTTTCCCATCAATATTTTTAGTAAAGTAGATTTTCCGCTTCCATTTTTGGCAACAATAGCAATTTTGTCTCCTTCGTTGATGTTAAAATTGATGTTTTTGAATAAGGTTTTTACACCATAAGATTTTGTAAGATTCTCGGCAGTAACGTAGTTCATTAATATACAAATTTTTGTAGCGCAAAAATACGAATATTAAAACTATTAAATGCCAAAACTCGTTTTAACCCTTTTTTAAGTTTAAATGAGCTAAAAATACAGTAGAAAAAACTTTTTCTAACTATAAGTTTGATTGGATTATTGCTTGATTTTTTAGTTTAAATTCAAATTAAATTTAAATACATTAGGATAGCCAATAAGAATTTGACAAAATAAAAATTTAATCTAAAGTCATATTTTTTAAAGACCAAATGCCGCCGTTGTAGATGTTCAGGTCTATCTTTGCATTCACGCCATGTACAATGCCTTTCTCTGTGAATTGCCAAAAATCCCAAGAATCATCAGGCGATGGAGTAGTAACATCATTATAGTTGGCTAGCCACAAAGGATAATCATCAAATTCGCCTTTCAAATAATCTTTATAATAATGATAATAGGTGTAGATAATAGGTTTTTTGCCGTAAGCATCTTCCACAATTTTGCACCAAATTTTGAGATCAGCTACCAATTTTTCTTTAGATTTCTTGTTTGGAATTTTTTCAATATCCAAAACGGGTGGCAAATCTCCAGTTTCTAATCGTACATTATTTAAAAAATTATTAGCCTGAATAATGGGATCTTCGTCGGCTCTGTAAAAATGATAAGCGCCTCTTATGAGATTGTGTTTTTGCGCCATCTGCCAAAATTCTTCAAAGTTTTTATCTGCATTCTTATTACCCATTGTGGCGCGCATAACCACAAATTGTAAGGGAATTATTTTATTCCCAATGCTTAAACTATCCCAATTGATATCGTGTGTATTTTGGTAATGAGAAATATCAAAACCATAGGTTTTATCAAGATTATTACTTATGATTTTTTGAATTCTTTTCGTTTCAAATTCGCTATTTTTAAGTTTTTTGTGATGCGTTTTGTCAAAATATAACGCATAATAGTAGCTAATCGTCTGTTTTAAGTATAAACCTGTTCCTAATAGTGCAAATACCAAAATCGCCAAAACAATTTTTCGGCGCAAATTATTTTTTTTGCGTCTTGCGGTAACTGTACGTTTGGCTACGTTTTTGGTGTACTTTTTTTGGTTCATAAAGTTTTACAAAACTAATTTTTTAAACCAAATAATACTAACGATTTTAGTAAATTTGTATACTATGGAAACACGCGAGAAAATTATCATAATAGGAGGTGGTTTTGCAGGACTTCAACTTGCCAAAACTTTAAATAATAAGAATAAAAAAGTAATTGTTCTTGATCGTGTGAATCATCATATGTTCCAGCCATTATTTTATCAAGTGGCGTGTGGACGTATAGAGCCTTCTAATATTTCGTTTCCATTCAGGAAAATTTTTCAGCAATCTAGAAATACGCAGTTTCGTCTTACAGATGTTCAGGAGATTATTCCTTCGCAAAATAAAGTGATTACCAAAGAAGCAGAATTTAGCTATGATAAATTAATTATTGCCACAGGCTGTAAAACCAATTTTTTTGGTAATGATGATCTAGAAAGCAAGGCATATGCTATGAAAAATACCCAGGAAGCGATAAGTATTAGAAATAATATCTTACTTACTTTCGAAAAGTTGATTTTAGAAAAAAGTAGAAGTGACGACGGAAACTGGAATATTGTTATCGTAGGAAGTGGAGCAACAGGCGTAGAGCTGGCGGGAGCATTCTCTGAAATGAAAAAGGATATCTTACCGAGAGATTATCCTTATATGAATTTTGATCAGTTGAAAATTATATTAATCAGTTCTACCGAAAAACCTTTAGCGGTGATGAGTCCAGAAGCTCAAGAAAAATCTGAACAATATCTAAAAGAATTGGGCGTCGATTTTTGGAGTGGAGAGTATGTGGTAGACTACGATGGCAACCGTGTTCTCATGAAAAGTGGTAAAGTGATCCCTTCCAATAACGTAATATGGGCAGCAGGCGTTACAGGGAATGTTATCAATGGTTTTCCTGCTGAAGCATTAATGAAAAATAGATATATTGTAGATCGTTACAATAGAGTAGTAGGTTATAATAATATTTTTGCAGTAGGAGATATCTGTTATATGGAAACTCCAAAATACGATAAAGGACATCCTCAAGTTGCTAATGTAGCGATAAATCAAGCAAAAAATTTAGGCAAAAATATTTTAAAGAAAAATAAAAGCGAATGGTCTGAGTTTGAGTATGATGATAAAGGATCTCTAGCCACCATTGGGAAACATAGAGCTGTAGTAGATTTACCTTATTTAAAATTTCAAGGATTTTTAGCGTGGTATTTTTGGATGTTTTTACATTTAATGCTTATTTTGAGCGTTAGAAATAAAATAGCGGTCTTCTTCAATTGGATGTGGAGTTACTTTAATAAAGATTCTTCCCTAAGATTGATTATTGCGCCAAACAACAAAAATAATACCCAACAATGAGAATTGATATAATAAGCGTTCTTCCAGAGCTAATGGAAAGTCCGTTCAGAACGTCTATACTAAAAAGAGCTGTGGATAAAGGGATTGTAGAAGTACATTTTCACCAATTGAGAGATTGGTCTATCAATAAACATAAACAAATAGATGACGAACCCTATGGTGGAGGCGCTGGTATGGTGATGATGATAGAGCCTATAGATAAATGTATTTCGGAGCTAAAGTCACAACGAGATTATGATGAGATAATCTATCTAACCCCAGATGGCGTTACCCTAAACCAAAAGATTGCAAATACACTTTCTATCAAGAAAAATCTTATTTTCCTATGTGGCCATTATAAAGGGATAGATCAACGTGTGAGAGAGTTGCATATTACCAAAGAGATTTCCATCGGTGATTTTGTACTGACGGGTGGAGAATTGGCAGCTTGCGTCTTGGCAGATTCTATCATAAGATTAGTACCTGGTGTCCTGAATGATGAACAAAGTGCGCTTACAGATAGCTTTCAGGATGATCTATTATCACCACCCATCTACACTAGGCCTGAAGTATATAAAGGTCTGGAAGTTCCGAAAATTTTGCTAAGTGGTAATTTCGGGAAGATAGAAGAATGGAGGCATGAAGAAGCGGTACGAATTACAGAAGAGAAAAGACCCGACTTGCTAGATTAGAAGAGTCTCTAGCGAAAATAATTATCTTCGAAAAGCATTAAGCTTTTCGAAGTTTTTTTTGTTGAGATTTACTTTAAATGTAATACATTAGCTTTCTTACCCAACAATACAAAATTTGTAGAATGATGTTACATTTAATTTTTCATATAAAATTTAAAAGTTCATTGTTTTTATTACTGCTATAGCCGGAAAATTGCTTATGTTGCATCGTAAATCTTTGTAATTTAGAGAATTATTCTTATTTTTTTAAATTATTAATTTAAATAATGGCGTATGGTTGTTTTTATTGTAAATTTTTAGGGTTTTGTTTGAAAAAAATGGTTTTTTATTCTTATTATTATAAAAAAAAGAATAAATTTACTGCCAGAATATCAATTTTAATGTTTTAAAGAAAATATAAATGGAGTTATTCGCTTTCTACAATGTAGAAAACTTGTTTTTACCTGATCCTACGCCGGTACATAGACTAGATCCTAGTCGTTCTGGTTTGAAAAATTGGGATGAAAGAAAATATCACGACAAAATTCTTAAAATAGGTCATGTATTTCAATTGATGAAGGAGGAAACAGGTGTTTTGCCTTGTATGATTGGTCTATCCGAGGTTTCAGGTAGACAAGTATTAGAAGATCTAATAAAAACAGAACCTTTTAATTCTAAATATGGGATTGTACATTACAATTCTATGGACGAAAGAAAGGTAGATGTAGCTTTGCTTTATGATTTGTCTAAAGTGGAGGTTTTAGATTCGGAACCTATTACATTCTTTTTTGAAATAGAAGATAAAAATCCGGAAAACTATGATACTACGCGTGATGTTTTGTTTGCGAAAGTAAAATTCAAAGAAGAAATCATCAATGTTTTTGTAACGCATTTGCCTTCTAAGAGAAAGCGAGATATTAACCAGCCCAAAAGGAACTTTATCCTAAAGGAGACAAGAGAAAAAATCTTAAACATAATTAAAAAAGATGACGAAAAAGTAATATTGTGTGGGGATTTCAATGAAAATCCAGATGAGGAGAATTTGCTAAATGTACTTTATGATGACCAACAAAATAAAGTATTAGAAAACCCATTTTTAGAACTTTATTCTACGGGTAATTATTCTTCTTTCCACTATAAGTCGGGGATGTTATTTGATCAAATTATACTATCAAAATCTTTCTTCGAGGAAGATTCTGTATTGGTTTTTGAAGATGCCAAAATCTTTAAGCCAGAAAAAATAAGAAGCCGAAGTAAGATGTATAACGATAGACCATTCCGTACCTATGCAGGAACTCGATATCTGGGAGGCTATAGCGACCATTTTCCGGTTTTTGCGGTATTAAAAAATAGAAAAACTAACTAACTAAAAGAATAACTAAGAAATGAAAAATTCAAACAACACTACGTATCATCTAGATGCTCTAGACAAGGAAATTATTTATATGCTAATGGATAGCGCAAAAAGTTCTTTGGCATACATTTCAAAACAAGTTGGGATTTCTACTACTGCAGTACACCAAAGAATAAAAAAATTGGAACATGCAGGTGTTATTGAAAACTCTATCTCTTTCCTTAATCCTAGAAAGATAGGATACAAAGTGGTTTCATATATCGGAATGTTTTTGGATCAGCCAAGCCATTATCCAGAATTAGTAAAAGCTCTTAATGAGGTGAATGAAGTAGTAGAAGCACACTACACAACAGGTAATTATACCATTTTTATAAAGGTTCTTTGTAAGGATAATGATCACCTGATGGAGATTCTTAGTAAACTTCAAAAGCTAAAGGGAGTGACAAGAACAGAAACTTTTATATCATTAGAACAAAGTATTTATAGACAACTCAAAGTATAACATCATGCATATTGCCCAATATTTAGACTCAACGTATTTGAAAAAACCTTCGGAAGCTGGTATTTCGGAACAAGAAACCTTACAAATTGTAAAAAATCTTACTCAAGAAGCAATAGATCATCATCTTTTTGCAGTGATGATAAGACCAGATTATATTTCTGAGATAAAAAAATATCTTAAAGAAAGGAATGCTGAGGTTGTTTTGGGAACTGTAATTGGTTTTCATGAGGGTACTTATACCATTGCAGAAAAATTAGCTGAAGCAGAAAAAGCAATTGAGGATGGCGCAGACGAATTGGACTTTGTCATCAACTACATGGCTTACATCAATGGTAATATCGCTTTGGTAAGAGAAGAATTTTTGCAAGGTACCAATTTGGGTATCAAGAACGGAAGAGTAACTAAATGGATTATAGAAATTGCAGCTTTGGATAATGCACAAATTGCAGATCTTACCAAGCAGATTTCTACATGGGCAGAAGAAAATTTTGAAGAAAAAGATTTATCTAAAATTTTCGTTAAGTCTTCTACAGGATTTTATAAAACTACTGATGGTAAACCTAATGGTGCAACCTTCGAGGGAATAAAAATCATGCTGGACAATGCAGGCAAGCTCCCTGTAAAAGCCGCTGGCGGAGTAAGGTCTCCGGAAGACGCCGAAAAAATGATCAATCTGGGTGTAAAGAGAATAGGGACTTCCTCTGCTCTTGCCCTTATCAAAAACGAATCTTCATCTGAAGGATATTAAGATATTCAACCAAAAAGAAGCGCCATCAACTTTGTTGATGGCGCTTCTTTTTAATCTTGTTCTTGATAGTTTTCGTAGAATTCTTGTGTTTCTTTGATTACTACATCCATCTCTTCTATGGTATACACAGATAAAAATTTTCTTCTAAAATCTTTGAAATGAGGTACTCCACGGAAGTAATTTCCGTAATGTTGTCTCATCTCTATCAGACCCAATTTCTCACCCTTCCATTCGGCGCTCCACTCGGCGTGTTGACGTACCGCTAACAATCTATCACCAATTGTAGGCGGCGCAAGTGTTTCCCCTGTTTCAAAAAAATGTTTTATTTCATTAAAGATCCAAGGATAGCCAATAGCCGCACGACCAACCATAATACCATCGCAGGCGTATTTGTTTTTATATTCTAAGGCTTTCTGTGGAGAATCTATGTCTCCGTTTCCAAAAATAGGAATTTCAATATTAGGATTTTGTTTTATTCTAGAAATATGTTCCCAATCGGCTTCTCCCTTGTACATTTGTCCACGTGTTCTCGCATGGATCGTTAATGCTTTGATGCCAGTTTCTTGTAGTCTTTCTGCTACTTCATCTATATTGATGCTATTACTATCCCAACCCAAACGAGTTTTCACCGTTACAGGAAGAGAAGTAGAGCTTACTACGGCTTTGGTAAGACGTACCATCATATCTACGTCTTTCAGTACACCTGCACCAGCGCCTTTACAGACTACTTTTTTTACAGGACAGCCAAAGTTGATATCTACTAAATCTGGATTTACTGTTTCTACAATTCTTGCAGACATTGCCATAGCCTCTTCATCACCACCAAAAATTTGTATACCTACAGGTCTTTCGTAATCGAAAATATCTAATTTCTTTCGGCTTTTCATGGCATCACGGATGAGTCCTTCAGAAGAAATAAACTCTGAATACATCAAATCTGCGCCATGTAGTTTGCACAAACGTCTGTAAGGTGGATCGCTCACATCTTCCATGGGAGCCAATAAAAGCGGAAATTCCGGCAGTTCTATATTGCCTATTTTTATCATGGTGCAAAGATACGTATTCTATAATTTTCTGAAAATTAAATTTTTTCCTCTATTTTATTGAAACAGGAAACTTTTTGTCTTATATTAAATTCACTTCTGTTCGCTATCTGATTTGATTATTATTCAATATTCAGAGTGATATCATTAAGATAAAAGAAAAAATACAGATATATGAACTTTTTTTAAAATTATATCAAAACATTTTATACTTTAACATTCTACAATCTAATCCAAATTTTTATATGAAAAAAATTTTATATTCTACATTCATTCTTGCCTCTTCATTGGCATTTTCTCAGAGTCAAAACCTTGCTAAATTGGCGAATGGGGAGATGGTAAACTTCAATGCTATCTATGATCAAAAAGAAAATCTTTTTGGCTATGTTGGTATTTACAATTACGGCAAAACAAGCGATACTGCCAAAAAATTTGAATATGTAATTTTAGATAAAAATCTTAATCCTATTGCCAACAAAGATTTCGAAGGTGATAAATTTGCGGGTGGATATTCTGCTTTTATGGATTTTAGAGAAAATATTGTTCTAAGTCCGAAGTTGGATCGTACCCAACTGAATATATTCAAACTAAAAGATATAGTAATCCCCAGAACCAAGATTATTTCTTTGCAAGATAATTCTATCAAAAATAAGGATTATTTTGAATATGAGGAGGATGGAAAATTCACAAAACTAGATCAACCAAAGAATATATTAGCCCAATACAAAGAAGACAAAATAGAAAGGAAGAGTAAAGGATATATGTACGAATCTTTGGTATATGAGATAAAGCAAGGTGGATATTTGGCACTAGAATACCGAGATTATAAATCTTATAGTAATAATAATTCTCTTATAAAATTTGATGATGACAAGAAAGAGAATTGGAAGTACAGATATAATACAAGTGGCGACAAAAAAAATAACGAAAGCCTTACTCTTATAGAAAAAGATGACGATAAGGTTTATTGCATCCTTCAAAATAATGCAGGTAAAGAAAAAAACTTTCAACTCTTGGTTTTGGATATGAAAACAGGAAAGGAAATCGTGAAAAAACCAATTTCCGGACTGCCGAAAAATACGCTAGACAAGATTAATTCTGTGAAAACATTTAGTTTCGGTACACTCGATAATTCTAAGACGCTGAATGATAAAATTGTGTTGGTAGGTAGAAATATAGACGATAACAATAAATATACTGGTTTTGCAAGATTAGTCATCAATAAAAATAATTTTGAGATAGATACCAAAGAAATCACATATGAAAGTCTAAAATCTCAAATTCCCAAGTTAGGAAATTATGGTACGGTGGAAGCAGGATACTTTTTGGATCCGCGGGATTTTTTCTTTCTTCAAGATGGAAGTGTAGGTATATTATTAGAAAAATACAAAGCAGAAGGGCAGTATAACGCTCCCAAAACTACAGATATGGTGTATATCTACACCGACAAAAATTTCAACCCGTCTGTGAAAATTTTCGAGAAGGAAAAATCCAAATGGTCCAATTCGGATTACTTGTTTTCACAATATATTAATCAGGGTAAAGATGTAGTTTTCTTTTATAGAGATTACCAAAAAGAAGAAGGAGCAGGAGAGAAAAAATGGAACCTTTTTATCAATACCCTAATCGATGGAAAATTTAAGCAAGAAATTGTACCCATCTCTGCAAAAGACGACTTTTATGTAAGTCCGTATATAGGGAAAGAAGGATATATATTACTGCGAGAATACAACAAAAAAGAAAAATTCAACAACATCAGACTAGAAAGGCTCAACTTCTAAATTAAAAAGTTCCTAATACAAATTAGGAACTTTTCTTTTGGTAGTACTCCGCAATATTCTTGATGTCTTCTAAACTCAAATTCCACATGAAACTTAGGAATTGCTGATAACTTTTATCTTGTTTTTGTGGCTCAAGACGCTCCAAATATCGATTGAGTTTATATTCTTTTCTTGCCCAATATATTTTATCAAAATATTTACCTAGCCATGTGTCAAAATAGTTTTGATCCTTCAGGCTCTCATTACTTTTCTCTTGTAAGAGAGAATAAATGCCCAAACCATACTCTTCAGCGTAAAAATAATTAGGAGCAACTTCCCAACGCGCAACTTCTTTTAGATGGGTAAACACTGTATTTTCACTTTTTGTTGCAGGTTTATTGATCCTGAGTTCGGGATTTAGTTCGGCTAGTCTTGCAATCCTTATTTCCATTTCTGGATGCGTAGAAAGAGAATCCTTATTATATCTTTCGTTGTAATGAGTATAATTGTAGTTGGAGAAATCTTCCATTTTCATCCAGTTTTCTTTAAATGGTGCATTGGGAAGATTGAATGTTTTTTCGTAAAAACTTTTATCTACTATCTTTGGTGATAGGGTATCAAAAAGTTGCAGATTTTTCAGTGCATTTTGGTATTCAAACGGAAAATTACTAGCATTTTTAAAGAGTATATATCCTAGAGAATCTGCTTGCTTTTCATTTTTTCTACGCTCCTCACTATTATTATAAACGATATTTTTGAATAATTTTAAAGCTTTTTCTGGTGCATCAGTGGCAAATCTATTAATCTCAGAAACTTGAGATTTAGAACTTTTTGTAGCCTCAAATTTTTTAGTCTGATATTTCAAAGAATGCATAAGTATTTGATGTGCGATTTCGTGGCTCAAGACGGCAAGCATTTGATCTTCATTACCCAACCAATTGAATAAGCCCATATTCACAATCAAAGTGCCATCACCTACAGATGCTGCATTTGGAGTGTTATCTTTCTCTATCAAAACTATCAATTTTGCAGGTATGCTTGCGTTTTTTTCATTAAGCTTTGTGATAAGGGTCTGGATATAAGAATTAAATTGTGACTTGTGATGAAAATCTTTGCTTTGTACTTTTTTTCTAAATTCTTTTTGAAAAACATCATAATTCCTATTGAGATGTCTGCTTAGTTCTCCCTCGTAATGAGATTTTATGTTTTTTGAAAAAGCATCATTATTGATGTTGTAATTTTGCAAAAATATTTTTCTTTCTCTGTAGTCTGCGGTGTCCATAGGTTTGTAAGTTTGGGCAAGTGCAAAGTGCGTGATAAGGAGGAAAAATAGATAATAGATTTTCTTCATGATTATATTTTTTTTGTGTTTTTAAAAGGTGATTTTTTATTACATAAATCTTTAGCGGAAGCGCAGGAAAAGATAATATATTTTAAATTTTTTTCGCAAAAAAATTTTTTAGAAACTCGCTTTCACTTGCATACTTCCTATATGGATGGTCCTTTCGCCAGAATTTCTTCCTTCATAATTAAAATTAAATTGTAGAAAAGAATTAATTGCTTGTTGTATAAAAACACTCCAAACTTGGTTTTTTCCGGGCTTCAAACCATCTAACATTTGGTTTCCTACGATACTAAAATTATTCCCCGAAAAATCGTTATTAATAAACGAGAAATTGGCTCTAATAGAAGTTTTCTTGCGTTCCCATTGTACAGATCCTGTGATATCAAATGCCTTTAAAAGTTCTTCTCCATCTACACGTTTCTTCTCGCGATAGGCCGATGAGAACTCAGCTTGCACGGCATCTGTAAATTTATAAGTTGCCTTTGGCTTAGTTTCAAAATTGCTAAGTACATAATCTCTCGTAGCGAATAACTGTGAGGAGTTTTCTAGATCATGCTTAGAGTTTTCCCAATCTATCCTGAATTCTTTATTAAACAAGTAGCCCAAATTCACAAAATGTGACTTCTGTTTTCTTTCTTCATTACTAAAATTGGCATTGATGAGATTATCATTGGCAATGAAACGGTAATTTCCGTTCCATCCAGACTTCTCCGTTGGATTAAACTGTACGGATGTAAGTATATTTTGATTTTTCAAAATCTGATCATCACTTTTCTGAAAAGGATTGAGTACCAAAACTTTTTCTTTTTTATAGTAGGAGTTTTGAGAATTTAGTGAAACATTAAAATTCCAACGTTTCAAAAACTTATTTTCAGAATTGAAAACCACAGAAGGATTTACAAATAAAGCCAACTGTAACTTGTTTTTGTTGGATGGGATATATCTCACAGAGTTCGTGTAGATCCTGATATATTGTGCCAAATCCGAATATTCTGCAATCTCAAACTCGTCCAATTGCTGTACGCCATCACCATTATAGTCGGTCCATTTGTATATTCCTTGTCCATCGGTTACTTTAATGTACTGGAATTCTCTTTGTGCTTCTTGTCCGTTTCCTAGCTCATAGAAAGCTTGCAAGCGCATTCCGTTTTTAAAAAGCTGTTGGTTGTATAAGATATTTCCCACTACGAAATCTTTATTTTGTAGGGTACTAATATCATCCGTTTTGTACAAGAATTTTCTGTAATGAATTAACGCATTTAGGGAAGTTTTTTCATTTTTAATCAACTGACTTTCTGCCATAAATCCTAAAATTCTATTCATGCTTTGCAATCTATTATCACGTACAGAATCATTATCTCTCACGTACATTTTAGATAAAAGTTTCACTCTAGAACTATCGCCAATTTTTTTCTGAACGAAGAGTTCTCTCCAGCTAAAACTTGTAACATCCATGAGCTGAGTATCATTGTACTTTTTCTCATTGTGCTCCATACTTCCTCCCACAGCCCAACTCCCTTTTTTGCCTGTATACTCGCTAGTAGCGCCTCCACGGATAAACTTAGTGTCTTGCAGCGTTGCATTAGTATTCAGGTAAGATAAGTTACCTTTTGTATTAAATTTCCCTTTTATCCAACCGAAATCCAATTCGTTTTTCATCCCTTTGTATGCGTCTTGTTCTTCTAGATAATTGATGCGATAGTTGAGGAGTGATTTATTGTTCCATTTGTTTAAAAAACTAAAAATAAATCGGTTTTGCGTCCTTCCGCTGAATTCTTGTGCTAAGTTAAAGTCTCTAGAAAATTCTACATCATTGATGCGATCTAAGATGTGAAACTGTCTATCAATATATTGATATTCAAAACTTGGTGTTCCTTTCCAATTGTTTTTTGTGAAGGTTTTGTTCCCAAAAATTCTAGCAGCATAGCCAATATTCTGATCCGAATCTTTGGAAGAAAACAAATTGAGATCATAATTACTCAGAGAGATATCTGCTCCTATTTTCCCCTCTTTTAATAGATATTCTGAAGTAAAGCTGTACACTTGCGCTTTTTGTGGTGAAGGTAGTTTTCTCACGGCTCTATAATCTCCCATATTCGGACCTACATACTCGAAAACTCTACCATTGTTAGTAGTTTGCGTCAGTTTATAATCTCCTAAATTCGCTCCAAAATAAGTAAAGGATACTGTATACAAAGTTTGGGTAGGATCTGTAGAAAACTGATAATAATTACCAGCAGGATCTGCAACGATGCTGTACAAGATTTTGTTGACATCGTATTCTGTTACCACGCCAGAAGGTGCATACATCAAGTTGGTATCGTTACCTGCTTCTGCTAATATTTGTTCGTCTTCTTTGGATAAATTTAAAGCTAAAGGAGCATTTTTATTATCATTTTCCATAAACCAATTCAGACCCAATTTTAGTTTTTCTCTTTTGTGTTCTAGCTTTCCTGTAAAGAGATAACGAGAATAATTCCTATTGGTATAATTAAAAGAAATGGTAATATAATTTTGTTGGAAAATAGGTCTAAAACTGGTAAAAGTAACTTCCCCAGTATTGTAGTTGATTACGTAGTCTTGGTTTTCTCCACGTTTCATCAAAATACCATCAATGAAAACTTGCTCAGAACCTGAAATCAGTGTAATGAATTGTTCGCCATTTTTACCGGTAAGACGATAAGGACCTTGGTTACCTTCAGCTCCTTGGAAACGAATTCTATGAAATTCACTTCGTGCAACACCCATCGATACGTCTACAGAAGTTTTGTTGTCTGTACCAAATTGTGTCTGAAATTGAAGTCCCATACTTCGCCTTTGGTATTTGGCAAAGTAGTTTTTATCATCCAACAAATCTAGATGTCCAGCTCTCAATATCGATTTGTCTTTGATGTTCAGTTGCATATAGATTTTATCAAACTCTTCTAGAGTTTGTGTATATCCATCTGCTTGTATCGGCAAATTGTGATCTGAGATACTTGCCAATATTGTTACATCTTTAGAAAGCTTACCAGAAATCTGAAGGTCCATAGAACTTTGTACAGATTGTCCTTGGTTGTTACCAAACGTAATTCCACGGATAATGGAACCTTTAGAATTCAGTTCACCCAAAAAACGTTTACTGTCATTTTTTGCCAAAACAGCTTCATCTACAATAATACGATTGCTGGTTTTTACAAAATCCATCGTGTCTTTGGCAAAAATATCTCTCTCTAATCTTGAGGCGAGCACACTATCTTTTTTGAGGCTGTCTTTTGGAAGGTTGGGGTTTTTCCATGAGAAGATTTGTGCATTACTCATTTGTAAGCTCAATAGTAAAAACAAAAATGTAAAAAATGAAATCCGCAACGTCCTATACAATAATTGGTAAAAATAATTAAAATATATGAACAGTCCTCTTTTTAAACCTGAGAATCAGAAGGAAGATAGTATTTGAAAATGATAAAATTGAAATTTCAGTAATATGAAATTAATATCGAAAATATCCACAAAGTCTTTTGATGAATTGATGTATTAATACCAACCACGTCTAGCCGCGTTGATGATGGTACTTAAATTTAGAATTAAGGTATATCTAATGCGCTTTCCGTAGTCTTTAAAACCTGGTTCGAAGCCTAGAGAAGATTGTACAGGAAGGTAAATTTCCAGAAAATCAGGTATCAATCTTACCTTTACGCCACTGTCCCAAATAAATTCTGTTGGGTTGTTTTTATTTTTGTAGAATCCAGCATCTGCATAGAGATGAAATATTTTCCAAACGCTGGTATCAACATTTAGAGAGGTAAGCCAATGATTTACAGTTCCTGGCAAAAAGGATTTGAATCCTCCATCAGCCAACAAAAATTGTTGTGATAATATTCCACTATTAGCACTTTCTCCCAGAAGATTATAAGAAAAGGAGTAGTTGGATACTCTAGAAATCCCGTAATCGAACGTATTATTTCGGGTATCATTTCGTAGAAAATAGCCAGCAAAAAGCCTGATGCTCAGTTTTTGTTTCGGAGCAAATTCCCATCTATAGAAGGCTTCAGCATTTATTTTGTTAAAATCTTCCATACCTTGTGTACTGATGCTAAAACTTTTTTCGTGGATCATTTGATTATCCGTAAAACCATAACCTAGTGACCAAAGATTATATTTGTCATAATCTTTATTGGCGATCATTGTATCACTCAGATCTCTTTCAAAATAATTATAAGAAGCGCTAATTCCTCTGCTTACCGTACTTCTAGGGTTTTTTCTGAAATTGAATGTGGTATATAGTGATCCTTTTCTATACGCCAAATCGTAATTGTAATGGAAGTAAGAACCAGAAACTCCGAAGGTGATGCTTCGGAAAATACTTTCAGCAGGCAAAAAAGAGTAGGAGACCGCTCCAGAACCCGTCAGCTTTCCTGTTCCTGTACTAAAAGATGGCGTGATGGAATACAAAAACTTCTGATCGAATAAAGATTGATTTTTAAAATTAATACCAATCAAAAATTTATCATACGTATTTGAAAATTTAATTCTAGGATTCAGATAAATTTCGTTGTATTCAGGGTTGGGAATGTCCTTTATAAATTTAAGTTTAATCTTTTTAGCATGAGAAAAAAATCCGTGCGTGTAGATGTAATTATCTCTAAAATTATTTTCTGGGAAAGAATAATCATCATTCAAAGTAATTTTATAGACCTCATCAGAAGGAACGGAAATAGTTTTTATCCTTTCGTTTTCTTTGGTGTCTACCCAGAAAGAAGTTTTTTCTCCACTTTTGGTTTCTGTTTCTACCTTTACTGGTATGGCATGAATAGTATTCTTCGCTATTTTTATTTCTAATGAATCTTCTTTTTTACGAAAATTTTTAATATTAAAATTAATTCTATTTTTATGTTGAATATACTCTGAAAGATAAGCCAATGAACTTTCTTTTTCAGCAATTTTACTCAAAAATTCCTCAGGATTTATAGGTTGATGTACATTGTTTGAAATATAATCTTTTAGCAAAGAATCAAAATTTTTGTCACCCATTTTATCCGCAGAAAATTTGAACAACGTTCCCATTTCAAATTGACTTATCGCCATATCATTGAAATTGCTGAGCGCTGAGAACGGTTCATCTATCTTCTGATCTAGATTTTGCGACATTATATATTGATACGCTAATCCATAACGATCAATTAATTTTACTTTTGAAGCATGAAATAATTTTAATGGTTTTATACCTAAGACTTTAGTTTCTGGCAATTTACCTAAGAGATTGGTGTCTTTATAAAACTTTTGTAGGTATTGTATTTCTAGATAGGTTTTTATTCCGTTTTTAAACCAATGATCATCAGATTTATCAGCAATTACCGCATCATCCAAAATTTTCTTTGCAATGATTCCAAAATAGTCTAAATCTATTTGCTCGGCATCAGAGAAAAGTTTGAATTGATATTTCCATAATTTAATATCATTATTCCCGAAAAAATCTTCTTTCTTTCTAAATTTTTCAGAGATAAAAATTTCTTTCGGAACAAAGCCAAGCTTTTCTTTAATAAAATTTAAATGCAATGGAAGGAAAAACTCAAGATTCTGAATTTCTGATGCTGATAAAGCATAACCAAATTTGATATTGGTTTCCATATCATCTGTATAAATGGAAGTGGAGTGGAATTTTTGTTTGGAAATAATAAATTCGGGATCTGTGTCCAAATCTCCAACAAAAGTATTGTCCGAAATTTTTTCTAGATTACTTTCTGCAAAAGTATTATTCGGAAGATTTATTTGTACATTCCAATGGGTATTGAAATTTACAGATTCTTCCATATCTAGATAACTTCTTTTAGAAATATTGTCCGGATCAAAATGATCCGGAACAATAAAGAAATATTTTAAGGCTATATTTTCCTCTGAAACACCATAGCCAGTATATTTTTTTGGAGGTAAGTTTACCCAATAATGAAGTTGTAGCCGTATACTATCACCCACCTTTAAGGGCTGATCCAGATCATAAAAAAGATTTTCGTCTGTAAGAAGATTGGTAGTTACCAGCTTTCTTTCAGCACTTTTTACGGTAAGATCAGCAATCTTTCCGCCTTCTTTCTCTGTGGAAAAATGAAGGCTATTATTTCGGTCTTCCAATTTGCGCATCACTAATGCAGTCCCTTTATTTTGGTAAGCGGCTGTCCAGTTGAGCAATTTTATACGCGTAAGATCTTTGTCAGAAAGATTGTAATAAGTGATTGTTTGGTTTATTTCTACTGATTTTTGGTCCGTAGAAAATCGTGCCTCAATTGAGATGCTGTCTTTCTGTGCAGAAACTATGGCTGCTCCACAAAATAGTATAAAACAAAAACTTAACTTCTTCAAAATAGTGATAAAGCATCAAATATAAACTATTTTTAAATAAATTATAGTAGATATTTTACTCGATCAAGAAATTTTTATAAAGATTTTAAATACGCATCCCAGCCTGCATTTTTATATTCAATGGCAGCTAGCTCTGGATTTTCTGATTGGTAGATACCTCTTCCAACAATGATGAAATCTGTATGTAACTTAGAAAATACATGTTCTGGCGTATTGTACTGCTGGCCTTTTCCGTCTCCAGAATCAGCCAAATTAACTCCTGGTGTGAATAATAAAATTTCTTCTGGAATTGTATTTTGAGAAACCGCACCAATCACATTTGGATGAGAAAGTGCAACTTTCAGAGCTTCTTCTCTGTAGTTATTGCTTGTAAGTGTACCTTTAGAAGACATCCCAACAATCGCTACTACGCCTACATTTTTAAAACAATTAAGAGAATCATAACCACCAATAACTTGAGAGGTAACAAAATCTGCCCAATCTGTAATTTTGAAAACTCCACTGGTAAATTGTAGTTCTTGTGTGTTTCCGATGTCAGCAAACTTACGGTCTTCCATCAATAAGAACTGATGTTTTGCAGCCAATGCTTTTAGAGGAACTATTGTTTTAGTATATTCAAAATCGGATATGATATCGATGTGAGTTTTTAGGGCAATAATATGGGGACCCACTTTTTCAGCCAAAGCCAATAGTTCTTCCGTTGTAGTAACATCAGCCGAAGCAATAAGGTTGGATTTTTTTGAGATAGCTGTTTCCAATAATTTTATGGAAACTGAATGATTTAGTAATTCTAGCTTTGTTTCGTAAGTTGATTTTACTTTTTCTTCAAACTGAACGTGGTTTCCTTGTAGGAAATCCTGAATTCTATTAACTTCATCGTCTGATAAATCTCCAGTTTCTTGTAGAATGTCACAAACCTCAGAGATATTAAATAGAGTATGTACGTTGAAACCTTTACTTTCTAGCAATTGCTTTCCACCTTGCTCTCTATCAAGCACCACTACGATATCAGATACTTTTAGATCCTCTTGTTCTACTTCAGCAATGGTTTCTACCAAAGATTTTCCAGATGTGATAACGTCTTCTACCAATAGACAATTTTGTCCTTTTTGGTAAATTCCTTCAATCATTTTTTTGGTTCCATACTCTTTAGCTTCTTTTCTTTTTATAATTAATGGAATGTAGCTTTCCAAAGACATAGATGTTGCCATAGGAAGTGCAGCGTAAGGAACTCCACAAATCAAATCGAAATTATCTAAAGGAAGCATTTCCAGCAGGTAATTAGCCAAATTTTTTAATATTTTAGGATCCGATGCTAGCGGTCTAAGGTCTACATAGAACGGACTCTCTATCCCACTTTTCAAGGTGAATCTTCCGAATTTAATGATACCTAGCTTGTAGCATTCTAAAAAGAATTCTTTTTTACTTTCCATTATTTTTTATTAGATAACGCAAATTTAACAATTTGAAATTATGCTTGAAAGTTTAAACACAAAAAAAGCCATTCCTAAATTTATAAGAATGGCTCATTACTTTTATTTCGCTATTTATTTTACAATTTTAGCATCTATTATTTTTGGAGGTTCATCGCTGTATTTCACTTCTGCTTCCCATAGTAGAAATTTGTCAACTTCTTTTATAAGTTTTGGAATAGTAATAGATAAAACAGCAAAGTCATCTAAAACACCCAGTATAGGAAGTGCAAAATCTGGTAACAAATCAATAGGAGAAATTACATAAATGAGTCCCAATAATGGTAAAATTATATCAATAGAATTGGTAATATAAGATCCAGATTTCCACATTTTTACCATCCTGAATATATCTGGAATTTTTTTTACAAATCCTTTATGACTTATTGCTTGCTTGGCAAGACTTAGTTTTGAATATTTCATTTTTGCGTTGGGTCATAAAAAATAATTTTATAACACATTGAAATTCACAAATTGTGTACCAATAAATATTAAATTAAGTTAAAAAAAATTATTTAACAATTGTATTTATAAATTGAAGTGATGACTCAGAATTCCAATCTTTGTATGCATCTTCTTTTAGCAAAATTCTACCTTCTTTATCTAAAAGAAATGTCGTAGGAAATGCTTTTGGTAGAATTTTTTCAGAAATAGGACTTTGTGCAATATACACTGGTACATTGTAGTTATTTTCTTTTAAAAAATTTCTCACCTTTTCCTCTTCATCTTTCATGGCGATCAGTACGAAGTCTATCTTATCTTTCTTACTATCATACAGGTTTTGGATAGATGGCCATTCTTTGATGCAAGGAGGACACCAAGTTCCCCAAAAATTGAGAAAAACTATTTTGTCTTTGAAGTTTTTCAAATTGGTACTAGGCACATTAATGCCTTTCAGGTCTACATCATAATCTTCTGGTGCAATATGGACAGCATTTTCTATAGTAGCAACGGGTAAAAATTGTTCTTTCAAAGTGTCCTTTAATCCCGGAATCAGAAATACAGCAGCTACAATCGCTAAAACTACAACGTATATTATATTCCTTTTCATAGCAGTTCTACAATTTCTTGGATAGTATCTTTTCCTCTATTTCTTGAATAATAAACTTGAAGATCATTATAGAATTGATCTTTGGTATAATGCTCAGGATCTGCTTTATATTTTAATAATAGTTCATGGCCATGTTTAGGTCTTGGGCCCCAAGCATTAATAACTTCAAAATTTTCATTTAAAATTAAAACCTTCGGAATAGATTGAGTTCCGTTCGTTAGATACTGATCTATTAAGGAAGAGTCACTGTCTCTTAAAAATATTTTCACCTCATTTTGACCTTTGAAAAACTCTACAATCGCAGGAACAGAAGCACTTGCGTCACCGCACCAAGCTTCAGATATAATCAGAATCTTACCCTTGAAATTTTTGGAGACCAAGTTTTTTATTTGCTCTTCATCTGCTTCAAATTTCTTTAGCGTTCTATCCATTCTATGAATTCCAAGTTCATAATAAGGTTTGAACTCTACGTCCTTTTCTGTTTGTGGGTTATTTAATCTTTGATGGGCAATCTGTAGATAATCATCAAAATCGATTGCATGGTCCCAGTATTTTTTCATGTTAAATTTTTATATTATTTAAATTATTATTTTTAGGCAATTATTATTTTCAATTTACAATTGAGCAATATTTCTCGTTTTATCAATTAAAAATAAATCTGCAAGGACAAAGGCTGCAAGGCTTTCTACTATAGGTACAGCTCTAGGAACCACACAAGGATCATGCCTGCCTTTTCCTTCTACATTAACAGGATTCCCTTCCTTATCTATAGAATTTTGAGGTCTTATAATGGTTGCTACAGGTTTAAAAGCTACCCTGAAATAAATGTCCATACCGTTAGAAATTCCACCTTGAATACCACCCGAAAGGTTGGTCTTGGTAGAAAAATCTGTATTAAATTCGTCATTATGTTCGCTACCCGTCATTTTTGCTCCGCAAAATCCACTGCCATATTCAAAACCTTTACAGGCATTGATGTTGAGCATTGCCTTAGCTAATTCTGCTTGTAGTTTAGAAAATACGGGTTCGCCAATACCTGTAGGAACATTTTTTATCACGCAGGTAATTGTTCCTCCAATCGTATTTCCTTGTTTTTTTATTTCCTTAATTTTAGCAATCATCCTATCTGCGGTTTCGGCATCTGGACAACGTACAATATTGCTTTCTATTTTGGAAAAATCTAAAACCTGATATGGTTTTTCACAGAAGATTTCACCCACAGAAGATACATAAGCATGGAACTCTATATTTGGCAAAAGTTGTTTGGCAAGAGCGCCTGCAACCACCCAATTGATGGTTTCTCTAGCCGAAGATTTTCCGCCTCCGCGATAATCTCTAATACCAAATTTTTTATCATAAGTGAAATCTGCATGACTAGGACGATAAGACTGTGCTATGTGATCGTAATCTTTGAATTTTTGGTTTTCATTTTCAATGATGAAACCAATAGGAGTACCCGTAGTCTTTCCATCAAAAATCCCTGATAAAAATTTTACAATATCAGATTCTTTTCTTTGCGTAACAATAGCAGACTGACCGGGTTTTCTACGGTCTAACTCTAATTGTATTTTTTCTAAATCGATATACAAACCTGCAGGGAAATTATTGATAATTCCTCCGTAGGCCAAACCATGGCTTTCGCCGAATGTGGTGAGACTGAGTAGATTTCCTAAGGTATTGAGCATATTACAAAATTACCTTTTTTTATCCAAATAATAAACACTTTGCGAGTTTACTCTTTATAAGATTCTTTTATTTTGGTTATGATTTTTTCTACTTCTAGAACTTCCTGTTTATTCATTTTTTTCCAAACGAAACCTTTACGGATATCTTTTTCATCAATAAGTTGGGGGAAAATTCCTGCTGCTTGATAATCTAAAATAAAACTATCTGAAATGGCTGGAGTAGGCGTATCAAAATTAAATGAATAGTGATCTGAAACATGAAATGTGAGATTACCTACACGATAAGTTTTGTATTTATTATAAGTATAGCTTGTAGGTTTATACATTTGTTTAAAAGTAAATTTCCCCATGAATGCAGACATCCTGTAGCTAGAAACATATTGACCTACAAGCATTGGCAAGGTGATGTAACTAATGACTACAAAAGAAAAAACAGTAAAGAAATACAGAGATCTTTTCCTCGTAAAAAAAGGATACATCATCACGAAAAATGCCACAAAAAATACATCAATGAAAAATCGGTATTGCGCCGAGAACGAGAGTACTAAAAGACTTTTTATAATGATGGAAATATATATAAAGGTGATGATTTTATTCTTTTTAATTAATGTAAAAATCATGAAAGCCAATAATGTGATCACGAATAAAATATTGATAACCGATTTAATACCACTCAAGAAAAGCCAATTTTTAATATAATCGAGCCCAGAAAATTGCATTATTTCCTCGTGAGAGTATTGCATATCGTATGTTTTCATGATGGCAAATTGCGAAGAAGATTTCATCAATTCTGAATTCGGTTTCCAGCTAACGCCAAGATCTAGTATAGAAACAGGAAATATTGGATATCCAAAGGTCCAGATATTTTTAATAATAAATAAAAGCAAAAGACAAATACCGAAAACTAGACCTTTCAATTTCATTTTAATAATGAAAATAAAGTATAAGAAACTTAGTATCGGTAACCAAATCATTGTTGGCTTTATAATGAAAACGAATACCGAATATGCAAATAAAGAACTTGCATTTTTATTGCCTTTTAAAATCTCGTTTAGCAAAATTAAAGAAAATATGATGACTGGTAAATCTGGACTTGGAGATTGAGAAAATAAGAATAGAATGGGGAGCAAACAAAATTGTATCCAATTTTTCTTTTCAACGATATATAATAAATAAATGAGTAGTAATAAAACATTAATCCTAAGAAATGGATCTGAGAAATTCGAAAATCCAGCTTGAAAAATATGCCAAACAGTCATCTGTCCAAGTACAATATCCAAATTGGAAATTCCTTTTACCAAACCATACTCCGTGAGCCATTGTATGCTGGGAACATAATATCCAAAGTGATCTAAAATATAGGGTGGGAATGACCCACAATAGAGAATTGCAAAGGTGATCAGAGTTATGATGATAAGGTCCTTCCGTGTAAATTTGGTGAAAAGTGAATACATCTTATATTTTACAAAGAAAAAAATACCCAATAGGAGAGTAGGTATTTCAACATAAAAATTGAGCGGAACAAAAAATGCTAAGATAGTCCAGACGATACTTACACTGAATATGCCCATTAATGCTAAATTAGCTATACCATCAAAAATTGATTTTTTGATCATTACGGAAAACAATTTGCCCAATCCAAGTAAACAAGGAAGAAGTAATAGTAAGGTAAGTAGAATTGAAATCATAAAAAAAGATTGCCTAAAAATAAGCAATCTTTCCTTGAAATATATAAAATTTGTTACTTGTCTTATTGTACTCTGCCGTCTTTTCTGTCGCCAGATCTACCAATTGTATACCCTGTAGCACCACCTACAACACCACCGATTACAGCACCAAGCCCTCTATTTTTCTTACTGATAACAGCTCCAGCTGCTGCACCACCAACAGTACCGATTATTGTACCTTTTGCTGCTTTACTCATACCTTTTTTCTTGGCAGTAGTAGTTCCGGTAGTTGAAGAGCCATTGTCCGTACTAGCGTAACTACCATTATTATTATTGGCATTAGAAGAACTATTCTTATAAATTGTTTTAGTTTCTTTTATAACTTGCGGTGCAGATGCTGCAGTCGCTAATTTTTTAGATTTTTCAACCTCTGCGATGCTATCAGTTCTCTTCTGTGTCTCATATGCGAATCTTTCCTTTTCTATAGCCAATTTTTGTTTTTCAATATCTAATTGTCTCGCTTGAAACTCCAATTTTTGCTGTTCTATAGACTTTTCTGCAACCTGATTATCTTTTTTACAAGCCGTCAGCGTAATTACTGCCACAAAACCCGCTATTATTAAATTTTTCATAACTCACATTTTTAAGATTAATATCAACTTCTCAGTTTGTGTTAAGTAGGGTTTCAATTATGAAGCCAATTGTAAGTTAAAGAAATGTTAAAATTTTTCAATTGAAATATCTTTATTTGGGTAATTTTCTATAAAATCTCCAGTTATATTAAAATTTTATTAAAAATTGAAGGAACAAAATCTGATAAATTTTGAATTTTTATTAGAGTTCAAAACGATTTTTTCTATTATTTATATAAATCTTATAAGGTAATGATGGAATATTAGGCATAATTGTTGTAGATTTTTATTTAACCAAATAAAAATAATAATATGGCAAATGCGCAATCTCCCACAGAAAATTTAAATGGTAATACCGCTATTGAGAAAATAAAATCTCTTGCAGAAGCAGCTGGCACTTGTTTTTTTAGTACTCATATTAAGGTTGATACCAAAAGTAGACCTATGGCGCTACAAAGTGTAGACGAAAATGGAGATCTATGGTTTCTAAGCGATGTAACGAGTGATAAGAATAAAGAGATAGGTTCTGATCCTGAAGTACAACTCTATTTTATGAATAATTCTAAGTATGAATATGTTTTTGTAAAAGGAAAAGCTTCTATTACACAAGATAAAACTTTGATTGAAAAGTATTGGAGTAATTTTGCTAATGCCTGGTTTGATGGAAAAGATGATCCTAAAGTAAGTTTGATAAAGGTGACACCTACCGATGGATACTATTATGAAACTAAGGAAAATAAAATTGTTGCCATGTCTAAAATGATCTTTGCAGCTGTAACTGGAAGTTCTATTGAAGACGGTGGTGTAGAAGGCAAATTAAGTCTATAAAAAATCAGAAACTACTAACCCTTCAAAAATTATGAATGATGAATAATAGGGAAACTGTGAAAACAGCGATTGTTACTGGTGCTTCTAGTGGCGTAGGTTTGGCAACTGCAGAAGCATTTGCAACTGCTGGCTATAATTTGGTAATTGCTGCACGTGGAGCAGAAGGATTAGAGAAAGCTGCCGATAGATGTATCGCATTGGGAGCCGAAGTGTTAGCAGTCCCCACAGATATGGCTAAGGCAGAAGATGTAGAAATGCTAGTCAATAAGGCAATTGTGAAATTTGGGGAAATAGATGTTTGGATTAATAATGCAGGGGTAATGGCAAGTGGAAAGTTCGAAGAAATTCCAATGGTTATTTGTGAGCAAGTTATAAAAACCAATTTGATGGGATATATGCATGGTGCTTACTATGTTTTACCTATTTTTAAAAATCAAAAAAAAGGCATTCTCATTAATAATGTTTCTATAGCAGGTTATATGCCAGCACCTTATAGTGCTATATATACTGCTACAAAGCATGGAATAAGAGGTATGATGAATGGGATACAAGGGGAAGTTTCAAACTTTCCTAATATTCATATCTGTAACATATATCCACAAGTTCAACAATCTACAGGAAATTCTCATTCTGCAAAATATTCAGGATTGGCTTTTAAAGTTCCACCTTTTGCTGCGGATCCGAAAGATACAGCAGCTTTAATATTGAAATTAGCCAAATCTCCTAAAAAAGATAATTTCCCGGATAAAACCTCCTTTCTATTAAACTCTGTATATACATTATTTCCAAAATTTATTACAAATGCCACATCAACGAGCATGCGCGTAATGATGAAGTTAAAAGATGGAGAACCTACAGATGGAAATGTCCTAAAGCCATCGCAAGATCCACTTCAAATCTACGGTGAGACAAGTATGCCAGTACCATCAAAATCTACAAAAAATATCATTTCTGCAGCTTTGATAGTAGGCGTTGGATTACTTGTGTTAAAAACTTTTGGGAAATCTAAAAGTAGTATATAATTATTAATTGCTAGTAATAGGCAACTACAAATTTATTGTTTAATATTAAATTTAAATGCTATGGTTATCCAGTTGAATCCTACAATATTAGTAGACACCCCACTAGGGAAAGGACACACAATTTTCATCATAGATTATGGTATGCACCAAAATTCTTGCTGGGTAGTTGCTTTAGAAAAAAATGGAATTGTAAAACATTTCGATTCTAATGATGTAATTGTTTGTACCAATTTTACTTATCATATTAACGAAGAAAGGAATTGTTTTCCTCACGAAAAAGATGATGTAACTCTCAGTAAAAATAATAGTATATTATAAATTATGATTATTAACCTAAGAGTAAAATCAAAAACCCCTAAATTAAAGTTAATATAGGGGTTTAATGATGAGGTACCTAGCGGATTCGAACCGCTGTAGATGGTGTTGCAGACCACTGCCTAGCCACTCGGCCAAAGTACCGTTTTTATGTGGTGCAAATATAAGAAAATTTCTATAATATACAAATGTTTTTACAAAAATTATTTCTTTCCTATAGACTCCAAATCTGTTTCCATAGCCTATTGAGCACTATGTATCTCAAAATCAATTACCATTGAGGTAGGGTTTCTAGTTTAAAAAATCTTTTAATGTTAAATTTAAATTTGCACTGATATCAATTACCGCTGTAATACCAGAAGCATTTAATAATATTTGACTTGGCTTAAGTTTTATAACTTTACCAGACATTTTCAAACCTTTGTAATATTCTTTATTGAAAGCATCTTCTGCGCTTTTTTTAGATAAAACTTCCAGATCGCTAATAGGTATTCCGTACTCAGTTTCTATGGTTTTTACGATTTTCGATTTGAATAATACAGAAGCTGTTTTCTGAAGAATATTCATTGTCTTTAGTTTAAATTTGGTATCAGATAAAACAATTTTCTTTTGAATTTCATCATAAACAGGAATTCCAGAAATAAAAACTTTTCCCCTTACATAACCATCCAAATCTGCTTCTATCATTATTTTTTCACTTTCATCATATACTTTGATGTCCGTTATTTTTACTTTAGAATTGTTGAGATCAAACTCTTTATTAAGAAAACTTTTTCTGGCAATTGCCGTAGCCTCAGTAAACGGAATGTTTGCAGTGGTTTGAAGCAAAAATTCGTTGGCAAGTGATTGTACAAAGTTGAAATTCATCACAGATTTAGTAATAGGCGACGAATTCGGTTTAGATCCAGTAATGGTTTCTGAAAACAAATCTATTCCGATATTGGTGTTGATTTGGTTTCCGTATATTTTTAGTGGAGTTACATTTACAGAAATTGGGGTTACTTTCAACCACGTAGCATATTCTTCGGAGATGGAAAAGGGTTGACTAAAACTATTCCAAGCCAAAACTGCATATTGCTGAAAATTGAGCTGTGTAGCTATTTGGCCATCAATATTCTTACTAAATTTATACTGTTGATCTTTTAGGCTATTTTCTAATAATGCCGTAATGGGAATTTTTATTTTTCCAAAATCCAGAACAGGCTTTTTTACCCATTTGAAACCCATAGGTTGTGTAAAAGTACTTACTGTCCAATTATTATTTAAGGTAATTCCAGACTTAAAATACATTATGGTTTCAAAAGTTGTTTCTTGATAACTGTAGATTCCTAAGGTTCCAATTCCTTTCTGAGCCCAAATTTTCAGAGGAACTTCGGTGAAGATATTTCCGTTAGAATCACCTACCAAACGGATGGGTTTGGTTTTCCAAACTTTTACTTTAAACTGATCATTGTCATTATCTGTAAATGAATCATCTTGAAAAATCAAATCCTTCACAGATTCATTAATGATATTGCTAATCTCCGAAATAGGGATAGTAATAGGCAAAGTGATGTTCGATTTTATCTTCGGATATACAGCTTCAGTACTATTATTTTGAGCTTTTATTGATAAAAATAGAAGTAGGAGTATGATGGCTATTTTTTGTTTCATCAGGATAATATATTGTATTTGGAAAAATAGGCAATGTTTAAATTTTGTGAAGCAATTTAGGATATTTTAGTAAAAATCAATACAAAATAAAATTATCACTATTTATAGGTATATTTAAATTATTAGGCTTAATATGGCTTAATTATTGCAGATTTTAGCAAAAAGTACAAGAATGAAATGTATATTCGCAATCTTTTCATTGCTCGGATTTGTATTCAATTATGCTCAGGTAGGGATTAATACTACAACACCTGCAGCAACGTTGGATGTAAATGGAGCTGTTAGAATTACCAACTTACCTATTGGAAATCCAGCTACTAATAGACCTTTAGGATATGGAAATGATAATATCCTTAGAGAAATCCCCTTAGAATTTAGGAAAGAGAATGTAAGTTTTTCTGTGGCTGTTCCAGAAGCTCATAGTTATGCTTTATTAAAAAATTCAAACTCTTTAGCACCATTTCCTGCTTCTTTTATTGGAAGTGCAGGGACTTTTAAATATGCTATTTACGATTCTAGTACCAATCAATATATAGATAAAAACTACTTTGTAAAATATGAAGTTACAGAGTTTATTGTTGGTAATTTAAATTTACAAAATAGATCAGCGATTACTTATGGAGGTGTAAGTTATACCGATGCTGTCGCTTTTCCCCAAAACGAGCTTACCAATAATAATAAAAGTACTGTAATGACTGTAAAATACAAATTGTATTCTGATGCAGTATTTACCACTCCAGTAAAAATACCTTTCACTCCGCTATATCGATTTTTAGCAGCTAAATTAGATTATAAAAATTACGTAGTTGATGATGTTAATTTACCAACCGTTTTGCAGTCGACATTAAAATCTATAGATGAAAACTCTGGCGAATTTGTGCTTAATATTACGCGTACAGATCATATGATTTTAGGATGGAAGTATCCAGCTGTTGTTGATGTAATGCTTATAAAAAACTTGTAGATTATGATGAAAAAATTATTTGCAACCACAGGAATTTTATTAGTTAATTTCCTATTTGCTCAAAATATAGGTATTAATACAACTACACCTGTTAGAGATTTACATGTGGTAGGTTCTGCAATTGTACAAGAACTCACTCCTTCTACAGCTACAGATTATTTAAGACCATTACAAATTAACAGTTCGGGAGACTTACAAGCAGAAATTTTAAATAGTGCAGTATTAGAAAAGTTAGTTTTTAAATTTAAAATTCCTGCATTGCAATTTAAGAATCAAACTACCGGTGTAGTTACTCCCAAAACCATAACATCCACAGATCGTCTTACCGTAGTAGACGCTGGAAGTTTTGTATATAAAGGAGTAACCTACTATCTTAGTACAAGGACAAATGCTACAAATAATACTGTAGGAAGTGTATATGCTCCAGGTATTTTTGATTTAACTAACACTGTTTATCAGAATAAAGATCTCAAGCAATACAATGCAACTTTATCAGTAAATATTTTGGTATTTTCTGATGCAGCTCGTACTACACCAGCATTGTTACCTTTTAAACCTTCATTCTCTATGTTTTCAGCAGAAACTACAAATTCAAATAAGGTACTTACTGTAAGTAATGCGACAGATTGGGCTACTACAGCAGTGGCTGGAGTACAGCCAAACCCGAATAATTTTAACATAAAAGTTTCAAGAATAGATCATCATTTTAATTATTGGGAAGAAAATGATTTTTATGTGAATGCTTTATTTATAAAACAATAATTATGATAAAAAAAATATTTTATATAACTGCGATATCCACTTTTTCTTTAGTAAATGCCCAAAAATATGTTGGCATCAATACATATACTCCTCAGAGAGAATTGCATGTCAACGGAAATATGCGAGTAGCAACTCTACCTGTACCAGCTTCATATGCAACAACAATTTCCTATGTAGGGTATGAACCTTCTAATAAAGAATTGGTAAAATATTCAGATTATAATAAGAAAAAGTATTTTGTAAGTACAATGTATTTTAGAGAAACCTCTCAAAATATAATAAATTTTTTAACAGGCTATACAACTGCAACAGATCCAGCAACCAAAGACAATATAACGGTTTATTTTGGGGAAATATCAAGTTCTTCTAACTCACCCTATTATGGATCAAGTTCTACTCCTTACAATAATATCAATTATACAGGATTGTTTTCTTATCATAAAAATTCTGCAAATGCCTATTATGCAAGAGCAGGTAATGTTTCAATAGATAATGATGCCAATAGTGATTACATTATTTCTTATAATGAAGCTAATGATACTCATCAGGTAAAAAGTAATTTTATCTATAGAGTTAAACTTGCTACTGCACTAGATTTTGTTCCCAAAAGTATCTATATATCACCTCAACTTTCCGGAAATTACTCTGATAATATAGCAGCTTCCATTGTTTCGTATAATTCTACCACCAACGAGCTGCTATTAAGTTTATCTAGAGTGGATTTAAGGCTCAATGCATGGGCGGCAAATCACGGTTATAATGTTATACTTATGGAGTAATATTTTTAAAAATGCTTCTCCAACTCAATACTTGCTCCTTTCATTTCACCTTTCATGGGAGGAGCCGTTTTTGTAAGTTTCAACTTTGCAAAAGTAATTGTTGGAAATGTTGATTGTATTTTATTAATAATTCTTCCTGCAACATGTTCTAGCAATTGAGATGGTATACTCATTTCATCATGCAAAATAGCATTAATGTCGGCATAACTTATCGTATCATTCAGGTCATCAGATTCAGCCGCTTTCCACAAGTCGGTATGTACTTCCAAATTTAGAAAATAATACGTTCCAATTTTATTTTCTTCTGGTAAAACACCGTGATAGGCATATATATTTACATCTTCTAAAAAGATTTTGCTCATAATTTTAAATTTAAAGTGTACAAATTAAAGAATTTTTTAGGAGCTTTTTCCCGCTTTCCGCTGTATCTTTTTTGGGTAGCTTCGGCTCCGCTCAGCTACCCAAAAAAGGATGCCGCTGCAATCGGGGCTAGAGTAGAGGCTCTTAAAAGTAATATTCTCTTTATTCTAGAAAAAAAGCGAGTTTAGAAAACTCGCTTTAGATTATTTTATAGATTTAGATAAATCTAGCATCGCCTCAATCGGCTTTAGTGCTTTCAATCTCAATTCTTCATCAATGATGATTTCTGGAAGTTCGTATTTCATACACAAATACAATTTTTCCATTGTATTGCGTTTCATGTAGAAACATTCAGAACAATTGCAACTTTCGTCAAAAACCAAAGCAGGAATTAACTCTTTTTGAGGAGCTCTCTTTTTCATCTCGTGAAGAATACCTTCTTCTGTAGCAATGATAAATTTCTGACAATCATCTTTTTCTACATAGTCTAGAAGAGCAGAAGTAGATCCAATAAAATGAGCCAACTTCAATACTGCTTCTTCACTTTCTGGATGTGCAATTAGTTTTGCATCTTGGTTTTCTGCCATTTGTTGTGCAATTCTTTCCATAGAGAAAGCCTCGTGTACAATACAGCTTCCGTCCCAAAGAATCATATCGCGACCCGTTTTTTGAGCCAAATATCTTCCTAAGTTTTTATCTGGAGCAAAAATAATGGGTCTGTCTGTAGGCAATGCTTCAATGATGGTTTCAGCATTAGAACTCGTTACAATAATATCGCTTTCAGCTTTTGTTTCAGCATTACAGTTGATGTAAGTTGCCACAAGAGCATTAGGATGTTCTGCACGCATTTTTCTTAATCCTTCTCCGCTACATCCGTCTGCTAGAGAGCATCCAGCGCTAGTATCAGGTAAAACTACTTTTTTAGTTGGATTAAGAATTTTTGCAGCCTCAGCCATAAAGTGTACCCCACAGAAAACAATCATGTCTGCGTTGGTATCTTTGGCTTGTCTAGCCAACTGTAAAGAATCTCCCAAGAAATCTGCGATATCTTGTATCTCTCCTGGTTGGTAATAATGCGCCAAAATAATAGCATTTTTTTCTTCTTTAAGTTGAAGAATAGCTTTCACCAAATCTTCACCTTGAGGAATCATAAAATCCTTTATATCCAAAAACCCTTTTACAGGAAGGTTAGCTTTTGCTTTGTCAAATGTTTCAGTACTCATTTTCAATGGTAGTGTTTCAGTGATTATAGATTTTTTTAAAATAAGAGAATCAACTATCCCTTATCTGCTATAAAATTTTTTATTAAACTTTCTATTTCTTCTTTTGCAACATCCAAATCAGAATTCACTACAATTTTGTCGAATTCTCCTGCATAGCTCAGTTCTTCTTCAGCCTTTTCTACACGGGTTTTTATGGTTTCTGCATCGTCGGTATTTCTTGTAATCAATCTTCGTTCCAATTCTTCTATAGAAGGCGGTTCTATAAAGATAGATAAAGCTTGGTTTTTAAAATACTTTTTCAAAGAAATTCCACCTTTTACATCTACATCAAAAATAACCACCTTACCTTGCTGCCAAATTTTTTCTACTTCAGCTTTCAAAGTTCCGTAATACTTGTCGGTATACACTTCTTCGAATTCTACAAAAGCATCTTCAGCTATTTTTTGTCTAAAATCTTCAGGCGAAATAAAATGATAATCTACCATATGTACTTCCGTGCCTCTTGGCTGTCTTGTCGTACAGGATATAGAAAATTCTAGCTCCGGAATTACTTCTAGAGAATGCTTTACTAAGGTTGTTTTTCCACTTCCTGATGGGGCAGAAAATATAATAACTTTATTCATATACTTGTTCGGTTATGTTTTTTATTTGACAATTTTAGACAAGCCAAAAGATCATCAACTAAAAAACTTTCAAACCATTATAATACGTTTAACGTTTGTTCTTTTATTTTTTCTAGATCATCTTTCATCATCACCACCAATTTTTGGATTTCTGCATGGTTCGCTTTAGATCCTAGTGTATTGATTTCTCTACCAATTTCCTGAGAGATAAATCCTAGTTTTTTACCATTAAAGTTTTCATTTTGCATTACCTCAGTATAATATTTAAGATGCTGCGCCAATCTTACTTTCTCTTCAGAAATATCCAATTTTTCTGTGTAGTAAGCCATTTCTTGGTAAAAACGGGTTTCATCAATATTTTCAAACTCTTTCAATGTTTTTTGGTAACGCTCTCTTACAGCATTTACTCTAGCTTCTTCATAAGGAATTACCTCAGAAAGATATTTGTCGATATTCAGAATATTCTTTTCTAGTTCTTCGTGCAAAATTTTGCCTTCCGTCTGTCTGAATTCCAAGAACTTTTCTACTGCCGTATTTACAATTTTAGCAAGCGCTTCCCATTCGCCTTCATTCAGCTCGTCTGGTCTAGAAGAGATGGCATCAGGCAAACGTACTGCCATTTTTAGATATTCAAATTCTGGTGCGTCAGACGCGATAGAACGAAGCTCATTCATATAAGAATCAATAAGGTTTTTATTGATTTTCACATCGTTGGATTCTTCAAGATTTTCTAAGTTGATATAGCAATCTACTTTTCCTCTAATTATTTTGTCGTTAAGAATTTTTCTTATTTCAAATTCTTTTTCTTTATATCTTAAAGGAACTTTTATATTCAAATCAAAGCTCTTGCTGTTCAGTGATTTAATATCTATTGAGATTTTTTTTCCTTCAAAAACATCTTCAGCTCTACCAAAGCCGGTCATTGATAAAATCATAGTTTTTTATTGTCTTACAAAGATAAACATTTAAATTAGCACTGTGAAATCTCAAAAGGATTCCATTATATTTATAAAAAAACGATTATCAGCTCATGAAAAATTTGATTTCTGTAGTAGGAACTACTGGTATTGGAAAAACAAAATTGGCGATAGATCTTGCCCAACATTACAATACAGAAATTATCTCTTGCGACTCTCGTCAGTTTTTCAAAGAAATGAAAATTGGGACCGCTACGCCATCATCAGAAGAACTTTCTGCGGCGCCTCATCATTTCATTAGCCATTTGTCTGTACAAGATTACTATTCTATCGGTCAGTTTGAGAAAGATGCATTGCAAAAATTAGAAAAATTATTTCTTACTTACGATGTTGTTGTTATGGTAGGTGGAAGCATGATGTACGAAAAAGCGGTAATTGAAGGTTTAAATGATTTGCCAGAATCGAATGCTGAAAATCAACAAAAATTAGAATCTATCTTTGATGAGCAAGGCATAGAAAAATTGCAAGAAATGCTTGAAGAGCTAGATCCAGAATATTATAATGAAGTAGATATTCATAATCCGAGAAGACTTTTCAGAGCGATAGATATTATTTGGCAAACGGGACAAACTTATTCTGAAAATATAGCAAAGCCAAAAGCAACAAGAAATTTTGTTACCACAAGAATTGGTATACAAGCGCCACGCGAAAAAATATATGAAAGAATAAATCTTAGGGTAGAAAAAATGATGGAAAAGGGACTTTTGGATGAAGTTACAAAACTGGATACTCTTAGAAAATCTAAGGAAGGAAGAGGTTTGGCTTCACTGAATACCGTTGGATATTCTGAAATTTTCAAATATTTCGATGGCGAATGGGATTTGGATTTTGCTATTTCTGAAATTCAAAAAAACTCTAGAAGATTTGCAAAACGTCAACTTACTTGGTATAGAAAAGAAGAAAATATATCTTGGGTGAACTATGAAAATCCATTACAAGAATCATTATCTTTGCTAAAGCATAAAATTTTGTAGGAAAATAGTAATTTTACCTCGATGTTTTTTTGTTTTTTTATTCAATTTTAAAATTAAAATATTATGTCAGATACAGCTTCTAATATGTTAGCTTTGGGTACGAAAGCTCCATTTTTCGAACTTCCTAATCCTTCAAAATCTAACGATGTACAATCTCTTGAAGATTTGAAAGGAGAAAAAGGAACGTTGGTAATTTTCATGTGTAATCATTGTCCATTTGTACTTCATATAATTGATAAGTTGAATGAATTGTATGAAGATTACAACGAGAGAGGGATAGAGTTTATTGCTATAAATTCTAATGACTTTGAAAAGTATCCTGCAGATTCTCCAGAAAAAATGATTGAATTCCAGATTGAAAGAAACTTTGATTTCCCTTATTTATTAGACGAAAGTCAGGCAGTTGCAAAAGCTTACGAAGCAGCTTGCACGCCAGATTTCTTTTTCTTTGATGATAAATTAGACCTTATCTACAGAGGACAAATGGACGATTCTAGACCAGGAAATAACAAAGATATTACAGGTGAAGATCTTATTATTGCTTTCGAAAACTTATTGTTGGAAGAGCCTCAGGAGGAAATCCAAAGACCAAGCATGGGTTGCAATATCAAGTGGAAATAGCCTTTAGCTTATAAAAATAGAAAACCGTCAGAAATCTCTGACGGTTTTTTTTGTTTTTCAGATTGTAATGTGAAGAATCTTATTTAGATTCCTCCTTCGTCGGAATGACAACGTGTGTAAGAAATAATTTTGTCATTCAGAGCGTAATGCAATGGAGCGAAGAATCTTTCTCTTTTTTTAATAATTATTCTTTTGTCTTGAAACAAAAGAATCAAAATTGCCTCAGCTTTTTTATTTTTTAAAATTTTGAATCGGCGAATCTTCGATTTCAAGACTGAAAACTCAGTCTAAAAATGAAACTCATTTTCTAAAATTCCCAATATTGATTCCCGATGGTCGTCGAACCACTTCGCTAGGTTTTAAACGGAATTAACTTTTGGATGAACCCAATACATTATTGCGGTTCTTCAAACAGTAGGAATTTCTTAACGAAACTGATTTCCAATTTCTTAATGCCTTCGCATCCTAAGTCAATCTGTGCGTGTTTAAATTATTAATTAATGAGATTCCTCCTTCGTCGGAATGACAACGTGTGTGAGAAATAATTTTGTCATTCAGAGCGAAACGGAGTGGAGCGAAGAATCTTTTTAGATTTCTTCATTCGTTGGAATGACATCGTAGTGTATTTATTTTAGCCGTGATTGGCGCGGCATCCTTTTTTAGGTGGCTGAGCGGAGCCGAAGAAACCAAAAAAAGATACAGCAGAAAGCACGAATAGCTCCCAATAAAAGCTGAGTTATCGAAATAATCTCAGCTTTTTGTATGTTAGTTGGGGATTTGTATTTATTTTAAAAACGGATTGTGTAGTTTTTCAAAACCAATGGAAGTTGGATTTCCATGTCCAGAGAAAACTTGTGTAGAGTCCTCTAAAACGAATAATTTAGTTTTAATTCCGTTGATTAGCAAATCGTAATCTCCTTTGTACAAATCTGTTCTACCAATGCTTCCTTCAAACAAAACATCACCAGAAATCATAAAATTTTGAGTTTTGTTGTGGTAAACAATACTTCCTGGTGAATGCCCTGGAACGTGATAAATATTGAATTTTTCGCCATCGAAATCTAATGTTTCACCTTCATTTATATATTCTATGTTTACTTTTACGGCAGGAACCTGAAAGCCAAATCTAATGCCACTCGCTTGCAACATATCCAAAACTTCTTGGTCGTCCTTATGCATCGTTACAGGAACTTTGTAAGTGTCGAAAGCCCATTGTAAGCCCAAAACGTGATCGATATGAGCGTGAGTAAGAAGTATTTTATTGATTTTCAGCTCATTTTCTGTAATGAAATCCGCAATGCGTTTTGTTTCTTGCTCATTCATATTACCTGGATCTATCAGCCATGCATTTTTGTTTTCATTAAATAAGATGTAGGTATTTTCGCTTGCGAAATTGCATACAAAAGCTTGTATTTGAAACATAAGTGATTATTTTTTATCATCAAAAGTACGATAATCTTACCAAAATGGCTATTTTTCTCTATCTTCGTAGAAATGAAAACATTATCACTTATTTTATGTACTATTGGAAGTCTTTCATTTGGGCAAAAAATCCAAAGTATACAATTATTTAATCCTCAGACTAATGACGAAACGCCTGTGATTACGATGAATCAACAGTTGGTTTTAAGTTTTGATGATCTTACTAATTCTAGCGAAATCTACCGATATACCTTCAAGCATTATGATAGGAATTGGCAGGAAGACCACTTGTTTTTTACAGAAATTGCAAATGGAAGCATGAATGCTTTGCTAGATCAATTTCAATATTCATTCAATACAATGCAAGCGTACACGCATTATACCTTGAAGTTTCCAAATGAAAAAATTCAGCCCAAAATATCTGGAAATTTTGAGATTATAGTGTACAAAGAATCTGTGGATAGACCCATACTGACCAAGAGATTTTATGTAGTAGAAGACCAAGCCAATGTTGGTCTAAAGGTATCTAGAATTTCGGATGCCAAAAATCCTAATATCAACCAAAGGGTAGAAGTACAAGTAACTTCCAAAGGTGGAGATTTGACGTCTAATGTAAATTCTATGACGCTGAATGTTGCCCAAAACAACAATATGTCAGCAACAGTAGAAAACTTAAAACCTAGTTCAACATTGGGAAGTCAATTGCTTTTCCAGCAGATGAATTTGGCTTTTCCTGGTAATAATGAGTTTTATTATTTCGACAATAAAAACATGAAAATGGCTGCAGATATGGTGAGAGAAACAGGTGAAAAAGATGGAGTGAATCACACTTTTTTGCATCCTGTTTGGGCTTTTCCCCTTAATTATCAGTATCAACCAGACGTTAATGGTGCGTACTATTTCCGTAGAAATGATCTTGGATTGGAGAGAAATGCAGAACGTGAGGCAGATTATGCTTGGGTTTACTTTTCTTTAGATTCAGATCCTATTGGGAAGGAAATCTACGTAGTTGGTGGTTTTAATGATTTTAAAGCTAGCCAAGAGAACTTGATGATTTATGATGAAACAGCTAAAAAATATGTTGCAAAATTATATCTTAAACAAGGATTTTATAATTATATTTTGGCAACTAAAGAGAGCAATGGAAAGCTGAATTTGGGTGAAATCAACGGTAATTTTTGGCAAACAGAAAATCTATATCAAGGGTTTTTGTATTACAAACCATTTGGTAGAAATTATGATGGATTGCTTGGTTACGGAGAATTCCGAACGCCTGTGAAATAAAAGATTTTGTTTAAACATAAAAAATGGCACTCGATAAATCAAGTGCCATTTCTGTTATTATAAAGTGAAGTATTTTTAAGCCAAATAAAACTCAGCCAATTTTTCTTCACACAATGTTTTTACTACGTCTATCCATCGGTCTTCATCATTAAGACAAGGGATATAATGGAAGTTTTCTCCGCCTCCGTGCAAAAACTGTTCTTTTCCTTCTACTGAAATTTCTTCCAAAGTTTCTAGACAATCTGAAACGAAAGCTGGGCAAACCACCACAAGATTTTTCACTCCTTTTTTAGAAATATTCATCAAAGTTTCGTCTGTATAAGGCTCCATCCATTTGTCATTACCCAATCTCGACTGAAACGATACAATGGTTTTATCTTTAGAAATATTCAGTCTTTCAATCACAGATTCTGTAGTTTTGAAACATTGGTGACGGTAACAAAACTGGTGACTCGGATTACTTTCTCTAGAACAACAATCGTTCAGGTTACACGTTTTCGTAGGGTCGGTTTTGTAGATATGTCTTTCTGGAACGCCATGATAAGAAAACTGCAAAGCATCATAATTCTCAGGCAATTTTTCCTTTATACTTTCCGCCAAACAATCTAGATAGATTTCGCGGTTATAGAAAGGCTGCACATAATTGATTTTGATGTCCTTAAATTTTTTCTTTCTTACTTCCTCCGCTTTATCAATCACGGTTTCTGTAGTACTCATCGCGTATTGCGGATAGAGTGGGAAAAGTACAATCTCCGTCACACCTTGGTCTACCAATTTTTTTATTCCCGATTCAATACTCGGTTCTGCATATCGCATCCCAATTTCTACAGGAATATCTACCAGATTTTGCAGTTTTTTTTGTATATTTTTTGTAATTACAATCAAAGGTGAGCCTTCAGGAGTCCAAACGGTTTTGTACGCCTCTGCAGATTTTGGTGGTCGGGTGTTCAAGATGATTCCTTGTACCAAGAGCGCACGAAAAAACCATCGGTAATCGATCACTTTTTCATCCATCAAAAACTCGTCAAGATACTCTTTTACATCCTTTACCTCTGTAGATTTTGGCGATCCCAGATTTACCAACAAAATTCCTTTTTTAGACATATTTTATTTATTTGGGCGCCTTTTCCACCTTCCACTCCCGCTTTTTTGTTTCGCTGCGCTACACAAAAAGAGCTTCGTTCAAGTCGGGGCGCAATACCATTACATTTATTTATTATCAAAGAAAGTTTTTCTAGTAAGAACTATTTTTCTACCTCAAACTTCTCATTGTACCCATTTTATCCGTTTACCGCTTCCACTTTTTCTACCAAGTCTGGTAAAAATTGCTTCAAGATATTTTCTATACCACCTTTCAGAGTAGCTGTAGAACTTGGGCATCCAGAGCAAGATCCTTGCAATAGCATTCTTGCCGTTTTAGATTCTTTTACATATTCCATCAAAGAGATTTTTCCCCCATCATTTTCTACTGCTGGTGCTACGTATTCGTTCAATACATCAGATATTTTTTGTTCATCTTCTGTATAATCTCTGTTGATAATCTGCTCTACTGGGTTTTCGTGTTTCTGAGATACAATATTAGATATTGCGCCACCATTCTGTAGGTATTCTGCGATATAACCACGTACTGCCATCATCACTTGGTGCCATTCTACAGAATTATCACGAGTTACTGATACAAAATTATCCGAAATGAAAACTTCCTTAGCAAAATCAAATTCCTTCAAGATTGCTTCAGCCAAAGGTACACCTTCCGCTTGTTCTAGAGATTTTACTTCCACAAAACCATCCATCAACATCATGCTCGATACAAACTTCATTGCATTCGGGTTTGGTGTCATTTCAGCATAGATTTGGTACATCTCTTTTTTCTTCTGAAGATAGATTCTTGGGTTTGCCAATAGTTCGTCCTCAATTACATTTTTCAAGCTTTCTACTACATGTTCCCATTCTACAGTATCTTGTTTTGCTATCGCAACAAAGTTGGCTGTTATAAAAACTCTTTCTACAAAAGGATAGTTGAAAAGCTCTTGTGCAAGAGGAATCTCTGATATATCTGAAGTTCTATCTAGTTCTAAAGACCCAGGAATCAAATTGTAGTCGGCTACAAATTTCATCACTTTTGGGTTTTCTGTTGGTTCTATAAGAATCGTACGCATTTTTTCTTTAAATTTGAGATACAAAAATACGGATAAGAAGTTAGAAGTATAGAGATAACATTTAGATTTTTGCTATAACTATAATTTATAAGTAATGATTCCGAATTTATTTTTTCAAATAGACTCATTTTAAATTTTCAAAATAATATTAAATGGCACTGATAAAAGAACTTTTAGGAAAAACTCCACAAATCGGAGAGAACGCATTTCTTGCTGAGACGGCAACCATTATTGGTGATGTTGTAATGGGCAAAGATTGCAGTATTTGGTATAATGCTGTGATACGTGGCGATGTGAATTTTATCAAGTTGGGAGACAAAGTGAATGTACAAGACAACGCGATGTTGCATTGCACTTTCGAAAAATTTCCTTTAGAGATTGGTAACAATGTATCTATTGGGCACAATGCCATTGTACACGGATGCGTTATCAAAGACAATGTGCTTATTGGGATGGGGTCTATTGTGATGGACGATTGCTTGATAGAAGAAAATTCTATAGTAGGTGCAGGTTCTGTGGTAACACAAGGAACTCATATCAAATCGGGTGAAGTTTGGGGTGGAGTTCCTGCCAGAAAAATAAAAGATATATCTTCTGCTTTATTAGAAGGCGAAGTGAACCGTATTGCGGATAACTATGTGAAGTATTCTTCTTGGTATAAAGATTAAAATTTTATAATGTTGCAGAATGATTAATAAATTAATTCTGCAACACCTTCCTGACAAACAATTGCCTTTGGCTCTTCAGGCATTACACAATCTGAGGTAATTTGAAATTTTGTATTGTACTCTTGCATTTTATGAGTGTATGCTTCAATTTTTGGTAATAATAAAACCGCTTTATATTTAGGATAGGCAATATATTTTTCTGGACCACCACAAGGCTTTGAACCTAATGGAGAAATAGCCCAATCTGCAGAACTTTTACAAATTTCTTTACTGATCTCCTTTTCTATATCTGTCTCCAACTGCTCTAATACTCCTAATTGAAACTTTTGAACAGTTTCATCAAGTGGCTTCTCTGAAATATCTTTTGGTAAAGTGTCTAGATCGATACCTTTTTTAGTAAAACATGATATAACGGATAGTGTTGTGAATAGGCCGATAAAAGTGGTTTTGACGATACGATTATACATAAATTATTTTTTTTACAAGCATCAAAGTTTATGCCTTCATCAGTTTTTCCGTAAGTTTGCAATGATGAATAATCATTTTTTTGACTTAATAGAGCACACCAATAGAAGTGTTTTTCTTACAGGAAAAGCAGGAACAGGTAAGACAACATTCTTAAATGAATTTGTAAAGAAAACTAAGAAAAAGCACATTGTTGTGGCTCCCACGGGGATTGCTGCCATTAATGCTGGAGGCGTTACCATACATTCTATGTTTGGGCTGCCTTTGCGTACCTTTTTGCCTACCACAGATCGTGTAAATGGAAGCGTTGCGATGAATATTGCTGATCTGATGCAGCACTTCAAATACCGAAAAGATAAGTTGAAGCTTTTACGAGAAGTTGAAGTTCTTATTATTGATGAGGTTTCTATGTTGCGCGCAGACGTTTTAGATATGATGGATTTTTCTTTGCGTTTTATCCGCAGAGATGCCCAAAGATTTGGTGGTGTACAGATGTTATTTATAGGAGATCTATATCAGCTTCCTCCTGTGGTAAGAGATGAGCACGTTATGAAACAATTTTATCCCTCACCATTCTTTTTTGAAAGTCATGCATTGAAGGAAGTTCCGTTGGTAACCATAGAGCTTACCAAAGTGTATAGACAATCGGATGAAGATTTTCTAGAAATTCTTAATTCTATCCGAGATGGAGAAGTAGGAAATATTGATTTTGAGGAACTCAACAAAAGATACGACCCTGATTTTGATGCTGGTGAAGAACCTTATGTTTATTTGTGTTCTCACAATAAAATGGCAGACGACATCAATCAGAAAAAATTGGCAGAAATAAAAGTAGATCCTTCTACATATGAAGCCAAATTATTTGGAGAATTCAAAGAAAACCAATATCCCAACGAGCAATTTTTGGAGCTTAAGATGGGTGCTCAAGTGATGTTTATCCGAAATGATATCTCACCCGATAAAAAATACTTCAATGGTAAATTGGGTGAAATTTCTGGTCTGGATGAAAATGAAATAAAAGTAGTCCTAGAAGGAAGCGAACAAGAAATTACCGTAAAAAGAGAGGTTTGGGAACAAAAAAAATATTCTTTAGATAACGAAAAAAATATTAAAGAAGAAGTCTTAGGAAGCTTTGAACAGTTTCCTGTAAAATTAGCTTGGGCGGTTACGATACATAAAAGTCAGGGATTAACCTTTGATAAAGTAATTATTGATGCAGGAAAAAGTTTTACCGCTGGTCAAGTTTATGTTGCCTTATCTCGATGTAGAACTTTAGAAGGAATTGTTTTGAAATCTAAAATTACACCTGAAGTTATTTTTAAAGACAATAGGATTTTACAATTTCAAGATAGTTCTTTGGCAAATGATCATGTAGAACAAATATTGGATCAAGAGAAGTATGATTACAGCATCAAAAAAGTGTTAAGGTTGATAGACTCTCGATGGCTCTTCAATGAATTAGAAGCGTGGAACAGACTTTCTCTAGCTACCAAAAGTATTGATACCACAAGAACCAACCAATTGTATCTTCAGTTGAAACATGAAACCGCACAGCTTGGGAAAATATCAGAAAAATTAGAAAAAATTCTATTTCAAAAAGTCAATTTATTTATTCATAAAAAAGAGGAATGGATAGAAATTGAAAATAAGACGAAGGGTGCTGTTAATTTCTTCTTCAATGAAATTAGGAGTAAAATTTTTAGTCCCTTAAAAGAATTTTACGCTGAAATAAAAGGCGTAAAAGGTCTAAAAAATTACAACGAAGAATACAGAAGTTGGCTAGAAGATATCGAAGATTATCTGAATGGTTTGAAGGGAAGTTACCTTTTGGAAACTAAACTTTTAGAGGAAAAAAACGATAAGGAAGTCAGCATGAAAATAGCAAAAGTTCCCTCTCAGGTTCTCACATTTCAATTGTTTGAAAAAGGAAAAACAATTTCTGAAATTGCTTTAGAAAGAGGTTTGGTAAAGGAAACCGTGTTTGGTCATCTGGCGAGGTTTGCAGAACAAGGTTTGTTGGATATTTCTAGAGTGATAACTTCGGATAAAATTAAAATATTCGAAAAAGAATTTAAAACCGCTCCACACGAAACACTGACCGAATGGAAATCTGCTTTGCCTAATGATTTTGAATTTAGCGAAATCCGAATTTTAATCAATCATTACAATTATCAGAAAAATAAAAATTAGGAGTATTTTTGATTTAAGATTTTTGATTTATCGATTTGATAATTCTTACATTTAACAGATTTTAAAATCTACTTGATGGTTATTAAAAATATTATATAGCACAAAACAATTTTTAAAGAAACTATTAAATTCGATAGTTATCATCAGCATATCATCATTAAGGTTATCAATATAAATACGCTTCAAATAAAATAAGAAGTGGTAAATTTGTAAATGTTTTTTCTCTTATGAAAAGATAAAATTTAATGAAAAAATTCGATATATCTGTTTTAGATCTTGCACCCGTAAAGCAAGGTAAAAGCATTCACCATACATTTCAAGATAGCTTATCGCTTGCCAATTTTACAGAAATTTTAGACTACAAAAGGTTTTGGCTTGCAGAACATCATAATATGGAAAGTATTGCGAGTTCTGCAACCTCTGTACTTATAGGTTTTATTGCTAATGGTACCAAAAAGATAAAAGTAGGATCAGGCGGTATTATGTTGCCCAACCACAGTTCCTTAGTGATTGCCGAACAATTCGGTACATTAGAATCTCTTTTTCCGGGGAGAATAGATTTGGGTGTTGGGAGAGCTCCTGGTACAGATGGAATTACCGCTCAAGCTTTGGGTAGAAATCCTGCGAGCATTAATGAGCAATTTCCTAGACAAATTTTAGAACTACAAAGATATTTCTCCAAAGAAAATTGCGAGGCATTGGTTCGAGCTTTTCCTGGAGAAGGTTTAGATATTCCTATTTATATTTTGGGTTCTAGTACAGATAGCGCTTGGTTGGCTGCCGAGTTGGGCTTGCCATATTCTTTTGCTGGACATTTCGCGCCAGATCAGATGGAGATGGCCTTCAATATTTATAGACAACATTTTCAGCCTTCTGCACAACTTCAAAAACCTTATATTATGTCTTGTGTGAATGCTGTAGCTGCTGAAACTTCAGATGAAGCTCATTATTTGGCAACCACATTATTTCAAGCTTTTGTAAACATTATTCGTAACGATAGAAAGCCTTTCCCTGCTCCCATAGAAGATATGGATGATATCTGGTCTACTTCCGAAAAACAAATGGTTTTGAGAATGCTAAAATTAAGCTTCATTGGTGATCAATCTGAAATTGAAGAACAATTGAAAAGCTTTCAAGAAAAATTTCAGGTAGACGAATTGATGGTAAATTCTCACGTTTTCGATCATGAGAAAAGATTACAATCTTACCAAATAATAAGAAATGCAGTAGATGCATTGTCAATTGCATAACAAACAAATGATAATAATTGGAAGATGCTTTTATTGTAAGTATCTTTGTCTAAATTTTTAGTAAAAATGTCTGATATTAAATTAAATACTATTGCAGAGGCTATAGAAGACCTTAAAAATGGTAAAATAATCATAGTGGTAGATGATGAAGATAGAGAGAATGAAGGTGATTTTCTTTGTGCTGCCGAACTTACAACGCCAGAAATCATCAACTTTATGGCTTTACACGGTAGAGGGCTTATCTGTATGCCACTTCCAGAAAAAAGATGTGATGAGCTAGGTTTAGATATCATGGTGAGCAGAAGTAGCGACCCAAAAGAAACTGCATTTACGGTTTCTGTAGACCTTCTAGGTGACGGCACTTCTACAGGGATTTCTGCAGGAGACAGAGCCAAAACTATCTTGGCACTTATGGCTGATAAGGCAAAACCTACAGACTTTATGAGACCAGGACACATCTTCCCGTTGCGAGCAAAAAAAGGAGGTGTACTGAAAAGAGCAGGCCATACCGAAGCTGCCATTGATCTTACAAGCCTTGCTGGATTGAAAGAAGGTGGTGTTATCTGTGAAATAATGAATGAAGATGGAAGTATGTCTCGTTTGCCAGAATTATCTGCATTTGCACAAAAACACAATATGAAGATTGTTTCTATAGAAGACCTTATTCATTACCAACTGAAGAAAGGAAATCTTATTGATAGAATTGAAGAAAGAAAAGTAAAAACTCACTACGGTGAATTCGATTTTTTTGCTTTCAGAGAAACTTCTACAGACCAAATACACTTTGCTTTAACGAAAGGAAGCTGGGCAGTAGACGAACCTGTGATGGTAAGAGTACAGTCTTCAGATTCTTATTTTGATGTTCTTACTAGACTGAATAATGGCGAAGCTCCATTGTTGGAAAAAGTAACAAATATGATTAACGCAGAAGGTAAAGGTGCACTTATTTTCATTAATAATGTTTCTAATTCTGAAAACACGCTGAGAAAATTACAACAATTTTTGAATTTCCAAGACGGACAAGTAAAACGTCCTACCTTGGCTTATAATTATAGAGATTATGGTATAGGAACTCAGATTCTGAAAAACTTAGGAATCAACAAATTCAAGGTGATTACACAAAATCCTGCAATAAAACCTCAAGTTTCTGGTTACGATGTGGAAGTAACGGAGATGGTACAATTATAAATTGAGATTACCTCAAGAGTCAAGAAAAGCCTGAAATTATTTTCAGGCTTTTCTATTTTTATAGGATAGCGCTTTACTTAAGACAAACTTATCTCGTCAAAATTTCTAAAACCATTTAGGAAATCTTTTACATTCATTCTTTTCTTGCCTTCCAATTGAAGTTCTTGTGGAAAATAAACTCCATCTTTTGTGAAAATTTTAAACTCACTTTTAGAAATTTCTAAACTTGGAACTGATTGATTGTGTTCTAAGATTTCAAATTTTCCATCGTATATTTTTAATCCTTTATCATCGTTGCCAATTTTTAAAGTGGTAAAAGCCGCAGGATACGGAGACATTCCCAAGATGAATTGATGTACTTCTTTCGTAGATTTTGCCCAATCTATTTTTGTATCCTCTTTAAAGATTTTAAACGCATTTTTAGGTTCAGCCACTTCTGGTTGAGGTTTTTCTATGATAGAATTTTCCGCCAATCCGTCCAAAGTTTTTACAATAAGTCCGGCTCCCATTTCCATCAATCGATCGTGTAGACTTCCAGCATTTTCGTTAGGAAGAATATCCAATTCTTGTTGCAGAAGAATATTTCCTTCATCTATTTTTTCATTAATGAAAAAAGTAGTTGCACCCGTTTTCTCCTCTCCATTAATCACAGCAAAATTGATAGGTGCCGCACCTCTGTAGTCTGGAAGTAGGGAAGCATGTAGATTGAAAGTTCCCAATTCAGGCATTTCAAATAATATTTTCGGCATCATCCTAAAGGCAACCACCACAAAAATATCAGCGTTTAAATTTTTTATTTGTTCTAAAAATTCCGGATTTCTTAGTTTTTCAGGTTGTAAAACAGTAAGATTATTTTCTACAGCATAGATTTTCACTGCAGATTGATTAATCTTTTGTCCACGGCCACTTGCCTTATCAGCAACGGTTACAACGCCTACAACGTCATGATTGGATTGATGAATGGCTTCCAAAGATGTTTTTGCAAATTCTGGAGTACCAAAAAAAACGACTTTCAATGATTTCATTTTACAAAGATAAGGCTTTTACAAAATAATTTCAACTAGCAATTGTAAATGAAGAATTCTTACGCGATTGCATAAGTTCTGAAATTGAGCATTTTAATTTTGCCAGAATCTAAAAGATAAATTAGATTTTCTAGTATTTTCTCTTTACTGTGATAATGTAGTTTAACAGTAATTTCCTCTATCGTTGCAGGATTTTTAGCTAGTAAGTGGAGCAATGCATCATGTACATTTCTACCAAATATGATTTGCTTATTTTTTACACAAACCGAACAGTGACCACAATTTTTAGTAAATTTTTCTCCAAAATAAGAAAGGATGAGTTTCATTTTGCAATGATGATTATCCTCAATGAAATACTTCATCTCTTCCCATTTTTGAATTTTATTTTTCTGAATATGTTCAAACAAATTCCAATAGATTCCACCAATAGCTCGTTCATCACGAGGTTTCAAAAACTTCACGCTCGCTAACGCTCCATCTATATATTCTAGATACTTGTTTTGCATTAGTTCTTTTAGTCTTTCTTTTATTAATGGGACGCTTGAACCAATTTTGTTACTTAAGTTTTGTTCACTAAACATCACTTTGTGCGTAGTAATACCAGAAACTGAACGCAAAAGAAGTTCTATAAAGTAGGCATCTTTTCTAGGAAGTTGATCAATCTCATCAGCTTTGATGAGAAGTTCTAAAGAGGATAAGCTTTTGTTGTTATTGTAATAAATAATCTCCTGGGTGTGTAGGAAATTGAGGATATTTTTTATTTTGGATAAAGAGAGCTTGGTAAAATTTTGAATTCCCGTCATATTCAGCTGAAATGAATTTTCGGGCAATTCAAATTCCGCTACCTGAAAAATAGAGTAGAGGTAACTAATGGTTTTCAAAAATTCAGCTTTATTAGGAATTTGATTTTTTAAAATTTGATTAAAATTGAGCAGCTCTTGCTGATCCCATAGGAGAAAACCATAGCTACTTTTACCGTCTCTACCCGCTCTACCAATTTCTTGGTAATAATTTTCTATAGACTGTGCAGGGGAGAAGTGGATGACAAATCTTACATTGTCTTTATCTATTCCCATCCCAAACGCATTTGTAGAAATCAGTACATTATTAGTACTACTGTTCCAAAAATTTTGTTTAGCATTTTTGTCCTTAGTAGAAATTCCGGCGTGAAAATAATCTACATTCGAAATTTGATTTCTATGTAAATATTCGGTCAACTGTTCCGCCTCTTTTCTCGTTCTAACATAGATAATTCCGGGTTCAGTAGCATATTTCAAAATGGTATAAACTCGAGAATACTTATCTGAAAGTTCTTCTGTAAAAATTTTAATATTAGTTCTTTTAAAACTTTTCTGGAAAATAGCAGGATTTTTAAGCTCTAGCTTATTTTTTATTTCATCTAAAACCTTCGGTGTAGCAGTTGCAGTAAGTGCTATACACGGGATCTTAGGATTATTTTTTCTAAATTCTTTAATGTTTTGATAACTCGGACGAAAATCTTGTCCCCATTCTGAAATACAATGTGCCTCATCCACCGCAATAAATGAGAGTTGAATCTCTTCTATATTTTGAATAAAAAACTTGTTGGTAAGCCTTTCTGGCGACACATAAAGCAATTTGGTAAGCCCATCTTTGCATCTATTGAAAATAACTTCAGCATCGAAATCATCCAACTCAGATGATAAGTATTCCGCTTCTATCCCTTTGTATTTTAGATGGTTTACCTGATCTTTCATCAAGGCTAATAGGGGAGAGACTACCAAGCAAACGCCTTCTTGAAATAACGCAGGCAATTGGAAGCACAAAGATTTTCCTGCTCCAGTTGGCAAAAGTACCAATGTGTCTTTGGCTGATAAAATAGAATCGATTATGTCTTCTTGGGCATCTCTGAATGTGGAATGTCCCCAAAAATGTTTAAGGGTTTTTATTTTTAAATTTTGAAAATCTTCGCGAGAAATCATAATGGAAAATTGATACTCTAATATAACAAAAAAAGTCACGCAATAGATGCGTGACTTATAAATATAAAGAGTGTTTATTATTTCGCTTCGAAATAAACTCTTCTGTTTGCTTTGTTTTTCCATTCTGGACACTTAGTAGCAGGGTCACATTCAGGATATTTAAGATCTTTTTCACCTCTTCCTTCTGCGTTTAGTTTAGAAGATTCTACTCCATTTTTCACTAAATAGTCTTTTACACTATTAGCTCTTCTTTCAGAAAGTTTTTGGTTATAAGCATCAGACGCTCTTGTATCAGTAGCACCAATCACAGTATAAGTACCATTAGAAGAATTAATATAACTTACAGCGTTATTAAGAATTGGCGTGTTAGATGGTAAAATTCTGTCAGAATTTAACTCGAATTCAATACCCTCCATAGAAGTAGTTTCTTCTTTTACAACACCTGCAGGCGCTACTGGAGTTGTAGGACATCCGTTGTTTTCTACAGGTCCAGGCACTGTTACACACTGATCGTACAGATCAATTACACCATCAAGATCAGTATCTAATGCAACACCAGCTCCATCTACTCTTGCACCAGCAGGAGTATTAAGCTGTCTGTCCCAATCGTCACAAACTCCATCATTATCGGCATCTCCTTTTTTACAAACTTCGATATCCATGTTTTTATTAGCAAGAACATCCAATTTGTAGTACATTTCTTGTAATGGATCATGCCACATTAGGTGAGATTCGTGTTTTCCTAATTTTACTGATAAACCAACAGTTGCATTGAAGAAGTTATCTGATATTTGATCTTCTCTCTTGTTGATATCACTGTATTGAGCACCACCACCGTCAAATGAATCGTCGCCAGTAACTACATACATTACTCTACCCTCAAGATCAATTCTATTATTTACTTTAAATTTTAGACCCGCACCTGCTTGACCAAATAAAGAATTTAGCTTAAATGGCTTTATCTCAGTCATTAATCTTTGTCCAGCTGCATCTTTTTGGTAAGCTCTATAGGCTAAAGTACCTACTCCAGCATATCCATGTAAAGCCCATCTGTACGTAGACTTATTATCTACTCTCCTTAGAAGATTAGAAAAATTGATGTCTCCTAATAGTGAGATTGCATCATACTGAGTTCTTGCACCCACTTCTTGGTATGAAGTTGCAGAAGGAGCAGGATCTTTCGTACTGAACCATCCTTGTCTAGTTTCTCCTCTATCATATTGAAGATTAATACCAAATGCATGTGTGATAGCTTTATCAATACTTACATAAGCAGAATAACCAAGAAGGTTTTTACCATTACCATTTTTAATAGATGTAAGATCGGCTGATTGTACTAAGGGTACACCTGCACCGAATGAAACCGCCCAATCATTGAATCTCTTCGATTTTTGTGTAAATGGAGATACATTCGCAGATCCAGAAGAAAAAGTGTTCGGATATTCACCATTCGAAACTGCTGTTGAGTCCTGTGCAAAACCAACTGTAGGTACAGCTAGTGCTAATGCAACAATTGCTAAACTTAATTTCATAATATTTGTATTTGTTATTTAATTAATTGTTATTATTTATTATTTAGGACAGCCGTTATTATCAGCAGATCCCGGAACTGTTACACAATTGTCATACAAATCAATAACACTATCTAGATCCATATCCAATGCAATTCCTGATCCATCAACTCTCGCACCTGCAGGAGTAGTGAGTTCTCTATCCCAGTCGTCACAAACACCATCATTGTCCATGTCTCCCTTTTCACACACTACAAGATCCTGTGTTGTATTTTCTAAGACGTGAGCTCTATAATATACCTCTTGCAAAGGATCATGCCAAGCTAAATGAGAGGAATGTTTTCCTAATTTGAATGAAAGCCCAATATTAAATGACATGGTAGCATCACTATAAGAATCATTGATTAGATTATAATCAATTCTATCAGAGTATTCTCTTCTTTCTCCACCACCATCATATTCTTCATCAAAACTATTCAGGTACATTACTCTACCTTCTATATCTATAAGTTTAGAAATTTTATATTTCAAACCTACACCTGCCTGCATAAAAAATGACTGAATACCTAATTCTTGATCAATCATAATTGGAATTCTAGGAGGATTTGTACTCCATCTAGAAGCATCACCATCAATTAACTCTGTTTTATATCCCATAAATCCACCACCAAGATATCCATGAAGCGCCCATCTGTATGGAGAGTGATTATCTACACGTCTCATCAGATTAGATAAATTGATATCTCCTAGTATAGATACTTGCTGGAATTTCGTCCATGCTGAACCAACACCTGCTGCGGGATTGTTTGGCAATTGAGCTTTTTGGTTGGTTTTTCCAGTTTGGTACTGTAAACTCAATCCAAAAGTATGAGAAATTTGTTTGTCTAAACTTGCGTAGGCATTCCAACCCCAATTGATTTTACCATCATAAAAAGAGGATACATCTGCAAAAGTCATAAATGCAGGACCACCTCCAATAGAGATAGACCAGTCATTATATTTTCTAGAATTGTTATCAAACTTTCTAATATCAGCAGAACCAGAAGAAAAGGTATTGGGATATTGGTCTGAAGTGTATACTGCAAGGCTATCCTGTGCATAAGTTGCAATAGGAAATAATGCTAGTAAAAATAAACCTAATTTCATATTATGTTTTTTTATGTGTTTAATTTTAATTCTCTCAATAAAGATTTTGAAAATTCTCGACAAAAAAGATGTTTTTCGTGAGGAACAACTAATCTTTTTGATCTAAAATTCAAATAATCATACTTCACAATATCTATATCAATAATCCGATCAGTATAACCTAAAGTTACCGTAGAATCTTGATTTCTTCCCATTTCCACTTCTGTCTTTTTAATAAAGTTTAGTAACTGAATTGGAGATAATTGTGTATAAATTACTGCTGCAATATTACAAAAAATATTACAACTAACAAATTCAATAGGTTCCGTATATAAATAATCTGTGTGTTGCGAAATTTTCCCCGCTTCATTGAGACGTTCTAGAGCTTCATCAATATTTTTTTTTTGGTCTCCAATATTACTCCCTAGTAACAAAACTACTTCATGTTGCGACATATTAGATAAATTATTTATTTATGAAAAGTTTCTTTAAAAATGTATTAGCAAATATACTCGCAATTATTATAATTGGAGTTGCATTTTTGTTCTTTTTTATTATAATGATTGCATTCGGGAGTATGAGTAATGAAAAATCAGTATTAGTAAAGAAAAATTCAATATTAACCATTAATTTGACCACACAGATTATAGACAGCCCAACGGAGGAAGAAGTTGATTTATTTGAAATGGGGAGTAAAACAACTAATGTTTTGATATATGATGCAGTAGAGGCTATCAGAAAAGCTAAAAACGATGAGAATATCAAAGGGATTAGTATTGAAGTGGATAATATGAATGCAGGTATTACTCAAATTGATGATATAAGAAGTGCAATTGAAGATTTTAAGAAAAGTGGAAAATTTGTATATTCTTATGGAAATATCGTTTCGCAAGCTTCCTATTACTTAGGATCTGTAGCAGACCAATATTATCTGAATCCAGCAGGTGGGATAGAGCTAAAGGGACTATCTACGGAGGTCGTTTATTTTAAAGATTTTGCAGACAAATATGGTATTGGTGTGGAAGTGATACGTCATGGAAAATTCAAATCCGCAGTGGAGCCTTATCTAAGAAATGATATATCGCCTGAAAATAAAGAACAACTAAGTACTTTGTTGAATGATCTATGGGGAAATACCTCAACTTCAATTGCAAAATCTAGAAAAATTGAGGCCTCAGAATTTAAAACTGTAGTTGATAGCTTATATGGAATGATACCTGATCTAAGTTTGAAATATAAATTGACAGACAAATTGATTCAGAAATCTGAGTATGATCAAATATTAAAATCTAAAATAAGTGTTAAAGCTAAAGATCCTATCAATAAAATATCTTTGCATAAATATATAGACTCTTATACACATAAAAATACTAGTGAAGAGAAAATAGCTGTATTGTATGCATCTGGTGCCATTAACAGTGGAGATAAATACAGTGAAATCTATTCTGAAAAATATATTAAATATATCAATGATTTGCAAAAAGATGAGAAAGTAAAAGCTGTAGTACTTAGAATCAATTCGCCTGGTGGAAGCGCAAATGCGTCTGACGAAATTTTATTTGAATTGCAACAGCTTAAAAAAAACAAACCCTTGGTCGTTTCATTCGGTGATTACGCAGCTTCTGGTGGATATTATATCGCTATGGCAGCTGATAAAATATATTCGGAGCCAAACACGATTACTGGTTCTATTGGTGTATTTGGAGTGATGCCTTACTTTAAAGATATTGCAAATAAAAATGGAGTTCGTTCTGATGTTGTATCTACTAATGCCAATTCAGCCTTTTATTCTCCATTGCAAGGTGTTTCTCCTTATGGTGTAAATCTCATGACGAGAAGTGTAGAAAGTACTTATAAAAGATTTGTACATTTTGTAACTCAAAATAGAAAAAAGACGTTTGAGGAGATTGATAATGTAGGAGGAGGAAGAGTGTGGAGTGGTACGCGTGCCAAACAAATTGGGCTAGTAGATGAATTGGGCTCTATAGAAGACGCTGTAAAATTTGCGGCACAGAAGGCAGGTCTTACATCTTATAGCGTAAATTCTTATCCTAAAAAAATGTCTACGTTTGAGCAGTTATTTCAAGATTTCAATGAAGATGCAATATCTACCCGAATAATTAAAAATAAAATTGGGAAGGCTAACTATGAAGTTCTAGAACAAATCACCGATGAGAAGTTGAAATCTGAAGTGAAAATGGTAATGCCTTTTCAAATTAACATCAACTAAATTTTTAGATCTAAAGTCATTTAAAAAAAAATAATCCGGATTTGAAATTCAAACCCGGATTATTTATGTTTCTTGTTGAGTAAATTCTTTTCTTAACTCTTCCTAGAGGCCATTCCGTATACCCATAAAACAACTAAAGCACCACCAATAGCTAGTAACATGCTTCGGAAGTTAAATCCGTTTACATCTCCCCAACCTAAAAGATAAGTACCAATAAGTCCTCCGACGAAGGCTCCTATTATACCCAAAATAATTGTAATAAGCCATCCTCCACCTTGTGTTCCAGGCATAATCATTTTTGCAATTGCTCCTGCGATAAGACCAAATACGATCCAAGTTAAAATTCCCATAGTTTTAAAATTTAATATTAATGAATTTGATTGATTTTCAAGAATATGATAAAAATCACCTTTTCTTGAAAAAAGAATCTACAAATTCTGTACCATTAAATAATTGTAGGTCGGTCATTTTCTCACCTACACCAATATATTTTACCGGAATCTGAAACTGATCTGATATTCCAATCACTACACCACCTTTTGCAGTGCCATCTAACTTGGTGATTGCTAAAGCATTAACTTCTGTTGCCGCGGTGAACTGTTTTGCTTGTTCGAAAGCATTTTGTCCTGTAGAACCATCTAAAACTAATAAGATTTCATGGGGTGCATCAGGTAAAACTTTTTGCATCACTCTTTTAATTTTAGAAAGCTCATTCATCAAATTGATTTTATTGTGAAGTCTTCCTGCAGTATCTATAATAACAACATCGGCATCTTGCGCTACCGCACTTTGCACAGTATCGAAAGCTACAGAGGCAGGATCCGAGCCCATTTCCTGTTTTACTATGGTTACACCCACACGCTCGCTCCATATGGTAAGTTGATCTACGGCTGCAGCTCGGAATGTATCACCCGCTCCCAAAACTACTTTTTTACCTTCAGATTTGAACTGGTGAGCCAATTTTCCAATTGTGGTAGTTTTTCCTACACCATTTACACCCACTACCATAATAACGTAGGGTTTTTTGGTAACATCTATGTTCCCAGTACTAGCATGTGGATTTTCTAGTAACAAGCCTGAGATTTCTTCGCGCAGAATACGATCTAGTTCAGCTATATTTACATATTTGTCCTTTGCTACACGTTCTTCTATTCTTTGTATAATTTTAATAGTAGTAGAAGCACCAACATCAGATGCAATAAGGATCTCTTCTAGGTCATCTAATACTTCATCATCTACCTTGCTTTTGCCAACTACGGCTTTCGTCATTTTTTCAAAGAACCCATGACTCGATTTTTCTAAACCTTTGTCTAAAGTTTCCTTTTCTTCTTTTTTGAATATATTTTTGAACCAACTCATTTGAAATTCCGAGATTTAACTTGCTATTATCTGAACAAAGATACAAAATAGAGGCTAAATATATTCTTTTTTTATGTATTACTCGTTTTCCAGAAAGTCCAGGCAGTTCCGTTGAAAAAGCAAATCATATTATTAGCCATATCATATACCATCATTCCGGCGGTAGGATTTACCACACTCGAATATTTGTCTACCATAGGTAATACCATTGCCTTATTGTTGTCTTCTAAAACTAAAATACCTTCTGTATTTGTTTTCTCGCCTATTGATACTTTAGCAACAGCAGATTCGGTGAGGTTGTCTTGTAGGCTTTTATCTACTGTACCATCTCCATTAATAGTGAGGTCTACCCAAGTTGCAATAGAATTGGGGTCATCTGTGCCTTTATAATATTTAATTTTTTTATCAGAAGAATCAAATATCATAGTTCCAGGTACTACGTTTATAAGCGTATTTGATGCATTAGTCCAAGGTAAAATAATTCCTCTTTGTTTGGTAACATCATTAGGAGTATAACCGAATTCTAAAGATGCTGAAGGAGAAGACGTACTTGTTTTTCCTATAGCAACCTGAGCTTTTACTACTAAGCTGCTAATTGATAATAATATTATTAAAAAGTATGTTTTCATTTTTATTAATTTACAGTGGGACAGGTTTGTTCAGAGATACACTTCCAAGAAACGCCATCATAAAATTTAAGGCAATTATTTGTGGTGTCATACACCAGCATTCCTTTTACAGGATTGGTGACGATAGGTATTTGCCCGTAATCTAAAGGCAAATTATAGTTTGCTGCCACTCTGTTGAGTACAAAGCCCTTAGTTTTTGATTCTAAAGCTATCCACCCCCCATTTCTTACCATTGGCCAATTGCCCGATTCTTTTCCCGCTCTGCCTAATGATGTAACCCCTAAGGTTGTTGGTAGGTTCCCCACAGTTGATGTATTTGCATTTTTGTAACATAAAGAAAAGTAAACTCCAAAATTGTTATTTAAATAATTATTATTGTTTACATTCACTATTGTCAGCCCATTTAGTGGAGTAGCATCAGTAGATGAAACGTGTTGTAATGAAGGAGAAGTAGGAAGTACAACTTTTACAACATAATTACCAGAAGACAAACCAGAAAAAATATAGGCTCCATCATAGTTTGTTTGCGCAGATTGTAGCAGAGTAGTACCTGCAGCATTATATAATTCTACATTTACTTGATAATAAGGATCTCCATTGGGAATATTAGAATCGCTGTCTAGATATACATTTCCAAGAATATTGAATTGGTTATTTACAATATTTATGAAATGATCTTCTACTTCACCATCTCGCGCATAGCCTGTGGGATGCAGATTTGCCTTACTGCTATATCTTAATCTTGTATAGTAGTTATTGCCAATTGGGATAGTAAGATTGGTAATATCCATTATCGCTTTACCAGTTTTATTGGGCGGAATTACTTTTTGTATCTTTTCGTTATCATCAAAAACTCCGTTTCTATTTTTATCAATCCACATTGTTAAATAAGATACTAAAGGGGAAATATTAACGTAGGGAATTGCAAAATAGCCGTTCACACCTACAGTAGTGTTTGGTAAAGCATCTTCATCATCTATATTTTTATTATCATCAGTATTTGGCTCACTACCAACTATTGGAAGAGTAGGTTGTTCTTCAGAATCAATCTCAGCACCTAGTCTTAATGTAGGAATAGAAATTTTGGATATTTGCCCATTAGATGCTGCTGCATCTTGCTTGTTTGAAGTAAATTTGTTAATGATGATATCTCCATCAGAAAATATACCACCAGAGAATTTATTTTCAAATGTATGATAAGCATTGCCGTAAGAAGATGGCGCATCTGAATAATCTAATTCTTCCAGAAAACCCACAGCAATATGCTGTCCTCCGCCACCTTTTACTTCTATATCTACAAATGGTACATCCTCTGCAAATAGCATTACATCACCTTTTGCATCACCAGAAATCGTTGTATTTCTAGAAGCTTTTATGGTTTTGCCAACGTTAGAAGTATGTAGCTTAATATCAAAATCAGCCCAATTATTATCGTAAATATATTTATCGATCAGTCTTACTTTACCTGATGGCGTAGTTAGAGTATACCATTCGCTCTGACTTCCCAAAGATTCTGTGCCTCCAATTACGATACCCGAAGAATTACCCACTATTCCTGTGGGATCTCTGGCTTGAACAGTCACTCGAAAAGTCACTCTGTTTCCACCACCACCGAAAGAACCCAAATTAGATAAACTTATAACGTTTTGCTGGGCACTAGGCGTTCCAGCAAGAGGAAACCCACCATATCCAAAAGGAAAATTATTTAAGAAATAGCTATCACTTTTCGCAGAATTAAAAACTTTATTCGTTCCCGATATAACCTCTACGCCCGAACTTGTAAAAATCTTAATATTAGATAACGTAATAGTATAGATGATGCCTGCGGGAGAAACAAATGTAGAAACTACGCCGTTTGTAAGGTTATCTCCAGATTGTAGATTATTATTAATATCCCAATTTATCCACCAGATTTTATTTTTATGAAGACCTTCACCTGTAGTTGCTTTGAGAGCTTGAGGTTGTGCGAGAGACACGGTCTGACTATTCAATATACCAAATCCATACAACAATGTGATACATAAAAATTTTAAATGATTCGATAATTTCATAACGCAAAAATAATCAATCATAATACGTTTTTAAACTATAGTTAACTGATGCTGACTATAATACGATTAGTAAGTATCAATATTTTCGAAAATTATATATAGTTAAAATAAAAAAAACTACTCAAATAATGAGTAGTTTGATATTGTAAATAAAGTTGGGAATTATTTTTTCAAATAAACATCCACTTCGTCTGCATTCATTACTTTTTCTTCGAAAATGTAAGCATCTGATTTAGATGACTTCACCATTTTCACAACTTTAGTCATTTTTTTAGACTGTCCGCTTTGTAGGGTTGCTACTACTTTTTTTGCCATGGTAAATTATATTTTATAAATTACTTGATTTCTTTGTGTAAAGTCACTTTTTTAAGAACTGGATTGTACTTCTTAAGCTCCAATCTCTCTGTAGTGTTCTTTTTATTTTTAGTAGAAATGTATCTTGACATTCCTGCTAGCCCGCTCTCTCTGTGTTCTGTGCATTCAAGAATTACTTGAACTCTGTTTCCTTTTTTTGCCATGATTTAGTTCTTTTTAATCAATCCGTTTCTAGTGGCTCTTTCAATCGCCTCTTCGATCCCAATCTTGTTAATTATTCTCAATCCATGAGCTGAAACTTTTAACTTTACGTGCTTATCTTGCTCTGGAAGGTAAAATTTCTTCTCCAATAAGTTAATTTCAAAACGACGCTTCGTTTTGTTATTAGCGTGAGAAACGTTGTTACCAACCATTGCACGCTTTCCTGTTATTTGGCAAATTCTTGACATATCTCGATGTTCTTATTTGTATAATATTTGAGGTTGCAAAATAAAGGATTATTTTTTATATAGACAAGTTTTTATGAAAATATTTAGAATAAAACTTTCTGTATCTTGATGTTGAATGGCAAGAGATTGACTTCAGAATCTCTTAGAAACCCTTTTACTCCTTTCATAATTCCTAAATAGGATAACGCTCTATTTTATTGTTAATTACTTTTTATTTTTATCTAATCTGTTTTGTATTCTTTTAATAAAAAAATAAGCGATTAAAAATCCCAAAGCAAATATTGAAAATCGGGTAAGCAGATCTCCAGATTTCACATAGAAAGTCTGGGTATCATACAATTTCACTTTTGCGTATAGAGCAGTTTTGTCTCCGTAGATCGTATCTTCTACAATATCTCCTCTAGCATCAATATGAGCCGAGATCCCACTATTAGCTGCTCTAGCTATTTCTCTACGTGTTTCTATCGCTCTCAATTTTGCATAAGATAAAAGTTGTTGGTGACCTTGTGATACGCCCCACCAAGAATCGTTGGTCATGATGGCAAGAAAATTAGCTCCTTTCTTCACATATTCCGTTACAAATTCTCCATAGATACTTTCGTAACAGATAATGGGTGCCATTTTTCCTTTATTATAAGGATTAGAAAATGATACTCTCTCTTTATCTGTACCTAATGAAACTACAGATCCTCCAAGATTGAGCATAGCATCTCCTAATAAAGGTTTTAAAACACTCATGTAAGGAAATATTTCTACACCAGGAACTAGTTTACCTTTGTGGTAAACTTCTACCTTTTGGTTGGGTACTATCTGTACTGCCGAATTATAATTTTCTACCCAGATTTCTTGGTTTATTTGGTAAGCCTCTTTAGGAAGGTGATTAGAATCCAAATAAAACCGGTGAGAAGATATACCAGTAGCAAAGACAGATTGAGGATGTTTTCCTAAAAATGATTTTACATTATTCATTAAAAAACTTTTCTCAAATGCCGTTTCGGAAATAGAACCTCTACCGGGTAATGCCGTCTCTGGAGCAATATAATAATCTATCTTACCTTGGCTATGTTGATTTGCAAGCGTAAGCAATTCGTTTTGTATAGTAATACTATCCTTAGCATATTTTTCAGCATACGGATCTAGATCGGGCTGTAGTAATAGCACACCCACTTCGCCAACAGACTTTTCGTTGAAATTATTGTAGCTAATCAAAGAAATCATCATAGGCAAGATAATAAGTAATGCTACAATGGAAGAATTTCTAATCAGAGCATTGCGTTTTCTACCTGCTTCCCAAGTTCTAATCGTATAGAAAATAAATACATTAATAATTAAAATCCAAAAACTACCTCCCGTTGCTCCTAACGTATCATACCATTGTATTATTCTCGGATAATCTGCGAATGCATTTCCTAGATTAAGCCATGGCCAAGTAAATTCCCAATTGAGATGAAACTTTTCAAAACTCATCCAAATAGCTACAAAAAATGCCAGTCCCCAATAAGTGCCTTGTGCATTTTTGTACCAATGGTAGCATTGGAAGACTAAAGAATATAATAATGAATTCACCAACACGGGAAAAACAACTGCCATCAAGGAGTGACTTCCATCAGGATTTTTTGCACCATACAACCATCCTGTGGTCACAATATTCCATATCACAAAACATAGATAGGATAACCCAAAGATAATCCACCCTTTTCTTTTGTATTTAGTAAATTTCGATATTTCGTGTTCCATCATTAAAAGAGGAACAAGTGCTACGAAAATAAAAAACGGAATGCCATAAGTGGGCCACGATAGCGATAATAACACCGCAGAAATGAGCGAAAGTAATATGTATTTCATTAAATTTATTTATGACACAAATTTAATGTATTTGAAATGAATAACTTTGCAAACTATGTTAAAGTCCATTTTCAAATATGCAATATTACCATACACGGTAACTATGCTTTATTTTATGTTCGTTGGGATGGAAAGATCGCAGTACGAGCATAATATTGTAAGGATTGTGCCTGTTTTTTCTACCTTAAAATTTATTAGAGAAGCCAATTACGTGTCAGAAGCATTATTTATCGTGTTCGCAAATTTGGTTATGTTTATTCCTTATGGATTTTTAGGATGGATCTTGCCTAAATGCAGAAACCTGAAATATCTCATTTTCAATTTTATATCTGTAATTACGATTTTAGAGGCACTACAATATTTTAGCCGAATGGGTGTTTTTGATATTGATGATATTATAATCAACACTTTTGGGGTTTATATAGGGTTTCATATATGTATTCTATTAGAAGTGAAGTTGAAAAGATTTGTCTATAAAAATCCCAATACTTCTTATTAAAATTATTGTAACAAAAATGCCTAGACAAAATTATATTATTTGTCTAGGCTTATTCAAAGAGTGAAAATAGAGTAGTATTAGTTTACTTAATATATTTTCTAAATACAGTAGAATAATTATCATTAAAACTAATAAATTCAATCTCTTTATATGGGATTTTGCAAGGCTCATTATCTAGCTTTCCGGTGGAATCATAGTTATGAATCATCACAGATTTATTTTTTACCTTAGTAATTTCTCCTATTGTGAAAAAATCGTGTTTTTTATCAGCACTTTCTATAATACAATGAAAATTTTGTTCTTGTAAAGATTTGAACAATTTTTCAGAGCTCTTTAGTGATGTAGAATCTATCACTTTATGATTAAAAGAAAGCAATCCTTCTTCGGAAAGTATTTTTTTGTGAACCTTCTCGTTATCATTATATCGAATGGAAGAAATCCTCTCGTAAGGTAAAATTCTAAATCCAACAAGCATAAAATCATACACTTCCTGTAGCATTACATACTGATCAGAAAACTTTACGATTATACCAGAAGCACTTTCTTCAGGACTTTCCTCAGTAAGGAAAATTTTCACGTAATTTTTTTTGTCAATATGCAATTGAATGAGTCTTTTGAAATCTTTTTCTGACAATTTTTTTCCCATGTTATTTAATTTTTTTTATAAAATATTAACTTCCCTTTCTAGTTCTATCCCGAATTTTTCTTGTACTGAGTCTATAATCAGCGTAGAAAAATCAAATATTTCCTTTCCAGAAGCATTTCCAGAAGCATTGATGATAACTAATGCTTGCAGAGCGTGGGTGGCAACATTACCTATTTGTTTACCTTTCCAGCCGCATTGTTCTATCAACCATCCTGCAGGTACTTTTACATATTCTGCATTTGGATATCCTGGTATAGTTTCAAATGTACGTTTTAATTCTTCAAATTGTGCTAACGGAATGGAAGGATTTTTAAAAAAGCTTCCTGCATTCCCTATTTTTTTAGGATCTGGAAGTTTGCTATGTCTAATGTTGATTACCGCTTTAGAAATCTCCTGAATAGTTGGATTTGAAATGCCCAAATTTTCCAATTCAGATTGTATAGCACCATATTCAGATTTTATTGCATGATCTTTTGTAGTTAGTTTAAAAGTAACCTCTATAATGACATACTTACCTTTTCCCTCTTGTTTGAAAATAGAATCTCTATATCCAAATTTGCAACGTTCTAGATCGAAATCTTCTATCTCCAATGTTTCCAAATTCAGCGCTTTGCACGACACGAAATGATCTTTTATTTCCGTTCCGTACGCTCCAATATTCTGTATTGGGCAAGTTCCTACATTTCCTGGAATAAGAGAAAGGTTTTCTAGTCCGCCATAGTTTTTATCCAAGCAATATTGTACAAATTCATGCCAGTTTTCCCCTGCCATAGCAGAGATTAACACTTCATTATCATTTATATTGAATTCAGAAATTCCTTTTAAATTTAATTTAATTGCCAATCCATCAAAATTCTCCGTCAACAAAATATTACTTCCGCCACCCAAAAATAAAATTTTAAGCTTTTGAGAAGTTGAAGTAGTAAGAATTTGTATCAATTCTTCCACAGTATTTGCCTCAGCAAAATAGGTAGTAGTAGCTTCTACACCAAATGTATTGTACGGTAGAAGAGAAAAATTATTTAGCATAATGATGTTAAAAAACGATATTGAATTTAGATTTTCTTTTTTATAAAAGAATAGAAATATACAGACAAATTATGAATAAAATTATTGTGGAATTATTTTATTTAAATTCATTTTAAATTTTTCGAATTGTGGATAATGTATGGAGTCATTATAGGTGTTCACATAAACGTGAGATTTTCTAGAAGTTTTTATCTGAAAAGTCTCATCCATTCCGTCGATAGCTTGTATGCTTTCAGAGCTTTTTATGTGATTTAGATCTTCGATGAGGAAAGAGGAAGTAAGTTTTTGCCAATCTTTTGGCTGTAGTGCTTGGTGTAATTCCTTATGATTTTTAGGATTTGAATTCCCTTTTTCTACATGTATAGAATCTTGGGTGATTTTAATGATATTGTAATTTCCTAGTCTTCCTCCAACCGTTGACATCCCAATAAAAGTAATGGTTTCAGGACCTTTTTGGTCGGCTTTTGAAGTAGTTTTTTCTTCTTTAGAACAAGAAAAAAAAGTCAGCAATAAAAACATTAAAAATAGACCTTTCAAAATACTTGTTTTTATTGCTGACATGAGTTTAGAAATTAAAGATTAAATTCTAATTTATATTTTTCTAAAGCATCTTTTAAGATGGCTGCACTTTTTCTTAAATCTTCTTCTTTAAGAACGTATGCAATTCTTACTTGCTTTTTACCCAATTCTGGGTTGCTATAGAAACCTCCAGCTGGCGCCACCATAATGGTCTCGTTGTTCAGTGAGTATTTTTCTAATAACCATTGTGCGAAAATTTCTGTATCGTCTACAGGAAGTTCTGCTACACAATAGAAAGCACCTTTAGGTTTTGGGCAGATAACGCCTGGTATAGCATTCAGTAGATCTACCAAAACATTTCTACGGTGTGTATATTCTTCTCTTACAGCGCGTATGTAAGCTCCATCGTTTTGGTGCGCTGCAGTTGCTGCAATTTGTCCTAATAATACTGGACTCAGCCTAGCTTGTGCAAAAAGCATCGCAGCATCGTGTATTTTTTTAGAACGAGTAATCATACATCCAATTCTGATACCGCACATAGAGTAACGCTTAGATTCAGAATCGATGATAATACAGTTTTCGCTTAGTTCTGGGAAAGCCAACATAGAAACTTGTTGTTTTCCATCATATACATATTCTCTGTATACTTCGTCAGAAATAACTACGATATCATATTTAAGAGCAATTTCTGCTAATTTTTGAAGTTCTTCTTTTGTGTACAAGTAACCAGTAGGATTTCCTGGGTTACAAATAACTATAGCTCTTGTTTTTGCAGTGATTTTCTTTTCGAAATCTTCTATTGGAGGAAGTGCAAAACCAGTATCAATAGTAGAAGGCACAGCTACTACATTTACATTGAAGGTACTTGTAAAACCATTATAATTAGCATAATAAGGCTCTGGAATAATAACTTCGTCCCCATCATCACACAAAGTAGAGATTGCGAAATTCAACGCTTCAGAACCACCATTGGTTACAATGAAATTATCTGGCGTAAGATCTGTAAAATCTAGCGTGTGGTAATACTCTGTAAGTGCCTTTCTGTATTCTATATTACCTTCAGAAAGAGAATATTCTAGTACTTTTAAATCAATGTTTTTTAAGGCTGTAAGAGCCGTTTCTGGAGTTTCAATATCTGGCTGACCGATGTTCAGGTGATATACTTTCATTCCTCTTTGTTTTGCTTTTATGGCAAAAGGAACGAGTTTTCTTACCGGCGAAGCGGGCATTTTCTGTGCTCTGTTGGAGATATTTGGCATTGTTTTTAAAATTTGTATGACAAAAATAGTATTTAATTCGTCAATAATGAAATTATAAAGATTTTGTATAAGGATAATATTAAAAATTGTTACTTTAGAAACTCAATTCAAACTGAATTCTATGCAAATAAAATCCACTTCTATAGAAGATTATATCTCGCAAATACCAGAAGATAGACAAGAATCTTTTCTGAAATTATTTCAAACAATTGATGCTCATTTGCCACCAGGTTTCCAGAGTAATGTAAGTTTTGGTATGGTAGGTTGGGCAGTGCCGCTTTCTACTTATCCTGCAGGTTATCATTGTACGCCAGGTTCTGCTTTGCCTTTTATAAATTTGGCTTCTCAAAAAAACTTTGTCGCGTTGTATCATATGGGATTGTATGCAAAAAAGGAATTGCTAGATTGGTTTGTAGAGGAGTTTCCGAAACATTCTAAGAAAAAATTGGATATTGGAAAATCTTGTGTCCGTTTCAAAAAAATGGAAGATATTCCTTTTGATTTGATTGCCGAGCTGAGTGAAAAAATGACTGTAGAAGAATGGATCAATTTATATGAAATCAATTATAAAAAATAGTTTTATCCCAAATATTCTGATTGTAATCGGTCTAGTACTTTTCAGTTGCAAAAATTCGATAAACAATGATCTGAAGAACGGAGATTTATTATTCGTAACTGCTAATAGTACAGGATTATCGGGTGCGATAAACGATGTTACACAAAAAAGTGAGAGGGCAGCTTTCGATCATATCGGAATTCTAAAGAAAGAAGGGAAAACGCAATATATATTACACGCTGCACCAAAAGGTGGCTCTCAAAAACAAAAGTTAGAAGATTTTATGTTTCAACAAAAAGCTGAAGGTCAGAAAATTGTAGTCTACAGATTGAAATCAGCATATCAGAAAAATATTGCTAAAGCATTACAAAATGCGGAAAGTATGTTGGGAAAGCCTTACAATTTTAATTATATTTTGGATGATAACAGTTATTATTGTTCAGATTTTATAGAAAGGGCTTTTAGAGAATTTGGAGTTTTTACGCTTGAACCGATGACATTTAAAGATCCAAAAACAGGAATTACAAACAATTTTTGGGCAAAATTTTATAAAGAGAAAAATTTGGCTGTACCAGAAGGTGAGTTGGGTTGTAATCCAAACGGATTGGCGTCTTCGGAAAATTTACTTCGAATAAAAGAATTATAAGGAAGTGTAACAGCTTCTTTTTTATTTAATACAGGAGATTTAGTTTGATTTTAACAATAAAAGTTGCAAAGAAAATCTCTGAAAATAATGATTTGAGGAGTTAAAATAATGTTTTGTAATATTTAATTCTGCTATAATTTTATACAAAGCTTTTGAGACTTTTGCGGTTTTTAAAGCATCATCACCAAAAACTTTTTTCAAAAAATAATAGTCTACTAATTTGGTAGACTAATAATTTGTAATACATTTGTTTGAAATTAAATAAAATTTCTGCTCATGTACTTGAGAAGTTAACCCCAAAAAAAGAAGTTATGACGACGCCAACCGCGCAATTTTTGCAAAGCAATTTACCATCTATCAAAAAAGAACTCGTAATAGAAATAGAACTTAATGGAAAAATGAAATTCGAAAATCTTTTAGATTGCATTCATATCCAAATGGGTATCAATTATAAGGTGCTTTGTGCAAATGTGGAGTATAAAAATGGCGCAAATTTCGGTTCTTTTCAGTTGTATCTAAAAGTTACGGCAGAAGAATATAGCCAATTGGAATTTTTCTTAAATAAAAATAAATTACTAAATACTACGGTGGAATACACGTGTAGGAAGTACTTTTGATTTGTAAAACTGTATATTTTTAAGACGCTCAATTATTTGAGCGTTTTTTTTACGTTTATATATTCCAAAAAACTTATTTTTAAACAAATTAAAAACACCAAATTATGTTCGTACCAATTATTATCGTTGGCCTTTTTGTAATCGCAATACTGTATGGAGTTTCGATATATAATAAGCTTGTAAAACTAAAAAATCTTGTTCAGGAAGCGTGGAGTAGTATTGATGTAATGCTGAAAAAGCGTCACGACCTTATTCCCAATTTAGTAGAAACAGTAAAGGGCTACGCCACACATGAAAAATCTACGCTAGAAGGTGTGATCAATGCTAGATCTCAAGCATTGGGAGCTAATACGATGGAAGGCAAAGAAGTGGCAGAGAAAAATTTAAACCAAGCCATGATGAATCTATTTGCTGTAGCCGAACAGTATCCAGATTTGAAAGCAAATAGTAATTTCCAGCAATTACAAGCCGAGCTTACCTCAATAGAAGGTGATATAGAAAAATCTAGAAGATATTACAACGGCACAGTTAGGGATAATAATACATTAGTAGAATCTTTCCCGAGTAATATTTTTGCTAATTTATTCAAGTTCGAAAAACAAAAATTCTTCGAGTTGGATAATGTTGCAGAAAGAGTATTTCCTACTGTAAAATTTTAAAGGATGAAATGGCAATTTATATTGGCGTTTCTATTTCAGATTACGTTATTTCATGCTCAGGATACCGACTATGCAGATCAAACCATCGCGGTAAGTGCAGAAGATTATCAGGAAACCAAGAGCGAGAAAATCTACAATTTCCATTCGGATATTGTAATAGATAAAGAAGGCTTGGTAACTGTTACCGAGAAGATAAAAGTATATGCTAATGGTAATGAGATCAAGAGAGGGATTTTCAGATCTTTACCTCTAAAGCTAAATATCAATGGTAAAAAGCTTAAAGCCAAGTACAAAATCGTTTCTGTATTGAAGAACGGACAAACGGAGCCTTATAAAACAGAAGATGATAACCTTTTTTTGAAGATTTATGTTGGGGACAAAGATATTTTTTTGGAGCCTAATGTATATGACTACGAAATAAAGTACACAACAACCAAGCAGATAGGATTTTTTGATAATTATGATGAATTTTATTGGAATGTAAGTGGTACAGATTGGGATTTCCCGATAGATAGTATTTCTGCACAAGTTACACTTCCCAATGATGCAACAATTATTCAAAACTCTTGTTATACCGGAGTTTTCGGAAGCACAGAGAAAAATTGCACCTCGAAGTCTATAGATTCTCATACGATGTATTGGGAAGCAAAAGGATTGGGAAGCCATGAAGGTCTTACCATTGCTGCAGGTTTCAACAAAGGAGTATTTTTGCCACCACCACCGCCTAATATGCTGGAGAAATATGGTATTTTATGTTTTCTTGGAGCAGCATTTCTCGGATTGTTAACTTTCTTATATAGTCAGTGGAGAAAATATGGAGTAGATCCAGAAAAGCCAACTGTGTATCCACAATTTAATGTACCAGAAAATCTTTCACCAGCTGCATTGGGATATTTGCATCATGATAGACTGCAAAGTAATTTTGTTACTTCTTCCATCGTCAATTTGGCGATTAAAGGGTATTTAAGAATTGAAGAAAGTCAAGATTCTGGTATTTTTGGAATTGGTAGAAATAAAATATTTAAATTAATTAAACTTAAAAATTCAGATTCTACTTTAGCAACCGAAGAGCTTGCATTTTTTGATGATTTTTTTGCTAAAAAAAGTGTTGTAACTATCACTGGAAGTTATAATAGTAGAATAGAAAGCGCGATGAGTCATTTCGAAACTGATTTGTTGAGAAATTATAATCCAATTTTAAAGGAAGGTAACAATTTGGTTAAAATTACAAAACCTGCATTCATAATAATTGGATTGTATTTAGTTGGACTTTTGGGAAGCTTACTGATCAATATAGATGAGATAGGAAAAGTATTTCTAGGACTTATTTTATTAGCGGCAGTATCTCTACTAACAACAATTGCAGTTTCTATCATGAGAAATGCGAAGAGTAAAAAGTTCAAAGTAGGATGTATTACCATATTTATTGGCTTTTTCATAGGAAGTTTTCTACTGAGTTTTATTCTACCTGTTTTCTTGTTTAGCTTTAATTCTGATGTAGACACCAACTTCAAATGTTGTTATCTGTTTCTAATAACATCAAGTATTATTCTTGTAATATACAGTTACCTTATCAAAAGACCTTCTGAAGAAAAACTAAGAATAAAATCTTTGATAGAGGGTTTCAAAATGTATATGGGAGCAGCAGAAAACGAACAATTGAAATTCCACAATCCACCCAATTTTACGCCTCAGTTGTTTGAGCAGTATTTGCCTTACGCCATTGTTTTGGGTGTGGACAAAATTTGGGGAGAAAGATTTGCTTCTCTGCTTCAAAACAGCTCTATGGATTATAATACAGGTTGGTATATGGGCGGAATGATGAATGTATCTTCATTAGGAAGTTCTCTCAATTCTTCGCTTACAGATTCTTTATCCAATGCATCTACAGAACCTTCTAGTTCATCTAGCTCTTCTAGTGGTGGTAGCGGAAGTTCGGGCTCTAGCGGCGGAGGTTCTTCTGGCGGTGGTGGTGGAGGTGGAGGCGGCGGCGGATGGTAATTCGTTCTTCGCTGAGGTTTAACACTCAATAAAAATAGCGTTCGGGAAATTTCCTGAACGCTATTTTTTTATATTTAAATTGAATTAAATTAAATTCTTTCGATATCAGCACCAATGGCTTTTAGTCTACCATCAATGTTTTCGTATCCTCTATCTATTTGTTCGATATTATGAATTATAGATTTTCCTTCTGCAGATAAAGCAGCAATAAGCAATGCATTTCCTGCTCTAATGTCCGGAGAAACCATAGTAGTACCTCTTAGCGGACTTTCTTGGTTCATCCCAATAACAGTAGCTCTGTGCGGATCACATAGGATAATTTGTGCACCCATATCGATCAATTTATCAACGAAAAATAATCTAGATTCGAACATTTTTTGATGAACTAATAAACTTCCTTTTGCTTGTGTAGCTACTACCAAAATGATGGATAATAAATCTGGAGTAAATCCTGGCCAAGGAGCATCTGAAACTGTAAGGATAGATCCATCTATAAATTTCTGAATTTTGTAGCTCTCTTGAGAAGGAATATAGATATCATCACCACTTTGCTCTAGCTGAATTCCTAATTTTCTGAATGTATTTGGGATTACACCTAGCTGGTTCCAATTCACATTTTTTATCGTGATTTCAGATTTCGTCATTGCAGCAAGACCAATCCAAGATCCAATTTCTACCATATCGGGTAGCATTGTATGCTCGGTTCCTCCAAGGTGCTTTACTCCTTCTATTGTTACAAGATTAGATCCTATACCCGAAATCTGCGCACCCATTCTATTCAGCATTTTGCAAAGTTGTTGCAAGTAGGGTTCGCAAGCAGCGTTGTAGATTCTTGTTTTACCTTTCGCCAATACAGCAGCCATAATAATGTTGGCTGTACCAGTAACGGAAGCTTCTTCCAAAAGGATAAATTTTCCGTTTAGTTCTTTGGCTTTTAAAGAATAGAAATATTCTTCCTCATCATATTTAAACTCGGCTCCAAGTTCTACTAATCCTTGAAAGTGGGTATCCAATCTTCTTCTTCCAATTTTGTCGCCTCCAGGTGTTGGCATATAAGCCTCACCATATCTTGCCAACATTGGACCCATCAGCATGATAGATCCTCTTAGTTTTGCTCCGTCTTTTTTGAACTCATTAGATTTTATATAATCAAAATTTACATTGTCTGATCTGAAAGTAAAATCGCCATGAGCATTTTTGGTTACTTTAACTCCAAAATCCCCCAAGATTTCAATCAGTCTGTTGACGTCATGGATGTCTGGTATATTTTTTATTCTAACCTCCTCATCTGTTAATAATACTGCGCATAAGATTTGTAAAGCTTCATTTTTCGCACCTTGTGGAGTGATTTCACCATGCAGTCTTTTTCCTCCTCTTATTTGAAATGTACCATTCATTATCTTCTATTCTGGTTATTGTTGTTATTATTAAATCTTTTTTTATTTGTTTGATTTCTATTTTGGTTGAGGTTTCTATTAGCGTTATTTCTATTGGCAGTTGCGTAATAGATTTTGCTTTTTTCCAAACTCTCAATATTGGTAAGATCTAGTCTGTTTTCAGACAAAGTCTTTAGATGACGAAAGATTACATCGTCCGTTACATGTTCTTTATTATAAACATTGTAAGACTTCTTCATATTATTAGCAATAACTTCTATCAGGGCTTCTTTTTCATCACCCGGCTCAAGTTCTATTGCTTTCTCTATCAATTGAAGAATACTTTTTCCGTAAAATTTGAAATCACCTTGAAGTTTTGGGTAATCCATTTTCTTTGGTTTTTCTGCCAATTCTTCTTTTGTCGGGAAAGGGTAAGTAGGGTCTATATCCAAATCATGATTGGATAAGATATATAGATGGTCCCAAAGTTTATGTTTATAATTGTCTTCGTCTCTTAGTTGTGGGTTTCTTTGTCCCATAAAATCGATAATCGCCATTGCCATTTCGTTTCTCTCTTCTTTTGTAGAAAGCTTTTTGCAACGCTCAACCAATTCTTGTATAATTCTGCCATATTCTGGCATATTAAGCTGAGTTTTTTGGGTATTGTATTCCATAGTCTGCAAATATATGGATTAATAAAAAAAACGATTAAAAAACTTTAGGGTTTGTGATATTTTAATAAAAATTTATAATTTTGAAAGAACAAAATATAGGAGCAAGCATAGATAAATATAGTTACAGTACTGATATAGACGTTATTTATCTCATTTTAATTTCTGTATCTTCTATTGATCTCTTGAAATACTTTATTAAGTCTTGCCTCTGTACCTCTGTTATTTTTGCATCCTGATGACCGATAAAATAGGATTCTAAGGGCATTTCATTTTTTTCTATCATCTCCACACATTCTTCCATCTTTTTAATCTGTCGTTTTGGTTCGTACATCGCAAAAGTAGAAAAATTAAGGTGTTTTCTTCCCTCTTTAATATGGTTTTGGAGAAGCCAGGAGGCAGGCGCAATATTAGAATACCAAGGATATTTAGATTCATTAGAATGGCAATCATAACAGGAAGTAGTTATGATTTTTGCAATAGGTTCTGGCGTATTTTTTATAGATAAAAAATCCATCCCTTTGTCTATTGGGGGGTTGGATTTATCAATAGGGAAAAACTGGATAATTATAAATGCCACTAATAGCACAACTAAAAACTTTTTCATAATACAAATACAATAAAATTAATAACTTGAGTCTATTTTACTTTAAAACGTATTGATTGACTAAATTTATGAAAAATTTTATTATAATTTAAACCTAAGAATAAAAGGTTACCAAAAATCATTTCTTTATAGTAAAGAATAAAGCCGTACCTTTGCAAAAAATTGGGCTCCAATGGTTGGAGTAACCCATTGATAATCTTATCCTAAGCTTTGTCGAAGGATTATTAAACATTTTTATGTCAAATATTGTTGCTATTGTTGGACGTCCCAATGTTGGGAAATCCACACTTTTTAATCGTCTTTTAGAGAGAAGAGAAGCCATTGTGGATTCTACTGCAGGTGTTACCAGAGACCGTCATTATGGAAAATCTGATTGGAATGGGGTAGACTTCACTGTTATTGATACAGGTGGATATGATGTAGGTACAGATGATGTTTTCGAACAAGAAATCCGTAAACAAGTACAGTTGGCTATAGATGAGGCTACTTCTATTATCTTCATGATGAACGTGGACGAAGGCCTTACCGATACAGACCATGAAATCTACGAATTGCTGAGAAGATCAAACAAAAAAGTTTATATTGTTGTCAATAAAGTAGATACCAATAAAGAAGAATTGGCAGCTACCGAATTTTACCAATTGGGTATAGAAAAATATTACACCTTATCATCAGCTACAGGTTCTGGTACAGGAGAAATATTAGATGCTGTAGTGGGAGATTTTCCTAATACAGAATATAATGACCCTTTCGAAGGTTTGCCAAAAATTACCATTGCAGGTAGACCCAATGTGGGGAAATCTACACTTACCAATGCATTATTAGATGCAGATAGAAACATTGTGACAGATGTAGCAGGCACCACAAGAGATAGTATCCAAACTTTGTACAACAAATTTGGACACGAGTTTGTTTTGGTAGATACTGCAGGTATGCGTCGTAAATCTAAAGTAAACGAGGATCTAGAATTTTACTCTGTAATGAGATCTATCCGTTCTATAGAATTTTCAGACGTTGTTATCATCATGGTAGATGCTACATTAGGTTGGGAATCTCAAGATATGAATATCTTTGGTCTTGCGCAGAAAAATAGAAAAGGAATTGTCATTGTAGTGAACAAGTGGGATCTGATCGAAGATAAAGAAACCAACACGATTAGAGATTTCGAACAATCTATTAGAGCAAAAATTGGTCAGTTTAGCGATATTCCTATTCTTTTTGTTTCTGCACTTACAAAACAGAGAATTCTGAAAGCCGTAGATATGGCAATGGTTGTTTACGAAGATCGTAAAAAGAAAATCAAAACTTCAAAATTAAATGAAGTGATGCTTCCTATCTTCGAGCGTACTCCGCCGCCAGCTATCAAAGGGAAATACATTAAAATTAAATATTGTGTACAGCTTCCTACGCCTTCTCCTCAATTTGTGTTTTTCTGCAACTTGCCTCAATACGTGAAAGAAGGTTACAAAAGATTTACAGAAAACCAATTGAGAAAAGAATTCGGGTTCACCGGAGTTCCTATTGAAATTTATTTCAGACAAAAATAAAAAATACCGATCCCTTTTAGATTTAGTCTAAGAGGGATTTGTTTATATCACCTAATTTTATTAAAAGTTATTCAACAAGATGACCGTAGAATTATCAAAACAATTTTCATTAGTAAATACATGGATCAACGAACTACGAAATGTAGAGGTTCAAAACGATCGAATGAGATTTCGTAGAAATATGGAACGTATAGGCGAAATTGCCGCTTTTGAAATTAGTAAAGGTTTAGAACAAAAGGAAATAGAAATTCAGACTCCTTTAGATACCATCAAAGTTCAAGAAATAGCTGTACAGCCAGTTATTACAACGATTCTTAGAGCTGGCGTTCCTCTGTTTCAAGGAATTCTTAATTATCTGGATCATGCAGATTGTGGTTTTGTTGCGGCATACAGAAAACATGATGCTAACGATTATTTTTCTATAAAGCAAGATTATCTTACTTGCCCAAATATAGAAGGCAGACCGCTTATTGTTGCAGATCCAATGCTCGCAACTGGCGCCTCTTTAATAGAAGCCATAAAAGATTTGCTTACTAATGGTAATCCTTCTCAACTTCACGTGGTAGTGGCTATTGCGTCAAAACAAGGAATAGAAGTGATAGAAAAAGCATATCCCAATGCCAAAATTTGGGTGGGTGCTATAGATGATCAGCTGACTTCCAAAGGGTATATTACGCCCGGTTTGGGGGATGCTGGAGATCTTAGTTATGGGGAAAAACTTCAGAGATAATTTCAAAATTATCTCTGACAGTAATTAGTTTATTATGAAAAACGCTAATGAAAATAATATTAAATTGTATAGTATGTGATATCATAAATTATGCACTAGGCCAAATTCCTTCGTAAGCTGCATTACCATAATTTATTTTTTCTGCACACACGATAAAATTGATCAGCACAGAATTTTGGTCTACTGCATCAAAGTCAACTTCGTGCTGGATAACGTATCCGTTTTCCCAATTTAGGGTAATCAAAGTTCCTTCTTCATGAGATTTGTTGAAGGTTATTTCACCCGTTGTTGGCTTATATTTACCGTTCAATAGACTTTCTAAGATTTCAGATTTCTCAGTTGCTTCTATTGTTAATTTAATAATTGCGTTAGAGGGATCAGAAGCTACACGTCCAGAAACGTCTGTAGATCTAGATACACTATAATTTAGCTTTAGTAATTTTTGCCCTTCACTTCCATTGAATTTGCTGCCATAATCTTTTTATTTTAAATTAATATTTTGTGATTATAATAGTATTTGTTTAGCAAAGATAGAAGCGTTAGTGGCTACCGTGAAACATTTTCGTAGTTATTTCAAATTTTGTAGTAGTATTACGATTTCTTGTAGTATTACTACTTTCAGTATAAAAAGAGAAATAAATCCTTTGTATTTTTAGATGTGTGAAATTTTATTCATCTACCGCCATAACCAAAATGCTTATTTTATTACTCTCATCAAAAAGCAATTCCCAGGCAATTGTAGCTAGTGTGTTTCCTGTGGTAAAGACATCATCTATCAGCAAGATATGTTTCCCCGAAATATCTTTGGTTAGAGAAAAAGTGTTTTCTTTCCCTAATCTTTGTACTTTGTCTCTTAAGGCCTGTGCTTTACTATATCTATTTCTGGCAACCAAATCATGATCTATAGGGATTCTGTAATAATTGGCTATTTCGTTGGCAAAAAGATGAAGTTGGTTGTAGCCTCTTTCTTTGTGCTTTTTTGGATGCAAGGGTACTGTAACAATCAAATCAGGTTTGTCTGTTCCAAAATTCAATCTCTCAATAGTCCATTCTGATAATATTTTCCCAACAATTTCTCTGCTTCTATATTTTAACTCATGAATAATTTTTCTGCTTAGATTTTCTTTTTCAAATTTCATCAGTGCATAAGCATTTTCCACAGGAAACAAAAGTTTACATTTTTTTTTAAGATCATTTTCACCAGAAAAGTCAAAATGCGTAAAATGAATTTGCTCAAAACAAACTCCACAAACAATAAGTTTCGCATCAATTATACGGTTGCAGTGCAGACAACGATTGGGGAAAAATAGATCGAGAAACATAATACTTATATTTACAGACTAATATAGTGTATAAAGATCAAAATAGGTTTATCAATAAATATTATTTATTAGAATCACATGCTATTTAATAGCAGTCCTTATATATAGGCCATAATTTTTATCTCATGGGGTTTAACTATTCTAATGGAAAATCCTTTTGAGTACTTAACAAAACCTGAGTTCGGTTTAAGCAAAATTTAAAAATAATTGATCGTCATTTACTTTTTTCCAATTAAGTGACGGATTTTTTGGAAATAAACAGTATGCTGTCAGCCCTCCCAAAATATTCATTATAAAATTGTTCACACTGCGATGTCAGGTGTGTTCAACCTAACAGTGATTCTTCAATTCATCATTTATGGTTTCAATGATGGCTCTTTTTCTGAGCAAAATCTCGTTTTCCATATTCATAGTATGATTTTTTATATTCTTTCTTAGCTTTGTAAATAATTGAATTCCATCTGCAAAAAGCATCTCCCACAGGGCTTTTGAATGGTATCCTTTATCGGCAAACAATTTCCCATACAGTTGCTTGGTCATCTTCTTAACGTGTGTTGGATTTCGATCATCCACATTTCCTTTTGTCACATAGAAAGATAAAAGTTCTCCCTCTTCATTGCATACCAAATGCAGTTTGAAACCGTAAAACCAGCCCATTGAGGATTTTCCGCGTTCTGACAGACCTTTGAAAACTTTATGATTATATATTCTTTGGTTTCTGCAAACTTTCAAAGTTGTACTATCCATAAAGCTTATTCCTGTGCATTTTCCCAGACATTTTTCTTTTAAAAATATGGCAAAAACATCAAAACATCTTTGTTGAAGTTCGATAAACCTGTTGTAGGAAAGACTGTTTGGAAACAGATTTTTCCTATACCCACAAACTATTTCTTTGTAATAATGCTTAAACGTTTTGTGAGCTCCCAAATGAAAACCTATTATGCTTGTGATAATTTCAGAATCAAGCATCTTTGAATTTCTGTTCCTTCTCCTCTTGTTGTCTCCTAAAGCATCAAGCTTTAATTTTTTAATTTGTGCATCAAACTCTTTATAAAAATCATCAATTTGTAAAAAAGTATTTATAATTTGGTCTTTCAATTCATAGCAATAAATCGTTTAAATATTTGAATGACAGAAACTTAAATATACGAATTATTGCTATTCTTTACAAATTATATCTCATTTTTTATCCCGAACTCAGGTAAACATAAGATCAGATGAAAAACTTTGACCCTGCCAATTTTGCCCAATCACCAATTACTATCTTACGACATCCATCAACCAATTTCATAGCCATTTCCGGCTTTCACTACTCGCTTTTTTGTGTCCACGGCAAATCCTCGCCACAAAAAGAGCTCAAATCTGCCGAAGTGATTGGACGAAGTCAAACAAGCCGTTCAATCCGGGCTATTGCTTACCCACACCAAATTCTAGAAAATATCCAAACCTCAAAGGTTTTCAAAACTTTTAAGTTTTAATAATAATATCAAGATCCAGGAAATCCCAGATTTCCAAAACTTCTGTGTTCTTCTTCGAACATAGAATCACACATCTCAAATGACTAATGTGTCTAAAACTATCCATTGAAATAACCTCTTTCGTCCCTTTTGAAGTCAACAAAAGTCATCTTAAGTATATTGTTACAAGAAAGTAGCTTTCTAAACCTTCAGGAAATCTCAGATTTCCCAAACTTCTGATCTCTTCCTCCAACATAGAATTATTTTTTATATGACTTAGGTGTCGAAAACTTCTCATTCCAAATAAGCCCTTTATTCCCTTTGAGGTTTAAAGACATTCTAACAATAAAAACTTCAAAATCCGAATTTAAACTTTTGTATCCATTTTTACTTTCTGATTTACAGTAAATTA